>JAWXCP010000254.1:0-23640 GCA_034408685.1 Hyphomicrobium aestuarii | reverse complement strand
GGGGCGTGATCTCGAGGGTGAGCGAGACCGACTTGAAACGGCCAAGCGGGTACGTCGACCGGCTGACCTCTCGTTCCGTCATGGCCCGCTTCAGGCGGGTCACCCAGTCACGTTGGAGGCGATCTCGCGGTGTCGGCCTGATCGGCCCTGTCTGGGTGGCCCGCCGATCGCGGGCCATGACGGAGGGATGCGTTCCCACATGATGGTCCAGGACAGCGGCTGGTTACAAGCGCGACGGGCGTTCGTTGCTGCCCCTCACCGCGCATCGGATCGCGCGACGCGCGCTCCGCCGCACTGCCTCTCCCCGCACGCGGGGAGAGGCAGTGGTGTGCGATGTGGCGCATTTGGGCAGCTTGAGGTAGGGTCACACGTATGAGCCGGAGCCTCAGCCATGACCGCTGCACGCAAACTGCCGCCGATGATGACCGTCGATGACTTCCTGTGCTGGGAAGGCGATGGCACCGACACGCGCTATGAGCTGGTCGATGGGGTGCTGCGCGCGATGTCGCCAGCGACCAACACCCATGGCCGCTTGATAATGAATCTCGGTGGACGTATCCACACGCATTTAGATGCCAGTACCACACGGTGTTCGGTCGTATCTGCCCCCGGCATCAGGCCGCTCGTGCGCGCCGACTGGAACTTTCGCATCCCCGATCTTGGCGTCACGTGTGAAGCGGACCGGCGGGGTGAGCGCTATCTCTCCGAGCCCGTGCTGCTGATTGAGGTTCTGTCGCCCAGCAATGAGCCGGACACCTACGAGAACATCCGTGCCTATGCGACGCTGCCCACAGTTAAGGAACTTGTCGTGGTTCACTCGACGCGGATGCAAGTTGAGCACTTACGCCGCGGCGAGGATGGCACGTGGCCAGCAAACCCCACGATGATCGGGGCTGGTGGGTCGATACATTTCAGTTGCATCGATCTGACCGTGCCGATCGAGTCCGTTTATCGCCGAACGCACCTCGACGTGTAACGTGCGGAGCAGGCCGTCAATTACTTCGCGAGCCCGGCGGATTTGATGGCCGTTTCGTATTGGGTGACGAGTTTTTTGGTCGAGGCGGCGGTGATGTCGAGAATGGGTGCAGGGTAAATCCCGAGGAAAATCGTCAGGATGACGAGTGGGGCGAGCATGCCGATCTCGCGGCGGTTCAAGTCGGTGATCGACATCAGCGCGGGCTTGATCATCTCGCCCAGGATCATGCGCCGGTAGAGATAAAGACCATATGCCGCCGACAAGATCACGCCCAACGTGCAGATGATGGCAACGAGGCTCGAGACCTTAAACGCACCCATCAGCGTCAGGAATTCGCCAACGAAGCCCGATGTTCCCGGCAGGCCGACGTTGGCCATGGTGAATACCATGAACACGGCGGCATAGATCGGCATGCGCTCGGCAAGCCCGCCATAGGCCGAGATTTCGCGGGTGTGCATGCGGTCGTAGACGACCCCAACGCATAAGAACAGGGCTGCCGAGACGATGCCGTGCGACAGCATCTGGAAGATCGCGCCGTCGATGCCTTGGGCGTTGAAAGTGAAGATGCCGAGCGTGACGTAGCCCATGTGAGCGACGGAGGAATACGCGATCAGCTTTTTCACGTCTTCCTGCGCTAAAGCGACGAGCGACGTGTAGACGATGGCAATGGCCGACATGGCAAACACCAGCGGTGCAAAATCCTGGCTGGCGAGCGGGAACATCGGCACGGAAAATCGCAGAAAGCCGTAGCCGCCCATCTTGAGCAGGATGGCGGCCAGGATGACGGAGCCCGCCGTTGGGGCTTCGACGTGGGCGTCGGGCAGCCACGTGTGGACCGGCCACATCGGCATCTTGACGGCGAAGGAGGCGAAGAACGCCAGCCACAACCACGTCTGCATCTCGCGCGGGAACTGGGTGACGAGCAGGCGCTCGATGTCGGTGGTGCCGGCGTGATTCCACATCGCGATCATCGCGAGCAGCATCAGCACCGAGCCGAGCAGGGTATAGAGGAAGAACTTGAAGCTGGCGTAGACGCGCCGCTTGCCGCCCCACACGCCGATGATCAGGAACATCGGGATCAGCCCGGCTTCGAAGAAGATATAGAACAGGAACAGGTCGAGCGCGCAGAACACGCCGATCATCAGCGATTCCAGCACGAGGAACGCGATCATGTATTCGCGCAACCGGTCTTCGATGGTGTTCCAGCTGGCGAGGATGGTGATCGGCATCAGGAACGTCGTCAGGATGACGAACAGAATCGAGATACCGTCGACGCCCATTTTATAACGGATCGGCCCGAGCCAGCTGCGGTCTTCGACGAACTGGAAGCCGGCGTTGCGGGGGTCGAAGTTCAGCCAGATCAGCAACGAGGCGGCGAACGTGAGGATCGTGACCCACAGCGCGATCCAGCGGGATTGGCCGGTAGCGTCACGGTTGAGCAGCGCGATAAGCAGCGCGCCGACCAGCGGGAAGAACGTGACGATCGAGAGGATCGGGATACCGGCGACGGACGTCATTTCACGCCTCCAAAGCCGCCGGCAACGGCGATGACATACGACAGGATTGCCGCGACGCCGATCAGCATCGAGAAGGCGTAGTGGTAGACGAAGCCGGTCTGCAATTTCACGATTCTGTTGGTGCCGGCCATGACGCCTGAGGCCGTGCCATTGATGGTGCCGTCGATGATGGCGCCGTCACCGCCCTTCCACAGCGCGCGGCCGATCCACATCGCCGGGCGGACGAAGATCAGGTCGTAGAGTTCGTCAATGTACCACTTGTTCAAAAAGAACAGGTAGATCGGCTTGAACGCGCGGGCGGTGGCAGCCGGGAGGCCCGGGGCGGCGATGTAGTAGACGTAGGCCAACGCGAGGCCCGAAAGCATGGCGGCGAACGGCGCGACCGGCACCCATTTGGGCACCTCGTGCATGGCGTGCATGATGTGGTTGTTTGGCCCTTCGAAGATCGCTTTGCCCCAGAACTCTTTATACTGGTAGCCAATGAAGTGGGGGTAGAACACGAAGCCCGCCACGACAGCACCCAGCGCCAGGACGTAGAGCGGGATCAGCATGACCTGCGGGCTCTCGTGCGGCGTATGCGCGTGATGGCCGTGGCCGTGGTCATCTTTGTCGTGTTCGTCTTTGGTCGCGTGGGCCGCGTGCGTGTCTTGGCCATGTCCATCACCACCCTGCGCCCAGCGCGGCTGCTGGTGGAAGGTCATGAACATCAGCCGCCACGAATAGAACGACGTCATAAACGCGGTCAGCAACAGCATCCAGAATACGATGTTGTTGGGGGATTGCGCGGCATACGCGACCTCGATGATCGCGTCCTTGGAATGGAACCCGGCAAAGCCGCCGACGAACGGGATGCCGACGCCGGTTAGCGCCAGCGTGCCGATCAACATCATCGCCCACGTAATGGGAATGTGTTTCCTGAGGCCGCCCATGTTGCGCATGTCCTGCTCGTGGTGCATCGCGTGGATGACCGAGCCGGCGCCTAGGAATAGTAGTGCCTTGAAAAAGGCGTGCGTGAACAGGTGGAAGATCGCGACACCGTAGGCGCCAGCGCCACAGGCGGCAAACATGTAGCCGAGCTGCGAGCAGGTCGAATAGGCGATGACGCGCTTGATGTCGTTTTGAACGAGGCCGACGGTCGCGGCGAAAAACGCCGTGAACATGCCGACGTACATGACGACTTGGCTTGCGGTTGGGGCAAGTTCGAACAGCGGCGACATGCGCGCGACGAGGAACACGCCAGCCGTCACCATCGTCGCGGCGTGGATCAAGGCTGAGACCGGTGTGGGTCCTTCCATCGCGTCGGGAAGCCATGTGTGGAGCAGGAACTGGGCGGATTTACCCATCGCGCCGATGAACAGCAGCAGGCACAGCGCGTTCAGAATGTCGACCTTGAAGCCGGCAAGGTCCATCGTTTTACCGACGAGGCTTGGGGCGTCGGCAAAAATCTTGTCGAAGCCGATCGAGCCGGTCAGCGCGAACAGGCCAAAAATGCCGAGCGCGAAACCGAAGTCGCCGACACGGTTGACGACGAACGCCTTGATCGCAGCCGCGTTGGCCGACGGCTTTTTCCACCAGAACCCGATCAGAAGGTACGATGCGAGCCCGACGCCCTCCCAGCCAAAGAACAGTTGCAGCAGGTTGTCTGCGGTCACCAGCATCAGCATGGCGAAGGTGAACAGCGACAGGTAGGCGAAGAAGCGCCAGCGGGCGTCATCCTCCTCCATGTAGCCGATCGAGTAGACGTGGACGAGGCTCGAGACGGTGGTGACGACGACCAGCATGACAGCCGTCAGGGTGTCGATACGAAGCGACCACGCGACGTCGAGCTCCCCCGACGAGATCCAGCGTAGCAGCGTGACTTTCGTCGTGGTGTGGGCAAAGCCGACATCAAGGAACACGACCCACGACAGAACGGCTGCGAGAACCAGACACGCGGTGGTGATGATTTCGGATGGCCGGTCGCCGATCACGCGGCCGAGGAGACCAGCAATCAAAGCGCCGACTAGGGGCAGGAAAACGATGGCGGTGTAGATCATAGGGGCGAATGGCGAGTTGCGAATGGCGAATGGGGAAGAAGGGTGGACGACGAGTGGTGCACAATGATCATCAAGTATTGGCCTGTTTGGCTTGCAGTGAGCGGATCAACGAACGCAACAGCTTCCCGACCGTCTCGCAACCCGTCAAAAGCTCTTTCATGGTCTCGGAGGGCATGATGTCCACCCGTTCGGCAAGATAAACGTGCGTCTCGAGTTCCTTCAGTGAACCTTGCGCAACGCGCAGCGCCTGTATGAACGAGCCCGTACTTTCGCGTCCGTGGCCTTCTTCGATGTTGGCGGGGACCGATGCGGCCGCCCTTCGGATCTGGCTCGTCAATCCGTACATCTCGGCTTTCGGGAACGTCGCAGTTTCGCGATAGCATTCGGCAGCAAGCGTCATGGCCTTCTGCCAAACGACCAAGTCGCGGTATGATTGGATCTCCTGGCCCACAGCGCCGTGCCCCTATTCGCCATTCGCTATTCGCCATTCGCCCACTCAACCCTTCATCATGTTGATGTCTTCGACCGCGATGGAGCCGCGGTTGCGGAAGTAGACGACGATGATGGCAAGCCCGATGGCCGCCTCGGCGGCGGCAACCGTCAGGATGAACAGCGCGAATGCCTGCCCCGTGAGGTCACCCAGATAGTAGGAGAACGCGACGAGGTTGATGTTGACCGCAAGCAGCATCAGCTCGATCGACATCAAGATGACGATGACGTTCTTGCGGTTGAGGAAAATGCCAAGGATGCCGACTGTGAACAGGCAGGCCGCGACGACCAGATAATGGGCGATACCGATCGTCATGACGTGCCTCGCGCGGTGGTCTGAAATGGCCGTGTGCGCATCGCGTTGGGAACGATGATTGCCAAATGCCGAACTACCGAATGCCGAGCTACCGAATGCCGAGCTATCCGGGTGGCCCAGCCAAGCAAAGCCATGACGTCTGAGGGCGGCACGCTGATCCGTCTCATTCCGCCGCCTCCGCAGGTGTCTTCGGCTGGTCCGCTACCGGCTTTGTTTTTGCTGGAATGTCGTAGCCACCGCTCGGGACCTTGATGACGGCCATTGCGGTTTCGGGGCGGCGCGCGTTTTGCGCCGAGATCGACTGGCGCCGCACCCCGTCACGAACGCGATGGGTCAAAACGATCGCTCCGATCATGGCAACGAGCAAGATCAGTCCGGACGCCTGAAACAGATAGGCGTACTTCGTGTAGATGAGCTGGCCCAATGCGCGTGTGTTGTCGATGTCGGTCGGTGTCGCCGCACCAAGCGTTTTGCCAAGGTTGATGTCGAACGAGCGACCCGCAAACAGTAGGACGAGTTCGGCGAGCACGATGCCGCCGACCAGGAGACCGGCTGGCGCATTCTTGATGAACCCGGCTTTGAGTTCGTCGAAATCGACGTCGAGCATCATTGTGACGAACAAGAACAGCACCGCGACCGCGCCGACGTAGACGATGACGAGGAGCATCGCCAGAAACTCGGCGCCGAGGAGGATGAACAGGCCCGCGGCGTTAAAAAATGTCAGGATGAGAAACAGGACGGCATGCACGGGATTGCGGACCGTGATCACCATCACGGCCGATGCGACAGCCAGAATGGCGAACATATAGAAGAAGAAAACCGTCAGCGTCATGTTGTGTCCAATTCCACCGCCGCCCGCGCTCACGCCCCAAGCGGCTCACGTCTCGCAGTCCCTCACACGCTGCACTCTGTCGTCCGCCGTCCCAGGCTAACATCGGTCCTTACCCTGACCGCACCCGCACGTCGCTACGTCTGAGAACCGCGCCGCGCAAGCTCGGCTTTGGCCGCCGCCAGATGCTTCATCCATAGCAACCGGTAGGACCGCACTTTCCAAGGCCAATAGCCGAGTGCGGCGGCAAGTGCGAGCCCGCCGATGTGCCAGCCGGTGATGCCGTTGGTGAGCCCGTGCGCCATGTCGTAAACGACGATGCCGACCGCGATGGCGGCGAGCGTCAATTTCAAACCGACGAGCCGTTCCTCGTGGCTGACCTGATCGCGCGCCATATCCATGTAGCGCGAGACCTCCTCAATGGTCAGTTCTTCGAGGAGCCGCGCTGCGCCCTTCCGGCCTTCCTTGGCCTTGGCGCGCCACGCGAAGGGATTGTCGCGGTCCGGCATGCGCATCGGCTCTCGCCGGGCGGGCTGATCCGCGTTCGCGGGATCATCAACGATAGGGGGCATCGAGGGCGAGCTGCTTTTGGATTGCGCGTTCCCAGCGGTCGCCGTTTTCGAGCAGCCGATCCTTAGAATAAAACAGTTCTTCTCTGGTCTCGGTTGCGAACTCGAAGTTCGGACCCTCGACGATGGCATCGACCGGGCAGGCCTCCTGGCACAAGCCGCAGTAGATGCACTTGGTCATGTCGATGTCGTAGCGGGTGGTTCGGCGCGTGCCGTCGTTGCGGCGGGGGCCGGCCTCGATAGTGATCGCCTGGGCGGGGCAGATCGCCTCGCAAAGTTTACACGCGATGCACCGCTCCTCGCCATTGGGATAGCGGCGCAAGGCGTGTTCGCCACGGAAACGCGGCGAGATCGGACCCTTCTCAAAGGGATAGTTGATCGTCGCTTTGGGCGTGAAGAAATATCGCATCGCGAGCCCGAAAGCCGATACGAACTCGAGCAGGAAGAGCGACTTTATTCCCTGGGTAATGGACATGCGGTGAGCGGCTCCAGACGAGCGATGATGAGCTTTGAGACGACCACGGCGCCGGATGCCGGGGACACCTCAAACGAATTTGCCGTACTGCAACACGCCGGCGACGACCACGACGGAAATCAGCGACAGTGGCAGGAACACCTTCCAGCCGAGCCGCATCAATTGGTCATAGCGGTAGCGCGGCACGATCGCCTTGACCATGGCGAACATGAAAAACACGGCGACGCATTTGAGCGCGAACCAGATGATGCCGGGTATGGCGTTGAACAACCAGAAGTCGAACGGCGGCAGCCAGCCGCCAAGAAACAGGATCGTGGTCAGCGCGCACATCGTGGTGATGGCGACGTATTCGCCGAGCATGAACAGCAAGTAGGGCGTGGACGCGTATTCGACCATGTAACCAGCGACGAGTTCGGATTCGGCTTCGGGCAGGTCGAACGGGGGGCGGTTGGTCTCGGCAAGCGCTGAGATGAAGAACACCACGAACATTGGGAACAGCGGCAGCCAGTACCAATCTAGGAACGATTTCGGCAGGCCGAAATACGTGCCGACGCCGGACTGTTGCGCGTTCACGATCGCCGTCATGTTGAGCGAACCCGCGCATAGCAGCACCGTGATGATGACGAGGCCGATCGAGACCTCGTAAGACACCATCTGCGCACACGAGCGGATGGCGCCCATGAAAGCGTATTTCGAGTTCGATGCCCAGCCGCCCATGATGACGCCATATACGCCGAGCGACGAGATCGCGAGCATGTACAGAATGCCGACGTTGAGGTCGGCGACGACCCATGTGCCCCAGGAATTCTGGTTGACCGGGATGACTGCCCAGGCGGCAAGCGCGCACGTGGCGGTTGCAAGCGGGGCGAGGAGGAACACAGTCTTGTCGGCACCGGCCGGGATCAGCGGTTCCTTGACGGCGAATTTGATCAGGTCGGCAAACGATTGGAGCAAACCGAATGGCCCGACGACGTTGGGCCCGCGACGCAGTTGCACGGCGGCCCAGACTTTGCGGTCCATCAGCAGCAGGAAGGCGATCGCGACCAGCAGTGGCAGGATAACGGCCAGCGCCAATCCGACCTGGACGAGCGTGTAAAGGACGATCCCGATGAGGCCTTCGAAGCCGAGGTAAGTCATCGCATTACTCCGCAGCTTCGGCGACGCGGCGTAACCCGGCGCTGGCATGTTTGAGGGCGCTCATCTCGGCCATGACGGCAGAGGCACGCGCGATCGGGTTGGTCAGGTAGAAATCGCGAACCGGGTTGATGAACGGCTCGCGGCCAAGCGAGGCGGTTAGCCCGGCGAGGCGGTTGAGGTCAGGTCGAGCGGGCTCGTATACCGCGCCGATGCGAGCCATTTGCGGAGCGTAGGCATACATGGCGGCGCGCAAGGCGCGGAGGTCGTCATACGGTAACGTGTGGCCGCACACAGCCGACAGTGCGCGGATGATTGCCCAATCGTCTTTGGCGAGCCCGGGCGGTACGGCGGCGCGGGCAGTCATTTGAGCCCGGCCCTCGGTGTTGACGTAGGTCGCGGCCTTCTCCGTATAGGCCGCAGCGGGCAGAATGACGTCGGCGCGGTTGGCACCGGCATCGCCATGGCTGCCCTGGTAGACGACGAACGTCTGGCGACCGAGGCGATCGATCGCGAGTTCGTCCGCGCCGAGCAAGAACAGCACATCGAGCGAACCGTTGGTGCTGGCCTGAACCATGCCGTTCACGTCGAGCCCGCCGGGGCCGGGTACGAAGCCGAGGTCCAGTCCCGCAACGCGCGAGGCAGCGGCGTGGAGGACGTTGAAGGCGCTGCCGGTCATGTGCTTGCCGACGCTGGCCGCTTCGGCGATCCGGGCGGCGACCGAGAGCACGGCGAGGCCGTCGGCGCGCGTATATCCGGCCGGGCCTACGATAACCATCGGGTGCTTGGCTGCCGACAGTTCGGCGGCGAACGCATGGCCGCCACCGGCAACGCTGGTCAGCGCGTCGGGGCCGGTGCCGACGTGGGTTGCGGGATAGGACAGCGCGAACTGCTCGCCGATCAGGCCGACCTTCAGGCCGCCCATTTTGTGGCGCTTCAGAATGCGGGCGTTGAGCACGGCCGCTTCGACGCGGGGGTTGGTGCCGACGAGCAGAATGCAGTCGGCCTGCTCGATGCCATCGATGGTCGTGCCGAACACATAGCTGGAGCGGCCGAACGCGGGATCGAGCCGGGCGCCATCCTGACGGCAGTCGAGGCTTTTGACGCCGAGACGACCCATCAGGTCTTTGAGCGCGAACATCTCTTCGGCGCCCGCGAGGTCGCCTGCGATTGCGCCGATACGGTCGGGCGATGTCGACTTCAAGCGGTTGGCGACTGCGGCCAGCGCTTCGTCCCAGGATGCGGGCTCAAGGGGGCCGTCGCGACGGATGTAAGGTGTATCGAGCCGCTGAGAGCGCAGGCCATCGGCGACGTGGCGGGTCTTATCGGAGATCCACTCTTCATTCACGGCATCGTTGCGGCGCGGCAGGATGCGCATGACATCGCGGCCCCGCGTATCAACCCGGATCGCCGAGCCGACCGCATCCATGACGTCGATCGATTGCGTATGCGACAATTCCCACGGCCGCGCATTGTGCGCCCACGGCCGGTGGGTCAGCGCGCCGACCGGGCACAGGTCCACGGCGTTGGCGCTCATCTCGGACAAGATGCCGTTTTCAAGATAGGTCGTGATCTCGGCATCCTCACCGCGCCCGATGAGGCCGAGTTCCTCGACGCCGGCGACCTCGGTCATGAAGCGGACGCAGCGCGTGCAATGGATACAGCGCGTCATGTGCGTTTTGATCAGCGGGCCGAGGTGCTTATCCTCGACTGCGCGCTTGTTTTCGCTGAAGCGCGAGCCGGCGCCGCCATAATGCAGCGATTGGTCCTGGAGGTCGCACTCGCCGCCCTGGTCGCAGATCGGGCAGTCCAGCGGGTGATTGATGAGCAGAAACTCCATCACCCCCTCGCGCGCCTTCTTGACGAGCGGCGACTTGGTCTGGACGATCTTGGCGCTGCCGTCCTTGTTGGGCGGCAGGTCGTTGACGCTCATGGCGCACGACGCGATCGGCTTGGGCGAACCCTGCACCTCGACGAGGCACATCCGGCAGTTGCCCGCGATCGACAATCGCTCATGGTAGCAAAATCGCGGGATTTCGGCGCCCGCCATCTCGCAGGCTTGGAGCAGCGATGTGCCGTCCTCGACCTCGATCGGGATGCCGTCGACGATGAGTTGCTTGGACATGGGCAGGCGGCCTTAGAACGTGTCGGGGATGGTGCCGGGGCACGGCTTGGGCACCTTACGTCATGCTCTACACGCGCCGCCGGGCCATGGCTAGGTGGTGGGGTGCAGGGTATGGCAGCTGGGTGCAGAACGCTCGGTTTTGCGCGCTTGGATCGTGCGCCGATGTTGGCTATACCGTTAGAGACCAGCTTTGGATCGATGCCGACGTCGCTTGCCTGATCAAGAAACACGGGCTCGGGACCATCGGCGGGGCAACTTCGCCCTGTCCCAACTGGCGCGAGGCGGCGACCGAACACCAAGCGATACCGGAAATATCGCAGGTCGAGCCATCTCCCCGCGAGCGGCAATAGTGGCGCTGGCCGGTTACCGGCCCGCGCTGTGTGACAAATAACGAGGTGCTGGCCATCGCGCCACCACCCGCGAGGAAGCGATAGATACCCAAACATGGGCCGGTCCGCCGGCGCTCAGGAGGAGGCCGCATGACCACGCTGTTCCCCAACCCCAACCCCAACCTCGACCCTGCCACTAGCGCAGCCGATGCATCCAGAAACGGATCGCAAGCCGCTCAGGCACAACCGGCCGCGCAGACGCCAACCGCAGCGTCGGCTCCAACCCCGTCGTCGCAACCCCCACCCCGGCCCTGGCTCACGAGCTACTCGGCCAGCATTCCAGCGACTATTGATGACCGGCTTGGCGGCACGATCGTCGAGATGTTTGACGTCAGCGTGCGCCGCTATGAGAAGGCTGCCGCCGTCGAAAGTTTCGGCGTGCAGTACAGTTACGCCCGTCTCGGCGAATTGGCCAATGCGGTCGCAGCGTGGCTCCAGTCCCAGGGGCTTGGCCGCGGCGACCAGATCGCCGTGATGATGCCCAATGTCGCCGCCTACCTCCCGATCGTGTTCGGGGCGCTGAAGGCCGGGTGCACCGTGGTCAACGTCAACCCGCTCTACACGGCACGCGAACTCACCCACCAGTTGCGCGATAGCGGAGCACGGACCATTTTCGTGCTCGCTCAGTTCGAACACACCGTCAAAGCTGCCAAGGCCGAAACGCCGGTCGACCGGGTCGTGCGCGTTATGCTCGGCGACCTGCTCGGCATCAAGGGCATGGTGGTGAACTACGTTGGGGGCAAGAAGACACCGGTAAAACCCGATGGGCGTGTCGATGGCGCCTTCGATTTCGCAAAAGTCATTGCGGCCGGTCGCGGCAAGCGGGTCATGCCCGTATCGATCGACGAGAACGATCTCGCATTCCTGCAGTACACCGGCGGCACGACGGGCGTGTCCAAGGGCGCGGCGCTGTCCCATCGCAATATTCTCGCCAACGTGGCGCAGTGCACCGCGTGGTTCGAGCCCGTGGTCCAATCGCGCAACGATGGTCGCCAGGACATCATGGTCACGGCGTTGCCGCTCTATCACATCTTTGCGCTGATGGCCTGTTGCATGTTCATCGTGAAGCGCGGCGGCTGCGCGCTTCTGATCACCAACCCGCGCGATATCCCAGCCTTCGTAACGACGCTCAAAACGCGCCGCTTCTCGATGATCTCGGGCGTCAACACGCTCTACAATGCGCTGCTCGACAACCCGAAAATTGGCGAGGTCGATTGGAAGCAATTAAAAGTCACGTTGTCGGGCGGCATGGCAACGCAGCGCGCCGTCGCCGAGCGCTGGTACAAGCAGACCGGCCAACCGATCATCGAGGGATACGGGCTATCGGAGACCTCACCTGGCGTTTGCTTCAACCGCGCCGACAACACCAAGTTCAGCGGCACGGTCGGTTTGCCATGGCCATCGACCGACGTTTCAATTCGCGGTCCCGATGGCGTTGAATTGCCGATGGGGTCAATCGGTGAGCTGACGGTCAAAGGGCCACAGGTCATGGGCGGCTACTGGAACCGCCCGGACGAGACCGCAGCCGTAACGACACCCGACGGATATTTCCGCACCGGCGACTTGGCTTTGATGTTGCCCGATGGCGAAATCAAAATCGTCGACCGGCTGAAGGAAATGATCCTGGTGTCGGGGTTCAACGTTTATCCAAACGAAGTTGAAGACGTCATTGCCAGGCATCCAAAAGTGCGGGAGGCCGCCGTCGTCGGCTTGCCCGATGGCCACTCCGGGGAGGCTGTCCACGCCTTCGTCGTCGCCCGCGACGATTCGCTAACTGCCGATGAACTCAAGGCCTTCTGCGCCACCGAACTGACCAAGTACAAATGCCCCAAGTTCGTCACGTTCCGATCAGAGTTGCCCAAAACTAACGTCGGCAAGGTCCTGCGCCGAGTGCTGCGCGAGGAAATGATGGCGAAGGCAGTGTGATCGGCAGGGCCGTCGAGTTGGCCCCACTCGTCTGCAGAAATTCTCTGTCTGGAGCATGCGACATTGTCAACTTCGGTTGATCTGCACGCCGTCAACACTCGTTTGCTAGATACGCGGTCAATTGCGCAGGAGAAAAACCCAATGTCGTCAATATCGCTAGACCAGTTCCAACTGGTCTATAATGCCTTCTCATTCACAATTGCAGCCATGGGCGCAGCAACGCTGTTCTTTTGGCTCGGACGGTCTCAAGTTTCGGACTATTACAAGACCGCATTGACGATCACCGGTCTCGTGACAGCGATTGCGCTCTATCACTACATCCGCATCTTCGACAGCTGGAGCGCAGCTTACACGATAACCGGCTTGAAAATCGAGCCGAGCGGTATCGCATTCAACGACGCATATCGATACGTCGACTGGATCCTAACCGTTCCACTCCTGCTCGTCGAACTCATCTTGGTTATGCGCCTTTCGCGGGCCGAGACTTGGTCGAAAAGCACCCGTCTCGGGCTGCTCGCAGTCGCCATGATCGTTCTTGGCTATCCAGGCGAGATCTCGGCAGTTCCATCGACCAAATGGTTGTGGTGGGGCCTCGCCATGTTGCCGTTCATTTGGATCGTCTACGAGCTGTTCGTCGGCCTTGGCAAATCAATCGCATCGCAGCCAACTGAGGTGCGGGGGCTGATCAACGCAGCACGCTGGCTTACCGTGATTTCGTGGTCGTTCTACCCGGTCGTCTTTGTATTCCCAATGCTGGGTTTCAGCGGCGGGGCAGCAGCAACGGCAGTCCAAGTTGGATACACGGTTGCCGACGTTGTGGCGAAGGTGGTCTTTGGTTTTGTGATCTACTTGATCGCCGTCCGCCGTTCGGCCCTCGAAGAAGCGGCGTCACCCGACAAGACTGGTCGTATGGCACCAGCCTGACGGTGATGGCCGCATAGTGACGACCCAGTGCTGCTGTTCTGGCGCCATCAGTCCGCAGCATTCGGCCGAACGAACCCAACGCGCATCCCAAGGGCCGCCCAAGCTGGCGGCCCTCCCCTCTTCTCGCGGAGACACCATGATCCGCACACCTCAATTGCCGGAAATGCGGCCGGTCTTTTGGTCCCGTTGGTCAGCGCTAAACATACATCGCGGCGCATTTATCGCCATAGCGGCTATTGCCATTGCCGGGTTCCCTCACGCTTCCGCGGTATCACTGCCGACCATCGCTCTAATTGCCGCGCCGGTCATTTTATTGCTTGGCGTGCCGCATGGTGCATTCGACGTTGCTCTATCGAAATCACGTTGGCCCATTCACGACCGTCTCGGTCTCGCTGTTTTTCTCGCAGCCTATATCGGGATTGCGCTTTTGGCGGGCTTCATCTGGTGGATGCTGCCCGGCTATGCTCTCGCGGTATTCCTTGCCGCTTCCGCGTATCACTTTGCCGGTGATTGGTGCCCTGGCACTAACCGCGTTGTCGAACGCACGACACTTGGCGTTGCTCTGCTCTCGGCGCCGACCATCTGGTACGCTGAGGACGTAACGGCAATTTTCGGATGGCTGGCACCGGCGCCAGCCGCCGTTGTGATCGCCACAGCCATGGCTTGGGTCGCTATTGTCGCGTTGGCGCTGGCAGCCGCATTCGCAACGCGCGACATTGGGCGAGACCCACTGCGGTCGATCGAGATCGGATCGGCGCTGAGCCTTGGCCTGTTCTGCCCGCCAGTGGTGTTTTTCACGATCTACTTTTGCGGCTTGCATGCGCCGCGCCATATTTTAGCGGTCCGCGCTGAACTGAAGCCTGCTTCCATGGTAGCGTTAGCACGCGCGAGCCTGCCATACGCGCCCCTGGCGATCCTTGGCATACTTCTGGGCGCCCTGTTACTGACGCATATCGATGTCGGAGCAAACGTCCTCGCCGCAATTTTCCTCGGGCTCGCTGTGCTGACCGCTCCTCACATGGCACTTATCGACTTGCGGGCACCGAAGTAATCGAACAATCGAGATCACGGTTTGATCGCGTCCCGACCCGTTGTAATCACGTGGCGGCGGACGAGTGGCGAAACTGGATGGCAAGAGGTTGAAGCCAATGACACTACCAGCACCGTTCGCAGGCCGCCTTCGCCTCCCAGCCATCGCCGCCCCGATGTTTCTGGTTTCGGGGCCGCGCCTCGTCGTCGAAGCGTGCAAGGCTGGCGTGAGCGGCACCTTCCCGGCGCTTAACCAGCGCACCAGCGAGGGATACGCCGCATGGCTTGATGAGATCGCCGCCGACCTCGCAGCCGCAGAAGGCGAGACCGGCCGCAGGCCTGCTCCATTTGGCGTGAACCTGATCGTACACCCGACCAACACGCGGCTGCAGGCCGACCTTGCTGTCACCTGTCGTGCGAAAGTCCCGTTCGTCATCACCTCACTTGGTGCCGTCCGCGAGGTCGTCGACGCGGTCCACGCCTATGGCGGTATCGTGCTCCACGATGTCACCAATGCCCGTCACGCCGAGAAAGCGATCGCGGCGGGTGCCGATGGCATCATCGCCGTGGCAGCTGGAGCGGGTGGTCATGCGGGTACGGTCAATCCGTTTGCGCTGGTTGCTGAACTGCGGCCTATCGCGAAGGGCAAACTACTCGTCCTAGCCGGAGCCATCTCGACTGGGGGCGACATCGCGGCGGCGATAGCCACCGGCGCCGACCTCGCCTATCTCGGCACGCGCTTCATCGCGACCGAGGAAAGCCTCGCGCATGCCGATTACAAAGCCATGCTCGTCGCTAGCGGTTCGAGCGATATCGTCTACACGTCTAAAGTCTCTGGAATTCCAGCGAACTTCCTCAAGCCGAGCTTGGTCCGCGCCGGTGTCGACCTCGCTTCGATCTCAGGCGAGGGCCATAAGCTCGACCTTGGCAACGAGGCCAAAGCGTGGAGCACGGTGTGGTCGGCCGGGCACGGCGTCACCGCCATCACTGAGGTGCCGCACGTCGGGTCACTCGTAGAAACACTGAACACAGAATTTCACTATGCCATTGAAAGAATGAAGCATTGCGGGATGTAATCAGACTTTCAGGCTACTGGCTAATTAGTTTGAAGTTGTGGCTTGATTTACTGGCCGATTTTGGTTCATTTTGCACTTTGACGCAGGTTTCTACGGAACTCTCCGACGCCGAAGGGGAGGGGCAAACGATGGGACCGGGATCAGATGAAACCGCAAACGCCGCGCACAATTCGCCTGCGCGATTACCGTCCGCCGTCGTTCACCGTCGACACGGTGGCGCTCGATATTGCGTTGGCGCCTGAACGCTCCGTCGTGCGCTCGCGTCTGGAACTGCGCCCCGATCCGCGAGCGGCAACGCTTGGCGACGCACTCGTTCTCCACGGCACGCACTTTGACGTCGATAAACTGGCGATCAACGGGACGCCGCTGGTGCGCGGACAATACGAATATGATGGCGAGGCCCTCACACTCCATAACCCGCCCGAGACGCGGTTCGAACTGACGGCAACCACCGTCGTCAATCCCAATGCCAACAAATCACTCCAGGGGCTGTACCGGTCACGCGGCGTCTACTGCACGCAATGCGAAGCCGAGGGCTTCCGTCGCATCACCTTCATGACCGACCGTCCCGATGTGCTGGCGCGGTTCGAGGTACGGCTCGAAGCCGATCGCCGCGAGGCTCCAGTGCTGCTGTCCAACGGCAATCTCGCAGGCCGTGGCGATCTCGCAGGCGGTCGCCACTTTGCCGTTTGGACCGACCCGTTTCCCAAACCTTCCTATTTGTTCGCTCTCGTCGCTGGCGACCTCGGGTCCATCCACTCGACCTTTACGACCCGCTCGGGCCACCCTGTCGACCTCGGGATTTTCGTCGAACGCGGGAAGGAGCCGCGCGCCACCTGGGCGATGGACTGCCTCAAGCGAGCCATGGCCTGGGACGAGGCACGGTTCGGCCGCGAATACGATCTCGACCAATTCAACATCGTCGCCGTGTCGGACTTCAACATGGGAGCCATGGAGAACAAGGGGCTCAACATCTTCAACGACCGGTTGATCCTGGCATCGGCCGAAACGGCCACCGACGCGCAATATGAGGCGATCGAGAGCGTCGTCGCGCACGAGTATTTCCACAACTGGACTGGAAATCGGACGACCTGCCGCGATTGGTTCCAACTGTGTCTCAAAGAGGGGCTGACCGTCTTCCGCGACCAGGAATTTACGGCCGACCAGCGCTGCCCGACCGTGCAACGCATTTCAGATGTTCGGCAACTCAAGGCCGGACAATTCCCCGAGGACGCCGGCCCGCTGTCGCATCCGGTGCGCCCCGACAGCTATATCGAGATCAACAACTTCTATACGGCGACGATATACGAAAAAGGCGCTGAGCTCGTCCGCATGCTCGAGACGATGCTGGGCCGCGACATCTTCCGCCAAGCCCTCGACGTCTATTTCGACCGCCACGATGGCGCAGCCGCCACGATCGAAGACTTCATCGCTTGTTTTGCCGAAGTGTCAGGCCGTGACCTCAGCCAGTTCCTGCTGTGGTACACCCAAGCTGGCACACCCGAAGTTTCTTGCCGGACGGAGTATCACCGTTCGAGCCGCACGCTCGACGTGACGCTGACCCAAGTGCTGCCAGACAAGCAGCCATCTCAGCGGCGCAAGCCGATGCCGATCCCCGTTAGGATCGGCTTTGTCGACCGTGACGGCATCGACGTTGCCGTGGTGCCTGAGGTCCAGTCCGGCGAAAGCACGCCGCTTCCCGGCCAGATCGTCCTGACCAAAGCTCAGGAGACATTCCGCTTTGTCGGGCTAGACCGCCGCCCGACAGTTTCGATCATGCGCGGATTTTCAGCGCCCGTGCGCCTCCATGCCGACGTGTCCAACCGCGATCTCGCCTTCCTCGCGGGTCACGACAGCGACCTGTTCAATCGCTGGCAGGCCGTCAACCAGTATGCGATGCGCACCTTGCTCGCGACCTACACCGCGCTGAAAAATGGCCGGCGCTCGGCCCGCGGCACGGCCTTCGCCATAACCCTGCGCGAAGCGATTCGCGACCCTGGTCTCGGCACCGGCTATCGCGCCGAGTTGCTGCGGATGCCATCGATCGCCGAGATCATGCTTGAGGCCAAAACGGACGTCGATCCGGCACTCGCCGCCCGTGCCCAGCGGCTGTTGATGGCGCGCATCGCAACCGTGCTGTCGGATGAACTGCGCGACCTTTACCGCTCGGTCCGCGCCGTTGAACCCTTCGAGCCGGATGCCGAAAGCGCAGGCCGGCGGTCGCTGCGAAACATGGTGCTGGCGTTGTCGACCGTGCGCGGAACGCCGAGCGACATCAAACGCCTCTACCAGCACTACACCGTTGCGGCGAATATGACCGATCAAGCCCACGCCTTGGCCTTGCTCGCCCACCACGACCACCCGTTGCGCGACCGCGCGTTGGCCCATTTCTATCGCCGCTGGCACGGTGACGATGTCGTCTTCGATCTCTGGTTCCAGGTCCAGGCTCAGGCCAATCACGCGACAACTCTCGACCGCGTGCGGGCGTTGACCGCCCATGACCTGTTTGTACCGACCACGCCAAGCAAGGTCCGCGCGCTGATCGGCGCGTTCGCCACCAGCAACCCGGTTCAGTTCCACCGGCCGGATGGGGCGGGCTATGAATTCATCGCCGATCAGGTGCTGGATTATGACCGGTTCAACCCGCAGGTTGCCGCCCGGCTACTGTCGAGCTTCAAAAGCTGGCGGACGCTGGAACCGCAGCGCCGGGACAAGGCTCGCGACGCCCTGACGCGCGTCGCCCGGCATCCGTTGCTGTCGCGCGACGTCCACGAGATCGTCAATAAAATGTGGGAACGCTGAAACGGGTTGGCTCAGATACAAGGGGCCGGGAGAGAACATCGTTTGAGCCTTTCGCGCCACAGCATCGCGTTGATCCGCGAACCCCTTTAAATTCGATTTTTTCTCTCTCGACAGTCGCCTCGCCAATCAGCGAGGTTCACCATATCGACCGGGCGGGGGCTAGTCCGGTGGCGGGGGCCAAGACATGATCGTGGAATCGAATGCCAACCTGCCGCAGTACGCGGCCGGGCAGCAAAGTCACGCCTTGGCCGCGACGCCAGAACCGTTCTGCGATCTTCTGGCCGCAATCAGTCATGAAATCCGCACCCCGCTCACCGCCGTCATCGGCTTTTGCGAATTGATCGGCCGGGAAATATTCGGACCCGTCGGCGACCCACGCTATGCTGCCTACGTCCGCCATATCGCCGATGGCGGCGCCGCACTGCTGAAGTCGGCGGAGGATACGCTGGCGCTCAGCGCAATCATCGCCGATGGCGACCGGGCGCGCAGGCCCGAAGCCGTGCCGCTCGATGGGTTGCTCAACGATATTTTTGCTGCGGTTTTGCCGATTGCACACAGCCAACAGACCAGCTTCGCGTTGGCGGTCGAGCCGGGTGCCATCATCTGGGCCGATCGTCAGACCTGCCGACAGGGGCTGCTTAATCTGGTGGTCGAAGCCCTTCGTGTCGGCAGCGGTTGCTCCGTATCGGTCGACGCCAATGTTAGTGCTGGACGCATCAGCCTGACGATCAAGACGGGATGCGCCGATGTTGCTTCGAGCAGGTCTCCTCTTGCGCTGTCCATTGCCCGCACTCTGATCGATGTCAGTGGCGGGCAGCTGTTCATCACCCAAGCCGGGCACGTGTGGCAAGCCGACGTTTCGCTGCCAGTCGCGGCTCAGCAGGATTTGTTCGGGCCACCGGCCTGAACACGCCGCGCTCGGCTACTGCTTCTGCGAACCCTTTTCGCTGTCCCGGTCGGTATCCGGTTCGTCGGCACCGTCGGCACCTCGTCCGTCGGCACCTCGTCCACCCGGCGCAGACATACGTGTCCAGCGGGACTGCCGCTTTGCGACAAACTTAGCCCGCTCCTCCTTCGTCATGACGCTCGACATCTGCGCCATGAGATCGAGTTGTTTCCGGCGCAGATTGCCTTCCGCGGTCCATAACTTGCTGGTTGCATCCGCCAGAGCCGCACGGTCGAGCGGATCGGCGACAAGGTACCGGCCTACATCATCGCGCGCCGCGGTCACCGACGCGCGCAGCGCCTTGAGGATTGGCCGCTCGCTCATGACCTGTTGACGGATCGCCCGTCGGCGCTCGGGCGGTAACGACCGGACAAAGCCGAACATTTCGCCCGGTGCCATCGCCGCACCGGCAAAAACCGGTTCGTACCCACCATGACGGCGGATGAACGCCGCCGACGCAATCGCGCCTAGCGCAAGCAGGTTCAGCGCGAGTGAGGCAACAAGCAGCAACCATCCCCGGCGGCTAAGTCCCATGCGGCCAGTCGCAGTGGTGCCCGCAGCACTTGGCCCATTCTGGCTCATAGCGTGTCCTCACCACCCGCAACGCCATCGCCAGCGAGCAGGAACTCGAGTTCGGCATCCGCGCCCGACTGTCCGCCACTTAGCGCGCTGTCGGTCAGGCCAGCGATCGCGTCGACAAGCGGATTGGCAGCACCCGTCAGGCCGATCAACACGCCAGCTGCCAACGATGCCGCCAGCAGCGCCATGGCCGGCCTGGCGTTGGTCCGGCGCGGCGACAGCTTCAAAATAGGCGCGCTGGCGACGAGCGATGCTTGCAGGCCCTCGCGGACGGGCTTCGGCGTGACGGCATCCAGCGGTCGTGCGTCCTGTGGCGTGTCAGATGCCAGCGCCAGCAAACGGGCGGCCATGGCTTCGTGCCGTTCACGCGTGAGACCCGGTGCGCGATCGAGCACCTGGTCGAGCGCGGCAGCCTCCCGCAACAGCGACCGTGCCGCCGGATCGTGCGGCAACAGCTGGGCAAAGCGCAACCGATCGGCTGCCGGCCAGCGCGACCGGTCCGAGCCGTACGCCTCCAAAAGGCGTTGAAACGCCTCTCGTTCGGAGCTGTTGCGATCGGCGCGGTTTGGATCAAACGTCGTCATGGTGCACTCGGGCCGGATCGGCGGTTTTGGCTGCTATCGATGCGTTGGAGGTTAAAGAACCGGAGTGGTGGTGGGTCATGGTTTTGAAGGTCAGCTCTCCGTTGTCGAGATGAGTTCACGCCAGTCATCGGCGAGCGCCGTTCTCAGCGCGCGCCGGGCCCGCGACAACAGCGACTCGACGGCTTCGTCCGATATTCCCATCGCGGTTCCGACTTCGATCTGGCTCATTCCTTCATAGTGAAACAACACCAAAGCAAGCCGTTGCCGCTCGGGGAGTGTTTGCAGGGCGCTGTCGACCCGTCTGGTGGCCTCGCGCTCCTCGATGGCGTGGACCTGACGCGCTGGCTGGGGAACCTCTGGCACGTCGTCGACCACGTCCGTGTGCCGCGATACGCGCAAGCGATCGATGCACAAATTCGACACCACGCGCCGCAGCCACGGTCGCAGCCCAGCTGGCCCGATCTCCAGGCGCCCTGCCTGCCGCCACAGCCGCAACATTGCTTCTTGGGCGACATCCTCAGCCTCGGCATCGTCGCGCAGCATCCGACGGGCAACGCCGGCAACCGCTGGCAAATGACGCTCTATGAGTTCGCCAAAAGCTACACGGTCTCCACCACCCATCAGCGCCACGAGGTCAGCGTCAGTGGCCACAGGACCGTTGCCCGCAGCCTCTGCCCCCCTGTCACCCTGCTCGATCGTCACGACCGCTCCGCGCCGCATGGCAGACATACACCGTTCATTGTGCACGAGATCCTGGGCTGGTGCCCGGTCTTGGGATGGTGCCCGATCTTGGGATGCCCGTTCTTGGGATGGTGCCCGTTCCCGGCCTCAAACCCTGCAACCATGAAACGGGGCAGCCCGGCGTTTTCCGTCGCCATATCCATGCGCCTGCTACAGATCGTCGTGACCGGAACCTTTACCGCCGCGATCATGCCGGCAGCGTGCGCTCGAAAATGGCGAGCACCGCCTCCTCCGTCTCCCGGACGCTGGCTTCGAGCCCGGCGAAGTTTGGCGCCTTTCCGGCCCGCGCCAAGCAGTCCTTCAGGCCGCGGGGAGCAGACGCCGGATTGAACGGTCCATCGGCCAACAGCCGCAAGAGCCCGTTCAGGTCTCCCAGCAATTCGGCTGCCGTATCGAGCGCCTGGGCGTCGTGAGGCGCGAGAGCGCCGTGCTCGGCAAGCTTGGCGATCGCCGTTCTCGTGTGGGTGTAGAGGACATCGGACTGAACGGGAGCGTGGATCAGTTGCAGATACTGGACGACGAATTCGAGATCGACCAGACCGCCTCGAACCTGCTTCAGATCCCAAATGTCGGTCGTGCCTTTCTCAGCCGCGATTCGTAGGCGCATATCTCGAACATCAGCTTCGGTCTTAGCGTTGTCCCGGGGTCGCGTCAGGATTTCGCGCACGGCCTCTTCAACGCGCGCTGCGAGCTCTGGCGGCCCGGAAACGACGCGCGCCCGCGTCAACGCCAAGTGTTCCCACGTCCAAGCCTCGCCGGTTTGATAGGCCCGGAAACTCGCCAACGACGTCGCCAGAGGACCTTTTTGACCCGACGGCCGCAAGCGTAGATCGACCTCGTACAGGATGCCCTCCGATGTCGGTGCAGAGAACGCTGCAACCAGACGCTGCGTCAACCGCCCGTAGTACTGCGCCGCCGCGAGCGGCTTGGCGCCGTTCGATTGCAGCCCTCCCGTCATGGCTTCTTCCGGCACGTCATAGACCACGATCAGGTCGAGATCAGACGACGCCGTCATTTCCCGGCTGCCAAGGCGGCCCATCGCCAGGATCACCGCTCCGCCGCCTGGAAACGTGCCGTGGGCCTGTTCGAGATCGGCCTCGATCCGGCGGTGGAGTGCGTCGACCAGCACGTCGGCCAAGTCGGAATAGGCCCGCGCCGCCGCACTCGCGCTGACGCTGCCGGCGAGCACGCGAACCCCGATCAGGAAAGATTGCTCGCTGCCAACGACGCGCAACGCGTCGAGAAACGGCTCGAAGTCTTGAGCGGAGGAGGAGCCCCCGGCGACCGTGATGGTTCCAGCGCCCCCGGCCACTTCCGCAAGCCTACGCCGGTGGTCGGCGATTTGCGGCAACACGCCGAGCGCACGGGGATCGACTACGGCATCAAACAGCCGGCGGCGGCGGGACAGGATGCGGGCCAACCGGGGGGCAGACCCCATGATGTCGGCGACCAATCGCAAAAGGCCCGGGTGCGCGCGCAGAAGGGCGAACAGTTGCACGCCTGTCGGTAACTCGGCGAGAAACCTGTCGAAATTGGCCAACGCCAAGTCGGGATCGCTGGTCTCAGCCAGCGCCTCGATGAGCAGAGGTTGCATCACCGTCAACCGTTCCCGCGAACCGGCCGACCGCACCGCCGCATAGCGGCCATGGTGCCAGCCACGGACACAAGCCAGCACATTGGACGGGTTCGAATAGCCCATCTTGGACAGCGTCTCGAGCGTGCCGGGGTCGTCGGTCGCACCGGCAAACACCATGTTGGACGCCCGCGCCGTGAGCTCGGGTGCGGCTTCGAACAGCCGGTCGTAATGGCGTTGGACCGTCTCCAATTCACCGATGAGAGCAGCCGACAGCGCCGCCGTGGTCTCGAAGCCGGAAAACCGAGCAAGCGATGCGAGGTCGGAGTCGGCGAGCGGCATCCGCTGAGTTTGCTCATCGGCGACCATTTGTAGCCGATGCTCGATCATGCGCAAAAAGCGGTAGGAACGGGCGAGTTCAGTGGCGACCTCGCGTCCGATCCAGCCGCGCGCCACCAATGCATCCAGCGCCGACAGCGTATCGCGAACGCGCAAGTCAGCCTGTCGCCCACCCGCGATCAGCTGCTGCGTCTGGGCGAAGAACTCGATCTCGCGAATGCCCCCGCGCCCGACCTTGATGTCGTGTCCTGCAACCGCGATCGCCG
>JAWXCP010000253.1:0-5065 GCA_034408685.1 Hyphomicrobium aestuarii | reverse complement strand
GGTTTTGGCGGCGGTGGCTTCGGCGGACGCTGAACTCCCTTTACGCGGCAGCGAAAACAATACGGGCCTGCAGCTTCGCTGCGGGCCTTTTACGTATGCGGTTACATTGGGTCGGCGTGATTACGGGATGCGCAGGATCGCCGCGGCGGGCGACGTAATGCCAATACTTTGAGTGTCGACTGGCTGGCCACAAGCTCTTGCGCTAGGTTATTTGCTCTTGCGCTAGACCCAACGCGACCATTTCGACCATCGGGGGCTGCCTATGTCGACACTCGATCTCGAGTTCAAGCAGGCCGAGGCTGACGTCCGGTTGCTCGACGCCGTGCCGGATAACGCGACGCTTCTCAAGCTTTACGGGCTGTTCAAGCAGGCCACCGAAGGTGACGCATCTGGCGATCCGCCGGAGCTATTCGACGTCCGCGGTACGGCGAAATTCAAGGCGTGGAAAGCGCTCGCGGGCACGCCGAAGGATGCGGCCAAGCGTGACTACGTCGCGTTGGTGGCGGCCCTAAGAGGTTGACGCGACCTAGAGTGTTTCCGGAAAAGTGGGAACCGGTTTTCCGAAAAGAAACACGACAAACCAATAAGTTAGAGTCCTTCCGCGATTCCATTTAAAGCGGAAGGCCGCTAATCACCTGCCAGAAGCCGATCGACGAACGCCGGAACGATCTCTGTCGCAGGTCCATGCTGCGATTCGTCAAACAGGGCAGCGCCTTCCGACGGTTCGAGATTGAGTTCGACGGTCCTAGCGCCGAGTTCACGGGCGACGGCGACGAAGCCGGCTGCGGGGTAAACGTTGCCGCTGGTGCCAACTGACACGAATAGGTCGATCTTCGCCAGGGCCTCATAGATCCGGTCCATGTGATAGGGCATCTCGCCGAACCACACCACGTCGGGGCGCATGCCGCCGGGCCGCTGGCACGTCGGGCAATCGGTCTCGATCTCGATGTTGGCGGTCCAGGGATGGCGCGTATCGCACCGCGCGCAGAGGGCCGAGAGCAATTCGCCGTGCATGTGGATCAGGTTTGCTGGCGGTGTTCCGGCAAGTTCATGCAGGTGGTCGACGTTTTGCGTGACGATCGTCACGCTGGGATGCTCGCGGGCAAGGCGGGCAAGCGCGATATGGGCCGCGTTCGGTTCAACGGCCTGAACGTCGCGCCGCCGCATGTTGTAGAACGCGTGGACGAGGCGCGGATTTCGCAAGAAGCCCTGGGGAGTGGCGACCTCGTCGACATCGTATTTTGCCCAAACGCCGCTGCGGTCGCGGAACGTCGCGATGCCGCTTTCGGCCGATAGCCCGGCTCCTGTCAGGACGACGATCGACGTGTATCGAGCCCAGGGTCGCGACCGGGGCGGCGGACTGGAATTTGCCATTGGACGGCAACCGTAAACAGGCACTCGGGAGACGCTTCAGCAGCAGCCGGGCGCGGTTCAACTCAGCTTGGTGGGCTTCCATGGGGCGCGTTTCAGCTTATCGGGACAGCAACGAACCGCAGATCGCCCTTGGCATCCTCGACGCGCAACAGCACGGCTTTACGGCCAGACTTCTTGACGCGTTCGACGCTTCCGGCAACGTCGTTGGGAGAGACGACGGGCTGCTGGCCGGCCTCGACGATGACGTCGCCAACCTTGATGTTCTTTTGCGCCACCGGGCTTTGCGGGTCGATTTCAAGAACGACCACGCCCTTCAGTTTGGCATCAAAATTGTACTTCTTGCGCAGTTCATCGGTCAGGGGGGCCAGCGTCAGGCCGAGCATCGACGCTGTCGGTGCGTCTCCTTTGCCAATCTCCCCTTTTTCGCCGCCCTTGCCGCTGTCACCGGCGCCCGGCTTCAATGCAGCGGGCTCCGGCTTATCGTCGTCCTCTGCCAAACGCCCGACGGTCACCTTCAAGATTTTCCGTTGACCGCTGCGGAGGAGTTCAACGTCGACGGTTTTGCCGATCGGCGTTTGTGCGACGATTTTCGGCAGGCCGCGCATCTTCGATACGTCCTTGCCGTCGAACTTCACGATGACGTCGCCACCTGCGATGCCAGCCGACGCCGCCGGGCTCGATGGACTGATGCCAGCGACAAGCGCGCCAGAACTTTCGCTGAGGCCAGCACTTTCGGCAATTTCGTCGGTCACGCTCTGCAACTTCACGCCGAGCCAACCGCGGCGCACCTCGCCCCACTGCTTCAGTTGCTCAACGACGGAGCCGACCGTGTCGGAGGGGACCGAGAAGCCGATGCCGATTGAGCCTCCGGTTGGCGATATGATGGCCGTATTGATGCCGATGACCTCGCCTTCCATGTTGAACAGTGGGCCGCCGGAATTGCCCTTGTTGATGGCCGCGTCGGTCTGGAGATAGTCGTCGTATGGGCCGGAGTTGATGTCGCGCTGTTTGGCCGAGATGATGCCGAGGGTGACCGAACCGCCCAGCCCGAACGGGTTGCCGATGGCGAGCACCCAGTCGCCGACGAGCATCTTGGACGACGGACCAAGCGGCACCGATTTCAGTGGCTTCTTCGGCGTGACTTTGAGCAGGGCAATGTCGGTTTTCGGGTCGCGGCCGATGACCTTGTCGACTTTCAACTTCGAGCCATCGACGAAGTTGATGATGATCTCGTCGGCGCCGTCGATGACGTGGTTGTTGGTCACGATCAGGCCCGACGGGTCGAGAACGAAGCCTGAGCCAAGCGACGACACTTTGCGCTCAGCGAGGGGTTTGCCGCCGCGCTTATCGAAGAAGTCTTCGAAAAACTCTTCGAATGGGGAGCCCTTGGGCACCTTCGGGAGGGGGACGCCTTGCGGACCCTTGGCGGCCTGCGTCGTTGAAATATTGACGACGGCTTCGCTCAGCCGTTCGGCGAGCGGGGCCAGCGACGGCGGTGGCACAAACGCGCGTTGTTGGGCTCGAGCAGGCGACACCGCGGTCACGAATGCCGAGCCAGCTAGGGACGCGATCACGGCAACGGCCAGAATTTTGCCGCCTTTGAAGAACCGTTGGTTGCCCATTTGTTACTCCTGGTCAGGGCCGAAAGGACCCCACTTCGGAGCGTGTCCAAGGCCGGTAGCGCTGTCAACCGGCCTTGGCAGGGACCGTGGGTCGGTCGGCTCACCCACGGTCATATCGTTCTCAATCTTCGGCAAATTTACGGTTCACCGATTTCGTTTTTGGTCCACAGTTCAGTTCGCTTTGGCTGGCGTCGGCATTTTGACGGCGTCGAGGAAGCTCGAGCATACCGCCGACGTATCCGGCGACAGCATGAACCGCGTGTCTTTGGCCTGGAACGACATTTCGCAGGCCTGGAGTGCCCGGTAGAAGCGGGCGAATTCCGGATCGCGACCGTAGGCGTCGGCAAACACGCGGTTGCGTTCGCCCTCGCCTTCACCGCGCAGGATGTCCGACGCCTTCGTTGCCTCACCCTTGATGATGGTCACGTCGCGGTCGGCGTTTGCGGTGATGCGATTGTTTTCCGCCGTGCCTTGAGCACGCAGCTCTGTGGCGACGCGCTGACGGTCGGCGATCATGCGGTTGAACACGCTTTCGGCAATAGTCGGGTGGAGGTTTGCGCGTTTCAAGCGGACATCGACAACTTCAATGCCGTAGTCCTTACCCTCGGTGTTCACAGTGGTCGCGATCTCGCGCATCAGGGCCTCGCGCTTCTCTTTGACGACGTCGGGCAGGACGACGCTATTGAGCACGTTGCGGATTGTGGATTCGATCACCGGGCCAAGGACGACGACAGCGCGCTGCTGGCTGCGGACGTTCTGGTAGAATTTTAGCGGGTCCGTAATGCGATAGCGGCTGTAGGCGTCGACAACCAGACGCTGCTGATCTTTCGTCGTCACCTCAAGCTCGTTGGTGTCGAGATCGAGAACGCGCTTGTCGAAAAACTCCACAGTGTCAACCACTGGCAACTTAAAGTTCAGGCCGGGCTTGGTTATGGTCGTGCGCGCTTCGCCGAAGCGGAGAACGATGGCTTGTTCATTCTGGTGGACGATGAATGCCGCCGAGTAGACACCTGCAGCAGCGATCGCGACCAGAACGAGAAAAACTGAAAAGAACGTGCGCATGATCAGTTGCTCCCCGCCTGCTTACGTGGACCGGCGAATTCGTTGAGCGGCAGGTATGGGACGACACCTTGGCCGCCCTGTCGCTGGTCAATGATGATTTTGTCGGCGCCGCCAAGCACCCGCTCCATCGTTTCCAAGTAGAGCCGCTGACGGGTAACCTCGGGTGCTTTCTTGTATTCGTCGAACACTTTCAGGAAGCGCGATGCCTGACCGGTGGCTTCGGCAACGGTCTGGTCTTTATAGCCTTGGGCTAGCGACTTGATGCGGTCGGCATCGCCTTTGGCCACCGTCACGATCTGGTCGGCGTACTTTTGCGCTTCCTTGATCTTTGTTTCGCGTTCCTGCGCGGCGGCTTGGACATCGCGGAACGAGGCGATGACCGATGTCGGTGGGTCAACCTCGCGGAGTTGCACTTGGTCAACGCTGACGCCAGCGCCATACTGGTCGAGGATCGTTTGCATGCGCTTCTGCACGGACTTTTGAACGTCGAGGCGAGCTTCAGTTAGCAGAGGCTGCAGCGGAGTAAGCCCGACGACTTCACGCATAACGCTTTCAGCGACCTCACGGACCGTGAGTTCTGGATTTTGAATGTTGAAGAGAAACAGCTTGATCGAGCCTGGATCGAGCTTGATGCGCCACAAAACGTTGAAGCGCACGTCGACGATATTCTCGTCGGCAGTGAGCATCATTTCCTTGTTGTTGCTTAGCGCGGTGTTTGACGCCTTGGTCGAGATGTCGAGGATGCGTTGGTCAGTGACTTTTATTACGCGCACTTCGTCGATCGGCGGTGGCAGCCGGAAGTGAAGCCCCGGGCCCTCCTGTCGAACGAATTCACCGAAGCGAAGAACGGCACCAATTTCATCGGCGTTGACGCGGAAGGTAAACGCGTTCCAAGCGACGAACGCAGCAACGGCGGCGCCAGCCAGAAGCAACAGCGGTCCGGGTATGCCGCCGCCATCCATGACTTGTTTCACGCGGTCTTGACCGCGTTTCAGAATGTCTTCGAG
>JAWXCP010000252.1:0-6637 GCA_034408685.1 Hyphomicrobium aestuarii | reverse complement strand
TGCCCAAAGACGTGCTCGATACCAAGATCATCCCGCAGATCCCGGTCGGCCGTCTCGGCGAGGTTGAAGACATTGCCCGCTGCGTGGTGTTCCTCGCCGCCGACGACGCCGGCTTCATCACGGGTGCAACCATCACGGCCAACGGCGGCCAGTACATGGTCTGATCATTGCCGGATGCCGCCATGGCAGCCAAAAGCAAAGATGGGTTGCGCCGCCTCGGCGCGGCCACGTGGCAAGGCATCGCTGCGATCGCACTATGGTCGTCGCTGGCGGCGATCACGGTGCGAGTGGGCGCCATACCGCCGTTGCAATTGGCGGCGATGTCGTTTGCGATCGCAAGCGTGGTCGGCATCGTCTACGTTTGGGCCTCCCGGACGCCTTGGCCGAGCTGGAACGTAGTAACGGCGAGCTACTGTGTGCTCGGCGTGTACGGCCTGCTCGGCTATCACGCGGCCTATTTCTATGCCGTGCAAACGGCGCCCGCCGTTGAAGCGAACCTGCTCAATTATCTCTGGCCGCTGCTAATTGTGGTGTTTTCTGCCGCGCTCCCGGCAGCCCACGGCGGAACCCGCTTGACGCTTCGCCAACTGGCCGGCGCAGGTCTCGGGTTCGCAGCAACGATCCTGCTGATCGGTGGAGCAGGAAGGATCGGCACTGACGTCGGGACCGCGCCGACGCTGGCGCCAGTGCTGGCGTCGGACTTGGCGCCCGTGCTGGCTCCAGACTTGGCCGATACTGGAAAACACGCCCTCGGCTATGCTGCTGCCATCGCCGCAGCAATTATCTGGGCAAGCTACTCGGTAGCCTCGCGGATGTTTGCTGGCGTTCCCGTCAGCGCCGTCACCGTAACCTGCGCCCTGACAGCGATTGGCGCCATGGGTCTTCACCTGACGTTCGAACGTACGGTTTGGCCGTCGGGTCCCACCGCGACCATCACATGGTTCGCAATCCTAGCCCAAGGGTTGGGTCCGGTTGGGCTGGCGTTCTATCTGTGGGACGGCGGCATGAAGCGCGGTGATATCCGGCTGCTCGGAACTCTCGCCTATGCGACGCCGGTGCTCTCAACCTTGCTGCTCACCGCGACCGGACACGGCAACGCGAACCCAACGATCTGGATTTCCGTCGGCCTGATCACCGCCGGTGCCATGCTTGCATCGCGCTAACTTGGATCGCGCGAACGGGGCGGGCCGACTAAACGTCGAGCATGACTTCAAACCCACCATGGATCATCCGCGTCCCATCATAAGGAACGAGGTGTGGCGGAAGTTGCATGCGCGGGTCTGCCATCGCCTTGACCATGCCGACCTGCCGCGCGGCCCGCGATGGCCAAAAAATCCAAGCAAAAACGACCGTCTCGTTGTCGTCTTTCCTAACCGCCATTGGGAACGACGTATACGCTCCAGCCGGAACATCATCGCCCCAACATTCGACGATGCGTTCGGCCCCGGCGTCCTTGAAAACGGCCGCTGCTGTCGCGGCGATCTCTAGGTAGGCCTCACGCTTGTCGATGGGCACGGCTAACACATATCCATCGACGTAACCCATCCAGCGCAGTCCCCTAACGATTGTACCGGTTGATCAAAGCTACAATCAAAACGACTAGAAATAAGACATAGTTCAGAAACTTTCGTCTAAGGGCGTCCAGCATGTCATCTGAAACTCTCGTTCTCGGCATCGAGACGAGCTGCGACGAGACGGCGGCCGCCGTCGTCGCGCGCGACCCCGTAACGGGCCGCGGGCGCATTCTATCGAGCCTCGTCCGCGCCCAGTGGGACGCGCATGTCGCATTCGGCGGCGTCGTCCCCGAGATCGCCGCCCGTGCGCATGCCGACTGCCTAGATGTGATGATCGTTGACGCGATGCGCCAAGCCAACGTGAAAATCACGGACATCGACGGCGTCGCTGCAACGGCCGGCCCCGGCCTCATCGGTGGGCTGATGGTCGGCCTGGTGATGGGCAAGGCGATCGCGCTCGCGGCCGGTAAACCACTGCTTGCGGTCAACCATCTCGAAGCGCACGCCCTCACCGTCGGCCTGACCGACGGCGTCCGTCCGCCCTATCTGCTGTTGCTGGTCTCAGGCGGCCATACCCAGACGCTGCTGGTCGAAGACGTCGGCCGCTACCGGCGCATCGGCACCACGATCGACGACGCCCTTGGCGAAGCGTTCGACAAGACGGCCAAATTGCTGGGGCTGCCACAGCCCGGCGGCCCGTCGGTCGAGCGCGCCGCCAAATCGGGGAACGCTACTCGGTTTGACCTGCCCCGCCCGTTGAAAGGCCGCGTGGAACCGCACTTTTCATTTGCTGGCCTCAAGACCGCCGTCCGCCGCACGGTAATGGCCGCCCAACCGCTGACTGACACCGATGTCGCCGACATCTGCGCGAGCTTCGAGGCAGCGGCAGCCGACTGCGTCGTCGATCGGGTCCGGCGGGCTATTCACATCGCGCGCGGGTATGCTCCCGAAACCGGGGGAAGCGAGCCAATCGCACCGATCCGCCATCTGGTGGTCGCGGGCGGCGTGGCAGCCAACGCACGATTGCGGCGCGACCTCGCAACGCTAGCTGACAGCGAGGGCCTGACACTGCTAGCCGCACCCGTAGCGCTGTGCGGCGACAACGCCGCCATGGTTGCCTGGGCCGGCGCTGAGCGCCTCGCCCTCGGCTTGACCGATGGCCTCGACGCGCCGGTTCGTCCGCGCTGGCCGCTCGACCCGGATGCGGCGCCAGCGATCGGAGCTGGCGTCAAAGCCTAATCACCGGCGGCTCGATCAGCTTGCGCGCGCGGCGATGACCTTGAGCAGCGACTGATCCTTTTGGATGGTCGCAATATCTTTGCACTGTGCCTTCTTCGCCCCGGTGCATTCGATCGTCACGGTATAGGGAATGTCGGGATACCGCGCGACCGTGTAGGAGATCAGCACGCCGTCAAGACCTTGCTCGGTCGAGCCATCTTGGATCGAGACCCGGGCCGGGCCATCGGCTGACACGCTGCGCTTGGCACCGAAATCGCGCACTTGGCTCTGGTTGACGCGCCGGTCGGCCTCGATGCCGATCGAGATGCCGTCATAGGTATCGACCAGCTGATACCAGTATGGCGTCTTGGCATCCGAGATAAAGGCACGCGGCTTTGTCGGCTTCGCGTCCTTGCCGAGCACGTTGCGCACGAGTTTGGGGGTTTCGGAGAACCCAACGACCGGAATCTGCAGACCGTCGAGCTTGCTTGAATCGATGCCGGCAACGCTGTCACGGAACGACCGCGCGCCGCCCCTCGGCATCGCCGCCTTCACGTCGGCATTACCCCACTCGACCGGCAAGAGTTCCTGACCTTTGCTCGTCCGCTCCTGCGCGGTGACCGGCTTGCCAGCCCACGTCAGCCCGACGGCGAGCCCAATCGCGGAGAGCCCGAACACCGCAACGGCCGCATACGCAAATCGCACCTTCGAAGTCGCTCGCTGTGAGGTCGCCACAACACGCTCTGTCATATCAAGGTCTCCACGACGCAGCACACAGTTTGACGGTACACTGAAGCTCTAAAACCGCAGGCGGCACCAACAGTCCAGCGGCGCGGCAGCCCGTGGTTCAAGACCGTCGGTCTGATACCACACTACCAGATATCGTAGCCATCCGTCAGGAGTGTGACCGTGCAGCACCGAATCGCCATTCAATGTCCGTCACTTTCATTAATCCGCGCGGTCGGAGGTTGCCGCCACGTCCTGCTTTGGGGCATAGTTAAACGAGTTTTTCATCTGCCTGTCCAAATCGTTGTTTTTGGTTTTGGCGTGGCATTGGTCCGGTAGATCGTGGGGTTGGGGTCATGCGTGTTCAGGCTCGATGCAACGCATTAACGTCCCGCACGTCAATGTCGTGGACCGGGATTTCCGCCGTTTTTGCCATCGTCGCTCTTGTGATCGCGCCAACGGCTGCCGCTGCGAAATGCCTTTACACCAATCCGGACGCGCCGCTGTCGCTGCCCGGCCTCGAAGCAAAACCCGAAGCCCCGACGCGCAGCCCTGTGCCGGTCGCCGTGGCGCCTGAGAAGCCGGCGCCCGCCGTGATTGCCAAACTCAACCCGGGCTTCGCCTACCATCCGCCAGGTGACCTGATGCCCCAGGACAAGGGCCGTGGCCGCGTCGGCGACCGCCGGGTCTATGCCCCGGACATGATCTTCCCGGTCAAGCTCGATCCGGGGGCGGACATTGCCCCGCCCGGTCGGCATGCATTCATGAATTCACAGATCTGGAATCTGGGCGGTTGGGGTTACGGCAAGGTCAAGGGCCCGGGCGGCTCTGAGTGCAGCACGACCAATTACAACCCTATGCTCCAACGCGACAATTTCTGCGAAGTGCGCGGTTGGGACATGGACTTGTGTCCGTCCGGCACCGGCCACCAGGGTCAGGATATCCGCCCGCCGGAATGCAAGGGCAATAAATGGCCAGTCGTGGCCGTTGTCGACGGCATCATCATCAAGGTCACGGCCAATCCGACCGTTTCGCTCAAAGGCGAGGATGGTACGGTGTATGAGTACCTGCATTTGAGCCCGCCAAGCATTCGGGTCAAACAGGGTCAGCGCGTCAAACAGGGCGACGCGCTCGGCAACATCTCGAACTACATGGGCGGCAAGGCCAATACGACGACGAACCACCTGCACATCAACATTCAGCAGACCGTCAACGGCCAACGCCAGTACGTATCGCCGTACACATCTCTGATCGCAGCCTACCGTGCGCAAAAGGGTCTCGACCGTGGCATCGATAAGGACGGCAATCTCGTTGTCGACCCGCTGCTCGAAATTGGCGCCGTACTCGAGAAGGATCTGCCGCCGATCACGGCATGGGCGATCGCCAACGTATCCAGCAACGATGGCCGCGCCATTCCGGTCATTCAACTGTCGAAATACTTCAAGGCAAGAAGCGGCAAGTTGCGTTACGCCGCAACCGGCCTGCCCCAAGGCTTTCTGATCAACCCCGAGACCGGCGATCTTCGCGGCCAGTTCGAGCGCGGTGCATCGCGCGCTGGCGTTGACGGCAACTATACTGTGACCGTAATGGCCGACGATACCGCTGGCAACACGTCGCAGCAGAGCTTCATCCTGACGGCGCTGTATAATCCGCCTGCGATCGGCACCGCGACGCGCGGCAAGATCTTCAAGGACGGTACGCGCGTGCTGATCGACGTCGGCGCGGCGTTTCTCAACGAGAGTGAAGCAAAGCTGACGTTCACGGCAAGCGGCTTGCCAACGGGCATCACGGTCAACTCAGAAACCGGCCGCCTCTCCGGTCGCCTGTCGAAAACCGCATCCAAAGGTGGCGACGACGGCGTCTACACGGTGACGGTAACCGCAACGGACGGCAAAACCAGTGTGCCGACCAAGTTCACGATCACCGCCGAACCCGTAACGGGCGCCGCACTAACCGAACGTGAACTCGAAGCCCCGGTCGTCGTATCGGCGATATCAGCCGGGCCGGCGTTCGTCGGCGAGGCGATGCCCACGATCGAGACGGCGTCCGGGTTCATTGCGTATGGGTCACAGACGCTGCGCTACACCGCCGCCAGCCTCCCGGTCGGTCTCGAGATCGACCCACAGACGGGCCGCATCACGGGGGCGCCGACGGCAGAAGCCTCGCGTGGTGGCGACAAGGGCTCCTACACGGTCAAAGTCATCGCCGACAACGGAGAAGGCAAAACGGCGGCGCAGTCGTTCGTGTTGACCGTCAAAAACCGCGCGCCCGAAGTCGCGCTGCAGTCGATCAACCGCATCTTCAAAGAGGGCGAGACCGTCAGCTTGCCGGTCGCCGCAGCTTTCTCGGCGCCAGACCCGTCGCGGCTCTCCTACAGTGTTACGGGGCTTCCATCGGGCGTTCGCTTCGACGCCGAGGCTGGTCTTGTTACGGGAACGATCGCCGATGGCGCGTCCCAGGCAAAGCCGGGCGGGGTCTACTCCGTCACCGCCAGCGCCGATGACGGCCAAGGCGGGAAGGCCTCACAGACGTTCGCCGTGACGATACAGGCGGAGAAAATTCCGCCGTCAGTGATCGGACCAATCCCCGCCACGGCTGGCATCGAAGGTCTACCATTTGAGACCGTGTCGGCTGGCAAGTCTTTCCAGACTGGCATCAAGTCGAACCAGTTGGCCTACGCGGCTGACGGCCTCCCGCCCGGCCTCGTGATCGACCCGGTCACCGGTGAGATCACGGGGACGCCGTCGGCTGACTCGGCCGGTGGCGTGGCGGCGAAGCCCTATATTGTGCTGGTCAAGGCGACCGACCCACGGACGGAGTTGTCGGTCTCGCAGCAGACGACGATCGTGGTCGTCCAGAAGAAGATCGCCCAAGCACCCGTTCCAACTCCGGCACCCGCTCCAACTCCCGCTCCAGAGCCTCCGAAACAGACACCAGAGCCACAAGCTCCCGCACCAGAAGCGCCGAAGCCTGCGCCAGAGCCTCAAGCTCCAGCTCCGGCCCCAGAACCGCCGAAGCCGACGCCTGCGCCGGAGCCACAAGCTCCAGCTCCGGCCCCAGAACCGCCGAAGCCAGCTCCGGTCCCAGAACCGCCCAAGCCCGCTCCGGCCCCAGAACCGCCAAAGCCAGCTCCGGCACCAGAACCACCGAAGCCAACGCCTGCGCCGGAGCCACAAGCT
>JAWXCP010000251.1:0-16997 GCA_034408685.1 Hyphomicrobium aestuarii | reverse complement strand
TGACGACCTGCTGCTCCTCGCCCACGGCCGCAAGGGCACGCTTTGGAAGGCGCTGCTCGACGCCGGGTCGGCGGTCTCGACAGCCGCCCGATTTGCTACCGCCGCTGACCAATTAAAGCGCTGGCGCAGTAAGGCCGACTTCCTGCCGCCGTTTGAATTTTTCGCCCACGTTCTCGACCGCGACGGCGGACGGCACAAGTTGCTGACCCGGCTTGGCCCGGAGGCCGCCGACCCGCTCGATGAGTTCATGAACCTCGCGGTCCGCTTCGACGATCAGGCGCCGCCATCGCTGACCGGATTCCTCGGCTGGCTGCGCGAGGACGAACGGACGATCAAGCGCGACATGGAGCAGGGGCGCGACGAGGTTCGCGTGCTGACCGTGCATGGCGCCAAGGGTCTCGAAGCACCGATCGTGTTTTTGCCCGATACGTGCTCCAACGGCGCGAACGGCCGTGGGGCCCGGCTGATCCCGTTGTCACCCATGCAGTTGCCGGACGGTGCGCCGATGATCGCGGTTTGGCCGGTCGCTGGCGCCAAGGGTCTCCCCGCGATCGAACGGGCCAAAGCCGACGTCAAGGCCGCGGAGACGGAGGAAGCCAACCGCCTGTTGTACGTGGCCATGACGCGTCCGCGCGACCGCCTCTACATCGCGGGAGCCCGAGGTGCAAAAAAGCTGCCCGACGACTGCTGGTACCAGACAATCACGGCTGCACTCACCTCGCCCGCGATCGCGGCGCGCGTCGAGACGGTCTGCGTAACAGCCGCTGGATCGGGCGAGACACAGTCCGTGCGGCGCATCTCGGCCGCGCAGACCGAGCCGCCGACCGCGCCGAAGCGTTCGGTCAGCGACGACGTGATCGCCGCCCGGCGGCCAGCGTGGCTCTTCGCGCCAGCCCCGCGCGAGGTGCGGCCCGTGATCCCGTTTGCGCCGTCGCGGCTCGCACCTTACGATCACGACACTACGGGCGAGCCAGCCGCCCACACGCCGGAGCTGGAGGCACAGATCCGTCGCCAATCCCGCGAAGAAACGCCGCCAACTGGGATCGCACCGATCGGTGCTCCCAATTCAGGCGTCGACACGCGATTGTTGCGCGGCACGCTGACCCACGCGTTGCTGCAGCATCTGCCATCCCTACCGCGCCAGACATGGCCCGTAACAGCCGACGGCTTCCTCGATCTGCGCGGGGCAGCATTACCTGTCAGCGCCCGTCGCGACATCACACGCGAAACAATTGCTGTCCTCAGCGATCCGGTTTTCGCGCCGCTGTTCGAGCGGGGCAGCCGCGCCGAGGTCCCGATCATCGCCGAGATCGCCGATCCGACCGGTCGTAGCCCGCCGCTGATGCTCAACGGTCAGATCGACCGGCTGGCGATCGACGCGCACCGCGTCCTGATCGTCGACTACAAGACCAACCGGGTTGCTCCGACCCGCGTCGAAGATGTCGAGGAGGCCTACCTCGTGCAGCTAGCCGCTTACCGTGTGGCGCTTGCTAAAATCTTTCCTGGCCGCGATATTCGCGCGGCTCTGCTGTGGACACAGACGGCCCGGTTGATGGAAATCCCGACATCGATCCTCGACACCTATGCGGCGCGACTGTTCGAACTCGCCACCCGTCCGCTTGACCTCGATGGGTTGCCTTCTTAACTAGCTGATTGCGTGTACATAGCTTCGGCTGCCGGACTCTCGCGAACTTGCCCCGACATCGGACGCGTCTGCCCTCAAGCCTCACAACAAGGAGAGACTACCGATGACTAAGACAGTTTCCGACGCGACGTTCGATGCCGAAGTGCTGAAATCAGCCGAACCCGTGTTGGTTGATTTCTTTGCCGAATGGTGCGGCCCGTGCAAGGCGATGGCGCCAGCACTCGATATCGTGGCGACCGAAATGGCCGGCAAAGTCAAGGTCGTGAAGCTCGACGTCGACCAGAACCCCGGCACGACGGCCAAGTATCGCATCATGGCGATGCCGACGCTTCTGCTGTTCAAAGGCGGCGAAGTTGCCGCCCAGCACACCGGTGCGATGGTCCAGAAAGCCCAGCTCGAGGCATGGATCACGAAGTCGGTCGCCTAGCAGGCCTTCCGCTTTAAATGCAATCGCGGAAGGGCTCTAACTTATTGGTTTGTCGTGCTTCTTTTCGGAAAACCGGTTCCCGCTTTTCCAGAAGCAGTCTAAGTACACTTGCGACATCCAAAACCAGCCGATGGTGAACGTTAATCGAGCGCCGTCGACTTGTTAGAGTGCGGTTATCAGGGCGCGGCAACGGTTAAGGCCGTGCGGACGGACGCCTACATTGCGCTTGATATCGTGAAGCGCTCCGACGCGGCCAAAGGCTTCAAGCCGCTGCCGAAAAATTGGATCGTCGAGCGGACGTTCGGCTGGCTCGGCCGCTGCCGAAGGCTTGCCAAGGACTTCGAGAACCTGACCCGCAGTCACGCCGCGTTCGTCATCCTCGCCATGATCCGCCTCATGGCGCGCCGCGTCGCAAGGGCGTTGAAATAGAATCGATTAATTCAGGACGGACTCTGAGAATACGGACCGACCACTCATTATGGCAGCCGCAGTTTGGCTCATCCTTCTCGTTGCAATCGGGCAGACGATCAATTGGGCCTTGCCTGGGTCATTGCCGCTTGTTTGGGTAGCGGTAACCGTTGAAATTTGCCGTCATGGGTTGTCTCTGGAAGCGACTTTTGGCGCTGCTGCCGCCATGTCGAGATCCGTCCGCAAAGGCGGAACGTGATCACCACTTCGCTGTAGACTGCGCAACCCATCTTGGTCTCGGCAGCGTGACTCGGGCGGGTCACAGGGCGGGTCGATATCACCAAGTTTTCGCCCGTTAGCACCTCGCGCAGCGTGAACGACCCGTTGAACACTTGTGCCGCGGCCTTCGGCTGAAGGATCGAGGACATGCCCGAGGACAGGATTGGACTGCTCTTCAGTATGTGCTAACGCGTCGCGAGCACAGCCACTTGCCCGACAGAAAACGCATCCCCCTTGGCGCTCGATCGCGGTGCCAACGGAGGCATTTATCCCCGGCGCGATCCCGATCGTGGCGAACGCGAAATAGTGTGGAGGTTCCGCCGTGATCAAGCGCATTTTGAAGCGAACCGTCGACCGGCTCCGCGGGATGGTCGATCCGCCGATCAAGCAGGCTCACGGCATCGACTACACGACGTACCGCACCATTCAGAACGAGGGCTTTCGACGAAAGATCGACGTCGTGTTCGTGAGGCAGCGGAATATCGAGCATATTGCGCGCTTTGCGGAGCGGCGCGGCTCAGTCTGTTCGATCCTGTGCCACGGGACGCGCAACGGCTCGGAGCAGAAATTCTTCAAGGCAGCTGTACCCGGCGCGCGCGTTCTTGGAACGGAGATCGGCGAGGGCGCCGCTCGCTTTCCAGATACCGTCGAATGGGATTTCCACGACATGAAGCCGGAGTGGACCGCAGCCTGGGACGTGATCTACTCCAACTCTTGGGATCACGCCCTGGAACCGGAACGGGCCTTCAAGACATGGGTGAGTTGCCTCTCACCAAACGGTATCCTCGTGCTCGAGCATACCGAATTGCACACCCCGCGTCACGTGGACGAACTCGATGTCTTCGGTGCCAGCTTCAACGGCCTCATCGGCTACCTCGACGAGGTGCTGCCCCCCAGCCACAAAATCGTGGGCAGGATAGTCGACCTTCCTGAAACACCGAATGAACAAAAAGCGGTCGTTATCGCTAGGGCCTAATGAGAACGGGTCGTTTCTTATTCCAAGCGAGGAGTTCCCGCGCATGATTACTGCGAAGCGCGCTGTCGTGGCTGCAAGGTCGGCAGCATCGATCACCGTCGGCCTAACGCGCGCGACGCGGCGCCCGGACCGCTCGGCGAACTATGCAGCTCATTTTCTGTTTCATCGCGCCAAGCCGGTGGCGTTATCGTGGCACGGCTTTCAAATCTGGGCTCGCGGCCTCGATTGGCCAGCTCTTCAGGAAGTGCTGATAGAAAACGAGTATGGGGCGCTGGCTGACTATCTCGTCGCGCAGCCCAGCCCGGTCGTTCTGGATCTGGGAGCTAACATCGGCACCTTCTCACTGTTCGTGTTTTCGATCGCACCGACCGCACGCGTGCATTCATTTGAGCCGTCGGCGGCAACATTCGATGTGCTGTCGAAGACGCGGCGCGCCAATCCGCAGTGCCAATGGGATATCAACCGTGCCGCAGCTTGGCGCGAAGACGGCAGCATCTCGTTCGCGAACGGTTTGTCGAGCACGGCTGGCCAAGTCGCCGCCGACGGGGACGAAACCGTGCCGGCTCGATCACTGGCTAGCATATTGCGGACTTGCGGCGGGGAGATTGATGTCGCCAAAATTGACATCGAAGGCGCGGAGGAAGCCGTTCTGGCGGACAGCCAGGCCGAGCTGTTGCGCATCCGTACCCTGGTGGTCGAGTTGCATCCCGATCGTTGCAATTCACCGCGAGTTGTCAGGGCGCTGAGAGAATGCTACGGCAACCTCTATATGATACCGGGCCGCAGATCCGCCAAGCCGCTCATTCTTGCAACACGGCAGCGCCCTCCGGCCAACCTGCCGTTTTACCTCGACTGACCGGCCAGCGGTCGACGGGAAGGACACCGGAACATCACATATGATCGTTACTCCACGGCCACCCTCGCGTGCGCGATTGATGACGTTCGCAAATCCGCGATACTCATACCTCAGGGCGCTCGAACATGAGATCATTCCAACGATCGAGCTGAATGGTCGCGTACTCGACTTCGGCGGTGGCGCCAAGGCGGAATACGTGCACCGACTCGCCGACCGCGGCGGCAAAATCGACAGCCTCAATATTGACCCGGCTGTCGAACCAACCATGCTGCACGATGCCAATACGCCATTTCCGATCGCCAACGACTTCTACGACACCATCATTTCTTTCAATACGCTCGAACACGTGCGGCGTGACGAGTTTGCGTTGGGCGAACTTGTGCGTGTGCTCAAACCGGGTGGCGCGATCCACATCATCGTGCCGTTTCTTTATCGCGTGCATGCTTCACCTTCCGACTACCACCGCCATACGGCGCACTGGTGGGAAATCGCGCTTGCAGACTTTGGAATTCCCCCTAGTCAATCGCGGATCGAGCCAATAATGTGGGGACGTATGACCACCGCCAATTCGTTTCTCGAGTTTAGCCGCTTGCGGTTCCTGCGCCGTTTACCATTATGGGTTGATCTGGTCGCAAAAGGTATGGCGGATGATGATTATCCGCTCGGCTATTATATCTCCGGAACCAAGTTGTGAGGTTCGAACTGGCGGTTCAAGACGACGACCGCAACCTTTGTCCCAACCGCTCCGTCAGGAAAGGGCCATAGTTTACCATCGCCATAATCCACGCCGTCATGGCGGCAGTGGTGGCATCGAGGATCGTGAATTGAACGAGAAGTCCGATTGCTGCGAGCTGCGACAACGCGCCCAGGATACCGAGAAGGCCGAAACGTTTCAAAGTGTCGGCCGCAACGAGTGACGGCCACAGCCAACCGTGAATGCCGAGCGTGACCACGAGCAACCCCGAGAACACCTCGAAGGCGGGCAGCGTGGGAGCGTAGTGCGGGTAGTGCGCCGCCGCGAGAGGGCGCAATACGAACCACGAAGCTAGCACGGTGCCGATCGCCGCCGCCGTCCCTATGGCCATCAAACGCCAGCGATGGCGGCGAAACTCGCCCCACTGTTCCCGTTTGATACAGTCGACGATGGTCGGCGTGTAGAATTGATGCACGGCATCGGACAATCCCGCCATTGTGTCGTACGCTTGACGCGCGACGCGATAGTAGCCGGTGACCGTGTCGTTCGTGAGGGCCGCGACCAGCAACGTGTCGGCCGAGCGGCTGAGCATTTTCGAAAGCCCAACCAGCGACGCGCCGACCAGAAAACGACCTTCGGTGAGAATCTGGCGCACCATGGCACCCGGGGGTACCGTCAGGATGGAATGAGCGAGCGCGCCACTTACCACGCGTGCCGCAACTACCATCGCCAACCCGATCGAGACGGCCCCGGCGAGCGCCACGCCGGCAAAAAATCCGCCGAGATCCGGACTGGCCACAAGACATGCCAGCGTGATGAGCGTCACGGCTATCTGGGTTGCCAGGCGCAACCAGCCGGAGATCGCGAAATCTCCGACGAGACGCAGGAATGTCGTCAGCGCGGCGTTCGGGAATACGACGGCCATGCGGAGAGCCATCGCCGCGACGAACCAGGGGTCCGCGCCCTGCTCCAGAAGTCGCGGCGCCACGATCGCCGAAACGGCCATAACCAGAAGTGCGACGACCACACCGGCTGCCAGATGCAAGGCGAGGCTTGAGGAAAGAATGTCGGCGCGTCGCCGTGAATTCTCTTTAGGTGCCGCATAGTAGAGGCTCGTCGTCAAATCCGCGAGCTTCACGTCCAGCAGGCCCGTCACGACGCCGCCGATGGCCGCCAGCACGCCAATCAACGCGAAGTCTGCCGGCTTCAGGATCGTCAAGGTGTAGGCAAATTGCACGAGGCCCAGCGCGGCGCAAGCCACGTTGATGGCGAGCAGGAACGTCACGGGGTGGGAGGCGAGCTTGTGCAATTGCGCCCGAACCCGCTCCGCGCTCATGGCTTCACGACACGCGGGTCACGCGGTCCTCGCCTCTCGCGTACCAGATCTTCCAACTCGCAGACGATCTTGCGGGTGTAGCCCTCAAGATCGTGTCGACCGATAACCAGATCGCGCAGGCGTTGGGGCTCGATGCCGTGCTCGCCACCAAGCCAGGCTGCGATCCGGTCGGCAAGTGCCGCAGGCGTCGGATCGGAAAGCAGCATCTCGGGAAAGCTAACTAGATCGGTTGCAAAGGCCTCGTTGCTGGTTAGCACCGGACAGCCGCAGGCCAGCGCTTCCATCACCGTCTTGTCCATGCTGCCAGTTGCACTGACGTTAACGTGCAGCGCCGCTGTCCGGTAGAGCCGCGCCGTTTCAGGTTGCTGCATAGGCCCGGTCACTTGGACGTTTCGATCGAGACCCAGTTCCTCGATGCGTGCATCGATCTCGCGGCGGTACACGTCATCGTCCAGCGTCAGCTGAGGGCCTGCGATGACGAGGCGTGCGCCACATAGCCCTGGACGTCCGACGAGCAGTGCCATCGCCTCGACCAGCAGCATGGTGCGTTTGCGCCGCGACACGCGTCCGACCGTGACGATCTCCGGCTGAATTCTGCGGTCGGACGGAATGACGAACAGTCCGGTATCGATGGCCTGTCCAATGACGCGCTTTTTGGGTGTCGCGATACGAAAGCCTTCGGGTGTCGACGTCACAATGCGTGATGCGATCCTAGTCGAGAGTTGCAGCCTCCACGGTACCGAGCCGTGCGCGTACCAGAGCAGAAGCGGGATACCGCGTACCTTCAAGTAAGGGCCAATCCGATAGCACCACTCGTGCGCCATGTGGACGAAGCAGGCGTCCGGACGAAAGCGCTCGATGGATGCGATCAGGCTCGGTAGCATCAGCCATGCGGCACCGAGGGTGCGCGGAACACCCAGGGGCCGATGCGGCATGGCGGTCAGCGAAACCCGGTCCGGCACCTCGAAGTCACCGAGCCATTCAGTGAAAACATGGATAGCCTCGACCCGCTGGCTCAATTCCGTTACTAGGCGGGATTGCCATGCGAGGACAGGGCTTTGCCGATCGAGTGTGAAGTTGATGACCAGAATGCGTAGTCGAGAGCGGGGGGCGATACTAAAAGTAACATCTGGGCCCGACGGTGCGTCACTTGCCGGGTTATGCATGTCGCAGCGCGAGGGATCGTGACGCCATCTCGCGCCACAAGTTGACGGTGTCGCCCATGCGATCGTCGCCATTCGTGCGGAATTTGTTGTTTAAATCATCTTCGACGCTTAGCCAGAACCGCGTAAATTCTTGTTGCCGTGCATGCTCAATGGTCTTCGCCAAATTCTTAAATGCCGTCAAGTTCTCATACCTGTCATCCGCCACAACGAACCCCGACGCCTGCACGAGGTCCCTCATGACGGCGGATGAAATACGGGCCTGGTAACGATCCGTCCGGTTGACGTGCGGCCAGAGGGCAGCCAAGCGATTCTGGAGTGCCACAGCGAGATTAGCCCCCCAGCCGCGAAACTCGTCGAGGTCGAGCGCCGTTCGAAAATGGCCGTCGTCATAGTTGAGATAGAACGTGCCGTCGACCGCCAGATGTCGTTGAGCATGACGCATGTAGGCCAGCTTGTCGCATACGTGTTCAAGCACCGAGAAGCTGACGATGCAATCGGCCGAAACGGTGTCGCTCGCAAGCTCGTCGTCCGACAGAACCCGCGCAGGGGTGGATTTCAAACGGTCGCGCAAAACTGCGGCCGACCCAGCGTCGGGTTCGTAGCAGACCAACTCAATATGAGGATGTTTCTCAAGTATGACTGGCCAGTCACCGCCGCGCCCGGCACCGTAGTCAAACACCACCAGTTTCGGTCGCGGATCGGCCAAAACCAACGCCATAATCCTGGCTTTCGCGGCATTGCCCGTCCAATAATACACTTGGCCCCCACTAATTTGCCGCACAGTACGCCGCTTGATGCCTGCTATCGCGCTTTTTCAAGATGCGACCGTATGTTCAGCAAGCATTCAAGTTGAGTACGTTATCGGGTACCGAGGAACAAGTTCATACCGTGGGCACGGCTCGCGGCTCAACTGAATGTTTCGGAGATGGACCACAGTGAGACCCTTGAAGTTAATACCGACGATTATAGTCATCTTTACAGCGGCCGTTTTGATCTCCGGTGCCGCCGTGGCAACGCCGCTGACCGTGATCAACGACCTGGGCAATTCGAAGCTCAACGCCGTTCAAAAAATTCACCAAGGCTGCCACCACGATGATCGGTATAGCCCAGGCCTTGGTTGGCACAACCATTCGAATTCCGAGTGCCGCCCGGAACCGGCTCGCCGTGATCGAGACGACGAGTCGCGTTACGACAATCGTCGCGGCTACGAAGTCCGGCGAGGCGGCGATTCTCGAGGTCGACACGGCGGCGGCTGCCACTACGATTGTCGCTTCAGCGAAGAGGACGGCTGGCACAACCACAGTAACGCGCAATGTCGACCCGAGCCCTGCCGCGTTAGGCGGTAAAGGGATCTTACATGTCTTTAGTCGCTCGCAATATTTCGGCTGAAGCGAATGTGCGGGCGTGCGGCGTGTGTCGCCAGAACGCTGTCCGGCTTGCGTGTGCCAACGAAGCCAGATTGAGCAACATGGCAACCTTGCCGCCGTCAAGGCCAGAGCCTTGACGATGAAATCGTCCGCCAGCTCCGAACCATAGGGGGTGCTGACGATTTGGCGTGCCCGTTGCTTGTACTCTTTCACGAAATCCACGTTCGGGATGCCACAGCGACAAACTTTCAGGTCGGCACTGACGACGCTGAGGAAATGGTGCTTCAGCACCAAGGCTATGTGACCCTTGCACGAGCGCCACCTCCTCCCAATGTTACGCGATGATGTGGATTGCTTAGGGAGACTGAAATGATTACGCGACTCGTCCTTGCATTGTGCCTAGGCCTAACTGGCACGGCAGCCCTTGCGGCCGATGCCGGCAGCCCAAAGGCGATCAATACAGGTGGCGAGAAGGGGGCATATAACTCTCTGTTCTGCCCGCCGATCCCTGGCGTTCTTGCCGAAGCCTATTTTCAGGGCTATGCGTGCACGCCGTCTAAAGGCACCCTCGACAACATTGCGCGCGTGCTGGCAACGCCTTCGCAGATCGGCTTCGCCCAGCTCGACGTCTTCGCCCGTGAGCAGATGGCACGGCCAGAGGAGTTCAAGAAGCTGGCTCTTATTCGCCGCGATATTGCCTGCGAAGGGCTGTGGATGGTGACCAGGAACGAAAGGCTCACCGGCTATGGGGACGTGCTCGGCTTCGCCCGCCGCATTCCCTTCGTACTGCCTCCAGAGGGTTCCGGTGCAGCCGCAAGCTTCGCTTTCTTGCAAGCGGCCGATCCGGAGGGTCTGGGAAAAGTACCAAAGGCGAACATCAAGAATGTCGCGGATGCGACGGCCGTGATCAACGAGGTTGCAAATTCGAGTGCCGGCGCTGTTGGCTTCTTCGTGCAGTTCGCTGATCCTGAGAATGCGAATATCAAGCTGATCAATGACAAGAAGCTGACGATCATTCCTGTAGCCAGCCGCGAAATACTACGCATGCGAATTGGCGACGAGCCGGTTTATCAGGTGCAATCTTTCGCCCTGAAGTCGGCCGGTCTCATTAGCAAGGGCAAGGAAGTGGCGACAGCGTGCACGCCGGTTGCCATCTTCACTGGTGCCCCGGATGCGTTGCCGGAAGGCAATGCGCGCGTCGACCACAAAGACATGATCGAGAAAGTGAAGACGATCCCGGCTGAGAAACTGCTGCCGCAGGAAACCCGGATTGCCGCTCTCATCAAGGGTGCCCGCAAGCTGACCGATCAAGCCGTCGAGCAAATCAATATTGGCGTCGAAAAAGCCAAGCAGTCCATCGACAAGCAACTGGGCAACTGAACTTTATGGCCTTTCAGGACGGCCGGTGCGCTCCACCCGAACAAGCCCCATTCTGCTGACGGGGCTGGCGGTGTGCGGGACCTGCGGCGGCGGCATGACGTTGCGAACCCGAGCAGCCCTGACCCGGCTCAAAACCTCGGCTCGCGACGGCATCAGATTGACGCCTGACCTCATCGAACGGTTCAGCGCAACGTTGCGCGAGCATGTCACGTCGCGCGACGTGCAATTCCGCAAAGCCTATCTTGGCGCCACTATCGACCGGATCGAAGTCGACGATCGGTGAGATCCGCATTTGCGGCCGGAAAGACGTTCTGGAACAGCTTGTTACCGGCGAAGCGAAGCCCGCAGGCATCGCCCGGAAAGCGATTCGCAGTTTTGTTCCGGGATGGCTGGGGAACTAGGATTCGAACCTAGACAGGCAGAGTCAGAGTCTGCAGTCCTACCATTAGACGATTCCCCATCGCCCGCGGCTGGGGTGACCCGGCCAAGCGTTGGTGCTACCAACTCCAATCCGATGACGCAAGCTCGCCGAAGCAATCGCGCTGCTCGAAGAGGAATGCGCACAGTTGGTCAACGCGTTGCTCTTCGGCTAGCGGGCTCGTCCGCGAACCGCAACTCGGCCCCTACCACCTTTCGGCGTGTGCACCTGACCCGCGAACTAAGCCGATTAGATCCTGTGAAAGCCACACCATGACGCCGCCCGAGCAGCCCCCCGGTGGATCCAGCCCCAAAGACCGCAGCAACCCGCGTTGGCCCCGCAATGCCGATGCTCAGACGGATGCCAGATCGAACGCTCACGGCGAAGATCGGTGGAACACCCAACGCGACGCCCCGTGGCGGAAGGACCGCCGCGAACGGCCAGCTAGCGGTTGGAAACCGCGCCCGCACCGCACCGCGACCGTTGATATGAATGATGGGATCATACGGCTTTACGGCCTCCACCCCGTCGAGGCGGCACTATCCAACCCGCAGCGCCGGATCACCCGTGTCACGGCCACCGACAATGCCGCACGAAAATTGGAGGCAGTCCTCACGGCCCGCGGCATTACGGTCGAGCCGACGACACCACGCGACCTCGACAAATTACTCGGCTCCGACACCGTTCACCAAGGCATCATGGTCGAAGCCGACGCGCTTCCAGAGCCCGAGTTGGAGGCCCTCGCCGAGGCCGCGATCCGTCAACGGTTACCGTTGATCGTGCTCGATCAGGTGACCGACCCGCACAACGTCGGTGCGGTCCTCCGTTCGGCTGCCGTCTTTGGCGCGACGGGCGTGGTCATGACCCGCCGCCACAGCCCCCCACTCAACGGAACGCTTGCGAAAGCAGCGTCGGGTGCGCTCGAATTGGTCGATGTCGCTCTCGTTCAGAACCTTGCCCGAGCGCTGGCTGAACTCAAAGAGTACGGATTGCGGATCGTCGCGCTGGACGGCGACGGGGGCGGCCTGCTCGACGACGAACCGTTCGACAGCGGCGTCGCCCTGGTCCTCGGCGCCGAAGGGCGTGGACTGCGCCAGTCCACGCGGGAGGGCGCTGACGCGGTCGTTCGTATCGCGACCGGGGGCAAGATCGACAGCCTCAACGTGTCGAACGCAGCGGCGATCTCGCTCCACCTAGCCGCTATGAGGCGGCGCTCAGCGACGTGAAACAAAAATGGCGGCGCAGTCACCTGCACCGCCCGAATAAGTTGCATGAGCCTAACCGTCGCCCAGCTTAATCGCAGATGGTCTCGCGATGGCAGGTATAGCGACCGCCGCGGCAAACGTAATCGCCATAGCGGTTCTCGAAGCAGTGGCGATTTTTCCAGCTGCACCGCTCCGGACCCGGGTAGCAGCCACCACTGCGCTCATAGCCGCGATCGCGTGCATTGGCGGCGGCACCTAGGATGCCGAGGCCGATAATGCCAGCAGCAATGCCGATGCCAATGTTGCGGCCGCGCCGCGCCTCGGCGTCTTCGATCGTCATGACGGTCGCGCCAAAGAAGGTTGCTGCGGCCAATGTCATGGTCGTCAGGGTCTTCATCATCAACGTCTCTCCAAAGTCAGGCGGTGCGATGGCAAATCGTGATTGGTGAGCCCATTCGCGCAACGTCAAAGACGGTCGACGAAGCGGGCATCTCCACAGACACTAGAGAAATCGAATGAATACGGCCTGAACACGGCAATGCCCGCAACAACCGAGCATTATCGGCTCACTTTTTCTCACCAGTGCGCGTGGTCGTGTCGACCATGGTGTTTCTCGTGCCAGCGGTAATGCTTGTAGCGTTTGGGCGTGGCGCCCCAGGCTTTGTAGTAAACCGGGTGTTTGAAGTGGGCGCGGTTCGATCCGACGAGGTGGCGCGAACGCCAATAGCCCGAGTTGTAATAGGGGTAATAGCCGTTCGGCACGTACCTGTAGGCGTACGGATCAGTTGCGTTGTTCGTGTGATAGACGTGGTGATAGCGCGGATAATAGCCCCAGTGGCGGACAACCCGCTCGTGGGACGCACCGTGCGGCGCGCTTGAAACGCGGTGATCGGCCACTGCGGGAGCCGGACCGATGGCCATGGCGACGAGTAGCGCCCACAGTGCAACACAAGAACGTGCAATCCGCGATCGGTGTGAACTCATGACGGGAACTCCTGATTGACGTTTACTCGAAGTGGTTAACGGATAAACGCTAAGAATTCGTAACGGTGCGGCCACTTGGTTCTGGATTGTGGGTTCCGGGCTCTCGAATGTCATTGTCCCGACAGCGTCTGGCGACGGCTTCCTTCACTGACTACCGTCGACCGATGCGGCACTCAACCGTGGACGCCGAGCTTCTTTTGCAGGCCGCTCGATGACGTGGTGTACTGAAACATCAGCTTTTTGCCGGGGTATACGATTTTATGGGCCGCCTGCGCCATCAGCGCCGCCTCATGGAAGCCCGATAGGATCAGCTTGAGCTTGCCCGGATAGGTGTTGATGTCGCCGATCGCGAATATGCCCGGCTCGCTCGTTTCGAACTTCGCCGTATCGACCGCGATCAAATTCTGCTCGAGATTGAGCCCCCAGTTCGCCACTGGGCCAAGCTTCATGGTCAACCCGAAGAACGGCAGCATGCGATCGATCGGTAGCGTCTCTGGAGCGGCTGCCGTCGAGATCGTCACCGACGATAGCGCTCCGTCGGCCCCGTTGAGGGCCGTCACTTGGCCAATCCGCAGCTGGACCTTGCCGGCTTCGACCAAGTCCCGCATCTGCTGCACGGTGTGCGGCGCGGCACGGAACTCGTCGCGCCGATGCAGCAGCGTTACGCTTTTTGCCACCGGTTGCAGGTTCAGCGTCCAATCCAGCGCGCTGTCGCCGCCGCCGACGATCAGCACGTCGCGATCGCGGAACGTTTCGATTTTGCGCACCGCATAGAATACCGACGTGCCCTCGTACGCCTCGATGCCCTGCAACGGCGGCCGCTTCGGCGTGAACGATCCACCGCCAGCTGCGACCACGACGACCTTGGCCAGGAACACCTTCCCGCCATCGGTCTCGACGCGAAAGCGCCCGTCGGCCTCGCGCGAAAGGGCGTCGATCCGCTCGCCCAGATGGAACTCGGCGCCGAACGGCTTGATCTGCTCCATCAACCGGTTGGTCAGTTCCTGCCCTGTAACGACGGGCAGGGCTGGAATGTCGTAGATCGGCTTCTCGGGGTAGAGTTCGGCGCATTGGCCGCCGACCTTATCGAGAATGTCGACCACGTGAACTTTGATGTCGACAAGGCCGAGTTCGAACACGGCAAACAGGCCTACGGGCCCAGCACCGATCACGACGCAATCGGTTTCGACAAATCCCGCATCGAGCGTCGTTTCGGGCGTATCAAGCGGCATGCGTTATTCGCTCACTGTGCGAGCGCTCCTGTGGACGACGGCGTATGGTGTGCAAACGCACGCGGGCCCTGACTGGCTCAGAATTGCTTTGTCGGTACGGTCAAGATCAACCCGTCGAGAGCACCCGTCACCTTGATCTGGCACGAGAGACGGCTCTCGGGGCGCACGTCGAACGCAAAGTCGAGCATGTCTTCTTCCATTGCCGCGGATTTGCCAGCCTTAGCGACCCAGCCAGCATCGACATAAACGTGACAGGTTGCACACGCACACGCGCCGCCACATTCTGCCTCGATCCCCGGGATGCTGGCAAGCCGCGCGGCCTCCATGACCGTCATGCCAGACTTGGCGTCGACGGTTTGGCTTGAACCGTCAGGTTGAATAAAGGTGATCTTGGCCATGGACGTGGGCGGCTCCGGTGCAGATGGCGGGGTTGTATGATGCCTGCAAATATGATTGCCGGCAGGAAATCCGGTTGTGGCGATTGCGCGGCCTCGCCGACAGCGTTTGGCGGACCATAGCGCTCAACCGTGTCGCATTTAGCGCTCCGCACCCGTTTCGTCCACGCGCGTCGAGACGCAGCCAGGAGACGCAGCCAGGAGACGCAGCCAGGCAACTGCGATCAATGGATTAAGCTGCGGCCACGAAACCGCGGGAAGACAGCTCGCTCACGAGCGCACCAATTTTATCACACAAATCGGCCAGAGCCCGAAGCCGGTCGGCATCCTCATCGATACCGAGACCTTCCGCTGACCGCGCCACATCTGCGAGGCGCTCCGCCCCGATGCCAAGTGCCGATCCGCGCAGCCGATGCACCGCATCGAGCCAGTCGTCGGTCTCGAGCGCGGCCATGATCCGAGCCTTCACGACCGGCAGGTCGGCCAAGAACAGTCCGATGATTTCTGTTTCCAGAACACCGTCGCCGAGCGTGAACGTCCGGAAGAATTTGACATTGAAGATCACGCGATCGGCGTTCGCGGCTGGTGCGCTCGCCATCGAGACGGGGATGTCGTCACCGATGGCCAATGGCTGTCTCCGCGCGCAGGAACGAGGTCGGGGCGTAACGTAGGCCCAAACAGTTTGCCGAGAGCTTAACTTCCCTTTCCACGATGGAAACTCAATCGTGCCAACACTGCCGCTGTGGGCGGTCGATGTTCTTGGTTTCGCCCCAAACCGCGTCTAGCCGTCCGACCCGCAATCTGGTGTCGGTCCGAGTCTTGGCCTGGCAACATGCTTGATCATCCGGCGCGCTTGGGCCCCGAACCCGGGGGCTGCTGAACCCGGTGACAACGTGGATTTTCCTGTGGGCCAGAGCGGTTCACTGGGCTAGGCTTGGTTTGCTATAAGACGGTAAGCAGGCATCGATTCGCCTCTCGTTCGCAGGGTCCATGGCCAAAGAGCAGGTCGATATCAACGTACTGGCGGCTTTCACGGCGAAGGTGGCAACACCGTCGAGCGGTGGGCTACATCCGCCAGCGTTGCCGATGGACGGGACCCCGGTAACCCTCGATTTCGGCGATGGAGCCGACGCAGGGGCCAGCGTCGCTCCTCCGCCTCTTCCTGGTGCACAGACCGCCGATCCTGCCGCCGACCCTGGCGACGGGCCAAACGGAATAGACGAGCAACCGCGGCGGAGTGCCCGCCGGCGCCCCTCGGGGCCAGCCGCCCGCACGCGTTTTGCCGCCAACGACGACGCACCGACCATCGGCGGCCTCATTTTCGCTCTCGAGCAAAAGCCGTCCAACCTGCCCTATCAATTCGCGGCTATTTTCTCCGTCATCTGGGCGCTCATCGGCGTTGGCATTGGCGGTATCCATTTCTCGACCGAACTTGCCAAGGGAATTTCGGTCGTCGCGCTGCTGATCTCGCCCCAGGCGCTCACGACATTTGCCGTTATCACGATGCCGATCGGCATCGTCTGGTTCTTGGCACTGCTGGCCTGGCGCTCAGAGGAATTGCGCCTGCGCTCTTCGACGATGACCGAGGTTGCCGTCCGCCTCGCCGAACCCGATCGCATGGCCGAGCAGTCGATCGCGTCACTGGGCCAGAACGTACGGCGGCAAGTCGCCTTCATGAACGACGCCGTCTCGCGAGCGTTGGGGCGCGCCGGAGAGCTCGAAGCGCTCGTCAACAGCGAGGTCATGACGCTCGAACGCTCATACGATGAAAACGAACGCCGTATCCGCGGGCTGATCCAGGAATTATCGGGCGAACGCCATGCCCTGCTCAACACGTCCGAGCGGGTGGCCGTGACCCTGCGCACGCTGGGCTCCGAAGTGCCCGCGCTGATCGACAAGCTCGCCGACCAGCAGCTAAAACTTGGCGACATCATCACGGCTGCTGGCAGCAACCTGAACAGCCTTGAAACTGCCATTACACAAAGCGCTGGGCAACTCGAAACCACGCTCGGCTCGCGGACGACCCACCTCCAGAGGGTGCTCGACACGTCGAGTTCGCGGATCGAGGTCGCGCTCCTCACCCACCAGGAGACCTTCGACAAAACGCTCGACGCGTCGGCCGGCAAAATCGCGACAACGCTGTCTGAACGATCCGACCAGATGCAAGACGTTCTGGAAAACTACACGGCCGCGCTGGCCACCGTGTTGAGCGCCCGCTCCGATGAGATG
>JAWXCP010000250.1:0-4224 GCA_034408685.1 Hyphomicrobium aestuarii | reverse complement strand
GACCCGCCAAAGCCCGACCCGCCAAAGCCCGACCCGATCGCAGAAAAGCTCGCCGAGCCGCCACCGCCAGAGCCGACTCCCCCGGAACCCGCTCCCGGCCCGACGCCGGAGGAAATCGCCGCGCTAAAGGCTAAGGAGGAAGCCGAGCGAAAGGCAGCCGAAGCGCGTGCCAAAGCCGAGGCCGAGCGCAAGCGCAAGGAGGCCGAGGCCAAGCGGAAGGCCGAGGAACTTAAAAAGAAAAAGCTCGCCGAGGCCAAAGCCAAAGAAGCCGAAAAGCGCAAGTTCGACCTCGACAAGCTGGCGAAAGCGATCGATGCGTCGCCCGACGACCCTCGAGCGTTACTCGACAAATCCAACAAGCCGACCGGTGCGCGGCCCCAGGGCGACAGTCAGACGGCCACCAATACCGGCCCGTCCGCTGGCACCCGCGATGGCCGCGACACGGTATTGTCGGCGCGCGAAGCCGATATGCTGCGCGGCCTGCTCAACGCTCAACTCGCCCGCTGCTGGCGCCTGCCAGCGGGTGGCGGCGGCACGTCGGTGCCGGTCGTGACGCTCGGCTGGAACCTCAAGCCAGACGGAACGCTCGACGGCGAGCCGCGCGTCGTGCGAGCCGGTGAAGGCGCGCTGGTCCAGGTCGCGACCGAGGCTGCAATTCGCGCTGTCAAAACCTGCGTTCCGTTCCAATTGCCACCTGACAAGTATGCCAATTGGCGGGTGATTACCGATTGGGCCTTCGATCCGTCGAAAATGGTCCAATGACACACGATTGCCGCACGTTTCGGGCTATGCCCCTCGTCCACCATCGCTTTGAGACACGCTCTATGATCAGCTATCGTTTCCTAGCGTTCCTGTTACCAGCTGCTTGCCTTGCAGTTGCCGCGACTGCGATCCTCGGCCCGCGCGCCGCGCACGCCCAGTTGTCCGGTTCGACCACTCAGGGCCAAATCGCTCCGATCCCGATCGCGATCCCGGTTTTCATCTCTGACGACCCGAAACTCGGCGCAGATATCGCCGGTGTCATCGCGGCCAACCTCGGCCGATCCGGATTGTTCAAACCGCTCGACCCGGCGTCTTTCCTCGAGCGTCCAGCCGACGTGAACGCCGCGCCCAATTTCAACAACTGGCGCGCGATCCAGGCCGATGCTGTCAACGTTGGCCGCATCACGCGCGGTCCCGACGGTCGCCTCGTTGCCGAATTCCGGCTGTGGGATGTCGTCAACGGCCAGCAAAAGGCCGGGCAGCGGTTCGCCGCTGTACCGCAAAACTGGCGGCGCATCGCGCATATGATCTCGGACATCATTTATGAGCGCCTGACCGGCGAAAAGGGCTATTTCGATACCCGAGTCGCATTCATCGACGAGACCGGCCCGAAGGATAAGCGCACCAAGCGGCTGGCGATCATGGATCAGGACGGCGCCAACGTGCGGCTGCTATCCCAAGGCAAGGAACTCGTTCTGACACCACGGTTCAATCCGGTGGCCCAGGAAATCACGTTCATGGCCTACCAGGGCGAACGCCCGAGGGTCTACATCATGAACCTGGATACGCAACAGCGTCAGCAGGTTGGCGACTTCCCCGGCGAGACCTTCGCACCGCGCTATTCGCCCGACGGCCAACGTCTCGTAATGAGCGTATCGAGCGGCGCCAATACCTCGATTTACGAGGTCGACTTGCGCTCGCGGCAATTCCGTCAATTGACGCAAACGAACGGGCTCGACACCGGGCCGTGTTATTCGCCCGACGGCCGCGAGATCGTGTTCGAGAGCGACCGCGAGGGCACCCAGCAGCTTTATATCATGAATTCCGATGGCTCCGGCCTGCGCCGGATATCCCCGCAGGGCGACGGCCGCTACTCGACCCCGGTATGGTCACCCCGCGGCGACTATATCGCTTTTACAAAGACCCAAGGTGGCCGCTTCATGATCGGCGTCATGAAGCCCGACGGCACCGGCGAGCGTATCCTTTCGAGCGGGTTCCACAGCGAAGGGCCGACGTGGGCGCCCAATGGCCGCGTTCTGATGTTCTTCGCCGAAGGTCAGGGCGCCGGTGCGGGTCCGCGTATCAAGTCGGTCGACATCACCGGTTACGCTGAGCAGGTCGTTGCGACCCCGGCGTTTGCGTCCGACCCGGCCTGGTCGCCGCTGCTCAACTAAAGAGCTTACATCTGATCCCGTTGGCCGACGTCGTCATCGACATGAAATGTTCGGCATTGGTTTTACAAACCCCAGTTTCCGAACGGTATTGCCTCATCTTTGGGCACATTTCGCCGCGATTACAGCAGCTGTTTCGGCCAATCGTGTGCTTTCGGCCGCGTCACAAGACTTTCAGCGCTTCGGAACAACACAGCGCTTTACTCAACGTTAATCCATGTGGAGACATGATCATCGTGTCGCCGCATCACCTGCGGCTTCGCATGGGGCCGATTTCGCCATTTGGCAGAACTGAGGACACCCGAACACTAAGTGTCTTTTTGGCACCAAGTGGGTCGCAAAACCAGCGACTTGGGGCATCGGTTCTTGAACTAAAATGGCGGTACCGGTAGCCAGAGTCAGGCTAATGCCTATCCAGCAGCAGGAGATACATCATGCAGGGTTATACGGGGTTGGTTGTTGTTTCGGCGATGATCGTTGCAGTCGCTCTCGGCGCTTGCCGTCGCGAAGTCGAGCACAAGCCGATGAAGCTTGGTGCGCCGGTTGCCGAGCAAGTTGCTCGCTAATCGTCGGCCTAATTCGACACAGGAGAGAAGACATGAAGAGCGCTATCATGATGGCGATCGTAGCGGCACTTGCACTCGGTGCATGCCGTAAGGAAGTCGAGCACAAGCCGATGAAGCTTGGTGCACCGACCGTCGAAAATTCGGCTCGCTAATAGTTCGCTCGTTGCGTCGAGTATCTCATCTATCATCGGCCTCGCAGTGCCCCTGCGAGGCCGATTTCTTTTGTTCGGGGTCGTGTTTGACCGGCGCTTCACGCCCCAGCTGATAACCGCGCCTGATAACCGCACCTTCGTTGTGCATATGTGCCACATCGCTTCGATATGGCTCCCAGAATGGCGCTCGCAGTGATATGTCCAAATCACAGCACGGCTCCGTCATATTTTCGCGCGACGAGCGGCTTAGACGCTATCAAGACGTTGCCGCCAGGGCGCATCGTCGGCAGATATCGAGATGCTCGCTCCGCGCGTGTGGTGCAGAACAAGCGAAATTGCGTGCGTAACAGCCAATCAGGGTGCGCGAGAACCTCCGCCGGCAGGCGCAAACCAAAGGACGAAACGCATGGCCGTCTCTCAAATCCGGTTGTCTAACGCCCGGCATCGGGGGATCATCGCGCTCCTGGTCTGCGCTGCGCCGCTGGCTTTAGCCGCTTGTGCCAACAAGGAAGGCGAAGGCGCCGACAGCGCGCTGCTTGGTCCGAACGCTGGTAAAGGCGGACCCGTCACGCCCGGCACGTCGCGCGATTTTCAGGTCAACGTCGGCGATATCGTCTACTTCTCGTCCGACAGCACGGACTTGACGCCTGAAGCACAGACTACGCTGCAAAAGCAGGCCCGCTGGCTGGCGCAATACCCGCAGTACACAATCACGATCGAAGGCCATGCCGACGAGCGTGGCACGCGCGAATACAACATCGCGCTCGGCTCGCGACGCGCCACCGCGGTTCGCAGTTATCTTGCGCAGAATGGCGTCAACGGGTCTCGCCTCCGCACCGTGTCTTACGGTAAGGAGCGGCCCGTCGCGGTCTGTAACGACATCTCGTGCTGGTCGCAGAACCGCCGTGCGCAGACGGTGCTCAACAACCGCGCCGGCACCTAGTCCGGTCCGCGACCGCGCCCATATTTCATGGCTAGACCGAGGCTTGCTTTCCGATGACGCGTGATTGGCCGCTCCCTGAACGCCAGCCGTCGATCGCATCGACACATGCCCCGAAGATCTCGAGATTGGCCGTGGCTTTGGCCGCCGCCCTCCTGGGCGCTACATCTGCGGCCATTGCTCAGCAAGGCCCATCGGGTGGTTATCCAGCCGGGGGTTTTCCCACGACCGGCCCAAACCCGACGCCCGGCCCGACGTCCGGCCCAACATCCGGCCCGACGACCGGCGCGAACGCACCAGCAAAGCCGACCGCCGCCCCCAAGGCACAAGCCAAGCCGAAGACCGAGGCCGCACCTGCCGCCAGTAGCAGTGACACTGGCCTCCGCCAGAGGGTCGAGGGTCTCGAAGAACAG
>JAWXCP010000249.1:0-3633 GCA_034408685.1 Hyphomicrobium aestuarii | reverse complement strand
TCCGTCGCCCTCCCTGGTCGAGACGAAGGAACACGAATCACTGTTCGCAGCTCTTGTGAATCCAAAAAATGATTCCGGTCAGCCTGAAAACGCTCTAGAGTGTTTCCGGAAAAGTGGGAACCGGTTTTCCGAAAAGAAACACGACAAACCAATAAGTTAGAGCCCTTCCGCGATTCCATTTAAAGCGGAAGGCCTCTAGTGCAGCATGAGTGCAGCTTCAGGCGGCGCCAGCCGACAATTTCAATTCATGTCGGGCGGGTCGTCTCGAAGGCTGGCACTGCGGCTGCAAACGTGTCGAGCCAAGTGACAAGGTTCGGGAAATCGGCACGCCAGGAGCCGGCAAACCGCAAGTCGAAATAGCCGAGCGCACAGGCGACCGCGACGTGATCGTAGGACGGGTGTTCGGTCCAGCCGAGGCTGCCGCTCGCCGCATCCAATTCCAATGCCGCAAACCCCGACGAGGCCTTGCCCAATTGGCGCGCGACCCAGCTCGTCGAGCGCTCGGCTGGTTCACGTAACCGCTCCTCGTAGACGGCGAGGACGCCAGCCTCCATGATGCCGTCGGCCAGTGCCGCGCGGGTCAGCGCGACATAGCGTTCGACGCCAGCTTTCGGAAACAGGGCCGGGGATGGCATCAGGCTATCGAGATACTCGCAAATGACATGGCTGTCGTAGAGCGTCGTGGCGGCTGTGGCCGCTCCGTCCTGCGTCGTGCCGTCGTCAAGGATCAGAACCGGGATCTTTCCAAGCGGATTGGATTGGCGCAGCGTCAGGTTTGTAGGGTCGCGGGTATCGGCGGTTTCGAACGTGATCTGATCCATGACGCCCTTCATGTGGGCGACGATCTTGACCTTGCGGCCGAACGGCGACGGTGGAGCGGACAGCAAGCGCATGGTGGGTGGTTTCCAAAAGGCAGGTAGACGTTAAAGCGTCGAACTCAGCCAAGCGGACCCGGGTGTCGCCCGGTTCAATCCTCGGCCTTGATCGGACGTGCGAGCAAACCGGCTATGGCGGCCTCAACGGATAGGTTGCCGTCGAGTATGGCATGGACTGCGCGGCTGATCGGCATCTCCACGGTGTGCTGCGCGCTCAGACGGGCCACCGCGGCGGCGGTATACACGCCCTCGGTCACCGCGCTGCGGCCAGCAAGAATATCCGTCAGCGCTTCTCCGCGACCTAACGCTTGGCCAAGCGAGAAGTTGCGTGAGCGGGCGCTGCCGCACGTCAAGATGAGATCGCCGAGGCCCGACAGTCCGTGCATCGTCTCTGGCCGGGCGCCTACGGCATCGGCAAGGCGGCGCATTTCCGCAAACCCCCGGGTGACGAGGGCGGCGTGGGCGCTACCTCCGAGGCCTTTGCCGTCGAGGATGCCGGCTGCGATGGCGAGCACATTCTTGACTGCGCCGCCGAGTTCGACGCCGCGTGAGTCTGCTGTCCAATAAAGGCGCAGGCCCGGATGCGACAGTCGCTCGGCCAACGCGAGCCCCAGCGTTTCATCGCGGCATCCCAGCGTCAAGGCAGCGGGGAGACCGCGGGCGAGGTCGTCGGCGAAGCCCGGACCCGACAGTGTGGCAATCCGGATCGTGGGCAGTTCCTCGGCAAGGACGTCGCCGACGAGGTGGCCGGTCGATTGTTCGAGGCCCTTGGCGCAATTGATGACTATGTGACGGGCGCCGAGCAGTGGGGCCATGCGCCTGGCGATCGTGCGTGCCTGCTGGGCGGGCGTCGCGAGTAGGATGACGTTGGCTGAAAGCGCCGTTTCGAGTTCCGTGGTGGCCGTAACGTTCGGGGCGATCGCGATACCTGCGAGACGGCGGGCGTTCGTCCGGCGCGTATTGATCTCGTCGACCACGTCCTGGCTGCGGGCCCAGAGCCATACTGGCCTGTCGGCATGCGACTGGGGCGGGGCGCTTAGAAGGGATTGGGTGCTTGGAAGGGATTGGGCGCGTGCATGGGATTGGGCGAGCGCACATCCCCATGCCCCAGCCCCGACGATCGAAATCGCTTCGGATTTATCGACCACACGCAGCGCTTACTGCTCGCTCGGGCGGCGCGCTTTGATCGAGCGTGGAGCCGGGCGGCAGTAGCCGGGAACTTCCGCGCCGCCAGCGACTTTGAAGCCGGGCAGCCACGAGCAGCCAGCCTTTGCCCCGCAATCGGCTTCTGGAAGCTTGGCGCAGACATCGGCTTCGGCCGGCTTGTCGGACGTGCGGCCCCCGGACGGCGGTGTCTGAGCGATGGCGGCGGTTGCGGTGACAGCGAAGGCTGCCACGATGGCGATCAAGGTGGGCGATTTCGTCACTTCGGCCTCCGTTGGCGCAATGAAAAATTCTTGCTGTGTCTTGGGTTAGCCGCGCCCGCTTGAACGCAACTTGAACGACGTCAGTTGTTGGTGGTCTCTTTGATATAGGACAAATACGAAAGGTCGCGCGGGCCGAAGTAGGGTACAAAATCGAGAGCCGCGAGATCTTTCAACGCGCGCTCTATCAATTCTGGCTGCTTGACATACTCGACGACCATCACGAGCTTGCCGTCCTTTTTCAGCTTCGACAGCAGATCGGTGCTCCACTTTATGTCGGCGCTGGAGAGCCGTTTTGGCGTGTTGGCGGGTTTAGCCGGGTCGTCGAATCCGGTGGTGTAGAACAGCTCCTCCTTGCCGACCCCGTCGATCGACGCGCGATAGCCCTCGTCCTCGAGAAGGCCCTCGGCGTTCTGCGGGATGATCAGGAACTGCGGGTTACGCCGCTTTGTGACAATCGACATTTTGCGGATGAATTGGATCATCAGGTCACTCGCCTCGGTGCCGGCAGGCGTTTTGCCTTTGAGATCGTCGACAACATCAACCTTGTCCAAATAGATGCCGTCGAACCCGGCGTCGATAATGCGGTTGATGTAGCTGTCGCGGTCGAACAGGATCAGGTTTTGCCATTCCTGTTCCCAGAATTGAACGGCGTAGTTGCCCTTCCACTCCGGGTTTTCTGCCGCTACCGGGGGCAATCGGTTGCGCTTGTCCTGCCAAGCGCGGTCGCCCCAGTAATAGCGATAATCTTCAGCTTCGCCGATGGAGATGTAGCTGATGACCAGCCGCCGCGAGCCGTCCGGCTTCTTTTTCATCGCCGCGACTTCAGCAGCCGTAATTGGCTTGTTCTGCTTGGCGTAATCAATCACGATGACGTCATAAGGCGAATTGACGAGCGGCGCGATACTGTCGTTTTGCAGCTGATAACCCCACGAGCGGATCGTCACGCCGTTGACGACAGTGTCAGCTGCCGCCGCCGTGGCTGCGCACGCGGTCAGCATGGCCAGGACGACAGCGCGAAACGTCTGATGCCAGTACCCGTGCAACGCCAGCATGATCCACCCGATAAATCTGGAAGCAAAACTAGACCGATTTCTGCTGCACGTTTTATAGCGGCAGCGCGGTTGGCGGGAGGCAAAAAACGCAACAGGGCTTGCGAATTATTGGTCGGCGTGACTTGAACACGGCTTCCGAGTGTTCCGTTCCCGGTCTATCATCGCGCAAAGGGGTGTCCGTCGGCTCCCGTCGCCCCCCCCCCCCTCGGCCCCATGTGTTGAAGGAGGGGCGCAGATGTCTGATCACTTGCGTCCCATACGCCCACGTTCTTCCCGCCG
>JAWXCP010000248.1:0-4384 GCA_034408685.1 Hyphomicrobium aestuarii | reverse complement strand
GCCCGCACCATGCGCCAGATCATCGATGGCGCCCGCCGCTGCCGCCGCTTCGGCTCAGTTCACGCAGCGTTGGCCTGAGCTAAAGGGAGAGGCATGATCAGCGCGCCAGTGAGGGGTACAGAGGCAACGGGCCAACAAGAGACATCGCGCTTATGTTCATGATGCGCTCGCGGTTGGGCAGCTAATATATTTTACTTAAGACGTAGATTTGGAAGCTGGAGCAGTCCCCGATGATCTTCATCGCTTACAGAGTTTATGATATGGAGGGGCGGGGTAAGCCACTTCGGATCGCGGAGGCACTTGAGTGCTTTGGGCCAGTCTTCTTTGATACTTGGGCGTCTAGCAGAATCACGCCTGGAGAAGATTTTGTTGACGCGCTCAAAAGAGAGGTTTTGTCTGCTGGACTTGTCCTTGTCTTGATTGGCCCCAAATGGCTTGACTCATTCAGCACTCATGGGCGGCCCGACAATCCAGATTACCTAATATTCGAAATCGCGACGGCATTGAGTGCTGATGGGTTCGTAATTCCTTTGTTATTTGACGGTGCAGAGCTCCCGCGTCAAGACCAACTTCCCGCCGAGATTTCTGGGCTTGCCCAACTAACGCCAATTAACATGCAAGGTTCTGCAGGCAGGAAGTCGTTTGAATTGCTGCCACTTCTGACGCAGCATCTGCTCGCTCAGCGCAGCCGTTTAATGGCTGAACCTGAGATGACCAAGGCGCGTAATACCCTAAGCGCGCGCACCCGCTCTGTGTTCGTCTCATACAGACGTGCCGACTCTCAGCCGATCGCGAGGTTACTATTGGATCCACTTCGGAAGGAATTTGGAGAACAGAATGTGTTTGTCGATATGCATGGAATTCCGCCTGGTGCTGATTTTCATTTATTTTTGAGAGAGCAGGTGCTCAAGGCTGGAATAGTACTGGTTCTTATAGCGGATCGATGGTCTGAAGCACGAGATGATAACGGCAAACGCCGACTAGATGATCCGAACGACTTTGTTAGAATTGAGATCGAGACGGCAATTGCAAATAATATTCCGCTTATTCCAATCTACGTTGATGGTGTGAAGCCGCTGTCAGGATCGGAATTGCCTACCGCCCTCTCGGCTTTGACGCGGAAGCAGGGCATCAAGATTGAGACAGGACGGAATTTCGAGTCTAGCATGGGTTCAATGATGGAAGCATTGTGTTCGATTCCTGGAATGAACCGAGCTGCCTCTTGATTTAATACAGTTGCGACGATTGCTTCAAATTCGCACCTTTGGCCGGTGCTGTCGTTAGTCTCGTCCACCAAAACCAAACGAAGCTCAACGATAAAAAATAGTTGTAGGCCCCGTTTCGCTCGGGGTCACTCTCGACGTTCGTGGAGCCCTCCGACTGTCAGCTATCTTACCGATGAGCAGTCGAACTGCAAGCCCTCGCACGCATGATCGCCAAGCGACGCAATTGGCCCAAAGCTGGCTCGCACTTGAAACCTCTTGTCCACTTGACGTTTGAGGGTAAGCGGACGTGCCGAACGCAGATGAGAATGCTGCCGCCCCTCATCCGCCCCTTCGGGGCACCTTCTCCCCACCGCGAAAGAGCGATGGGGAGAAGGACGTCGGCCCGATGCATCGGCCGGTGACGATGGATCAATCGCGTCCTTCATGCCCATGGCTCCGGTCCGTTCCGGCTCGTCTCCAGGCGTGCGACCTGCCGGATGGGGCGTTGTGGTGAGGCTGCCCCCTACCTATTCGTCAGCTTGAGCTCGATGCGGCGGTTGCGGCGGAGGATGTCCTCGGTGGCGCCGTCTTCTAGGGGTTGGAATTCGCCGTAACCGGCGGCGACCAAGCGTTTTGCCGGGACGCCCCTCGAAATCAGGTATTTGACGACGGACACGGCGCGCGCGGTCGACAGTTCCCAGTTCGAGGCAAACACCGGGTTCGAGATCGGCCGGGCGTCCGTGTGGCCATCGACCTGGAGCGCCCAATCAACCTCGGCTGGAATGCGCGCCTGCAGGTCGAGGATCGCGGCGGCCAGCGGGTCGAGCGTGCCGAGGCCGTCGGCGCTCATCACGGCCTGCCCGGACGGGAACAGCACCTCGGATTGGAACACGAAGCGGTCGCCGACGACGCGGATGTCCTTGCGGCCAGCCAGCACTGTGCGCAGCCGACCGAAGAAGTCCGACCGGTAGGATTTCAGCTCCTGGACCTGGAGGGCGAGCGCCGCGTTGAGCCGGGCGCCCATGTCTTTGATTGTCGTCTGGCTGTCGGTGTTGCGTTTCTCGCTGGCGTTGAGCGCCTCGTTCAGCGCGCCGATCTGGCGGCGCAGGGCGGCCAACTGCTGGTTCAGCAACTCGACCTTGGCGAGGGCGTCGGCCGAAATGTCTTTTTCCTTCGACAGGTCGCCCGACAGACCGCCGATTTTGGTTTCGGCCTCGCGCAGCTTTTCATCGAGGCCAAGGCCGACGCCCGACCCGGCCAGCTGCTCGTTCTCGGCTTTCAAGGCAGATAGCGTGGCCTGGAGGACGCTTAGCTCGTCCTCGGACTTTTTGCCCTTGTCCTGCTCGAGGGAGAGGATGCTGGTCAGCTCAGAGATCTGGCGGGTCAGGCGGCGCAGGACGTTGTCCTTGCCGCTACTTTCCTGCGCCACGTAAAACTGCGCGATCATGAAGATCGACATCAGGAAGGTGACGACGAGCAGTAGCGTCGACAGCACGTCGACGTAGCCCGGCCAGAACTCGGCGTACTCGCCATCGCCGCCGCCGCGCCGTCCGCGACCTCGTGCCATGGGCCTCTAGCTCCGCCGGTTGGGGTCGGCTGCGACTTGGCGCAACGCCTGGGCGACTTCGGCCTGCTGCTGGCCGTGCTCATCGAGCCATTCGCGCACGACCTTCTGCTCGGAGCGCATTTGCGTGACGAGCGTGTTGACGCCGCGCGCCAGTTCCTTGACGTGCTCGTCGGTCGTCTGGGCCGATGTTCCCGTCGTTTCGATCTTGTCGGTCAGGGCCACAATCGCGCGGTTCAGCCCGTCGAGCATGACCAGCGTGCGGCGGGTGCCCTCGTCGTTGATGCCGGAGCCGGGCGTCAGCTCGGTGATGCCCGACAGCCATTCCTCGAGTTCGTTGTAGAATCGATTGTGGGCGTGGCTCGCCTGCAATTCGAGGAAGCCGAGGACCAGCGATCCGGCGAGGCCAAGCAGCGAGGACGAGAACGCCGTGCCCATGCCGCGCAACGGTGCGGCGAGGCCAGCTTTGAGTTCGTCGAACACGGCCGCCGTCTCGCCGCCCTTGCCGTCGAGGGTTGAGATCGCGGTCGATACCGACGTGATCGTGTCGAGAAGGCCCCAGAAGGTGCCGAGCAGCCCTAGGAACACCAGAAGGCCAACGAGATAGCGGCCGGTGTCGCGGGCTTCGTCAAGGCGCGAGCCGATCGAATCCATGATGGTACGCATGGCCGTCGTCGACAGTGACAGAGCGCCTTTGCGGTCGCGCAGCATGGTCGCCATTGGCGCGAGCAATCGCGGTTCAGTGCCCCCTGTCAGGCTAAGCCCTGGGTCGGAGATGCGGAAATTGTTGACGAAGCGGATCTCGGGATAGAGCCTGATCACTTGTCGGAAGGCATAGACGATCCCGAGGAACAATACGGCAAGGATCAGCCCGTTCAACGCCGGGTTGGTCAAAAGCGACGTGCGCAGCTGTTCGAAAAGGATCGCGGCGATGAAGCCGACGAGGATGAGAAAGATCGTCATGCGCAGCAAGAACACGCCGGGCGGGTTCAGACTGCGGTGATTGTATTCGCCGACACTGTCGGTTCCCCGTTTGCGTGCCATCTTTGCCTCGATCCCTGCCGCGAACCCAGCCAGCCGGTTCGATCCCGCTGGCTGCCCGTCATAGCAATATGCCCGCAAACCGTCAGCATCGGGGCTGAAAACAGTTCGTCTGCCAATTTTTGGGGGTTTTGCTGGCCATGGTGTGGCCGTGGCGCGAGATCGGCTGGCGCCGGGTGGTCGGAGGGCGGGGTGGTCGGGGGATACGGCTGGCGCCGGTTTGTACCCCGGGGATTGCTCAGCTGGCGGCGGCTTCGCGGTGTGCCACGCGGCGCTCGGTACCAGCCACGATGGCTGCCGCGATGGCATCGACCCCGTCGGCGCCAGCCGGAATGCCGACATGCTGGGCTTTGGCAATGTCGCGGAGGCGGGCCACGTCGTCGATCGCGATAAGGCGAGCGAGCAAGGCGACCGGGCCGTCGCGGCGCAGGGCGACGATCAGGCTGAACGCGAACGGGTCGAATGCGGGTTCTGGTGGCGGCGTTTCAGCCGCTGGCGCTGATTGCGGGGCAACCGGATCGGGTTCCGCACCGTCGCGCGCGGGTTCCTCTGGCGTTTTAACTGGCGGCGTCGT
>JAWXCP010000247.1:0-20254 GCA_034408685.1 Hyphomicrobium aestuarii | reverse complement strand
TCCGTCGCCCTCCCTGGTCGAGACGAAGGAACACGAATCACTGTTCGCAGCTCTTGTGAATCCAAAAAATGATTCCGGTCAGCCTGAAAACGCTCTAGCCAAGCGGGCGGCGGATTTGCCGCTCACATTCGGCTGGGCGCGCCATCGGGTTGGCGTTGACTAGCTAACCCACCCGCCGCCGTTCGCGCGCCATGTGCTTCCGCAGAGCTGCATTGATGGCGGTCTGGTACTTGCCGCCCGGCTGACCGTCCGAGGTTTCTGGACCGAGCCTGCTCGCCTCGGTCTTGAACCACGCCAGCACGTCGGCATCGATCCGTAGCGTAATCTGGGTTTTCACCGGCCGATAGAACTTACCCACCTCAGCTCCAGACCAATCGAGCCGTTCAGGAATGTCGGACGTATCGATGTCGGCGTCCGACATGGCTGCCAGACGCTCCAATTCGAGCCGCCGCGTCTGATCAGCATTCGTATTCTCTTCGCTCATGTCGCGTGGCCCGCCTTGCCGATATGATGCGGATGGTCTCTTCGCCACCGACTTCGCTGTAGGTGTGGAGCACCACGATCACCACAACGCCGTCGACGATGCCAATCGTCTCCCAGCGTTGTTCCCCGTCGACAACGTTCGATGGAACGGAGCGGTGAAGTGGGTCCAAGAAGACCCGCTGCGCTGTCTCGAAGCTCAGTCGATGCTTGGCTCGGTTCGAGCGGTTCTTAGCCTCGTCCCACTCGAACCGCATCGTGTGCCTAATCTTATGTAACTACAGAAATGACACCACGCAAGGTATGATGATTGTTTTGTAACTCAGGCGAGCGTGGCCTGCAATTTCGACCGTCTTGGGTGGATCGCGTGAGCAGCAACGTAGCGTGGAAGTGGCCAATATTGACTAGCTAACACAACTGGACTAACCATTCGGCATGCCAGACATCATCACGCTCCATGCCGCCAAAACCCAGCTGTCAAAGCTCGTGAAGCGGGTTGAACAGGGTGAGGAGATCATCATTGCACGAGGTGATACGCCCGTTGCCCGACTGGTGCCGTTGAAGCCAGAGGCGGGGCGGCCGCCGCTCGGCTTCGGGCTCTTCGCGGGCACGATTACGGGCGGAGATTCGTTGCTAGAGCCTCTGTCTGACGAAGACCTTGAATTGATCGAGAACGGTCACCCCGACGATCCCTTGAAGCAGCAATGAGGGTCCTACTCGATACCCATGCCCTCTTGTGGTGGTTGATGGCGGACAGTCGCATCAGTTTACGCGTTCGAACCGTGTTCGAAGATCCGTTGACGGAGGCCTATGTCAGTTCCGTTAGTGGCTTTGAAATCGCCAACAAGGTTAGATTGGGCAAGTTGGATCTGGGTCCACATGCGCCAACGGACTTGCCCGCGTTATTAACCGGCCTCGGTTACCATTCGCTGCCGCTTTCACTGATACACGCCCACTCTGCAGGCCGCTATCTGGCGATGCACCGGGATCCATTCGACCGCATGCTGGCCGCGCAATCGCAACTTGAACGGATGCCGCTCGTAACGGCCGACCCGGCGTTTGCCGTGTTCCCGGTTGAGACGCTGTGGTGAGAGACGGTGACGTTACGCAACCAAGGTGATGGGGATCGCCGCTCGCCGAGCGCTCGCCCACCGCCCGTCCCTCACAGCCCGTCCATCACCGCCCGTCCCTCACCGACCCGCGCGCACAGCATCGAGCAGCTCTGGCGTTGGGTAGCCATCGGCTGGGAGGCCAGCTTTTTTCTGCGCCTCCCGCGACGCCATCCGCGTGCCAGCGCCTAGCTTGCCGTCGGGTTCGCCGACTTTGTAGCCGCGCTTCGACAGGATGGTCTGCAGCTCCTTGAGCCCGGCCATATCGAGCCCCGTCGGCTGGCCGTTGCCGCGCCCCATGACCGGCGCGCCGGCAATTCGCGTGGCCAGATAAGCCGCCGTGATCCCGTAGTTGAGCGACTGGTTCCACTTCAAATAGACGTCGAAATTGGCATACGCGACAAATGCCGGACCCAGGCGACCCATCGGCAGCAGAAGCGACACCGGCTTCGCATCGGCAGGCAATGCGCGGCCATCTGGATACGTCACGCCGAGCTTCGACCACTCAGCTCGCGGCTGTTTGATATCGAGCCCGGCCTTGTCCCATGGCAGGCTGTCGGGCAGGCGAACTTCCTGCAGCCACGGCTCGCCGGGCTTCCAATCCAGCGAGCGAATAAAGCTCGCGGTCGACGCGATGATGTCGGGTTCCGAACGGATCAGGTCACGGCGGCCGTCTTTGTCGTAATCGATTGCGTGGTTATAGTAGTGAACGGGCAGGAACTGCGTCTGGCCGAGCTCACCCGCCCACGAGCCGATCATCTCGTCGGGCTGCAGGTCACCGCGGTCGATGATCTTCATCGCGTACAGCACCTGGTCGCGGAACATTTCGCTTCGGCGGCAATCAAAGGCCAGCGTTACGAGCGCGCGGAGGATGGATTTCTTGCCCATGCCGGCCCCGAAATCGCTTTCCAGAGCCCAGAACCCGGTGATGACTTCGGGCGGCACGCCGAATTCCTTCTCGACCGCGTCGAAGATCGGCTTGCGCGCACGAATTTTGGCAGCACCCGAGCTGGCCCGGTTCGGCGTGGCGAGCTTGGCCTGGAATTCGAGGAAGGTCTGCTGGAAGAAGCTCTGGCCGCGATCGCTTTTCAGGATCGCCATGTCGGGCGTGACGCCGTCAAGCACGACCGAGACGGTCTGAGGCTGGATGCCAGCGGCGAGCGCGTCCTTGCGCAACACGGGCAGCCAGGCGTCGAAATTGGCGGTGTTCGTGCAGCCGTTGCGGGGTGGCGGATACCGGTCCGCAGCGTCAGCTTGCGCCGTTGTCGAAATAGCCGACACCAGAACCGCCGAGCAGATGACGTGAAACAGAACCCGGCGGCCAAGCGGCGTTTGCCGACCCGCAGCTTCCAGGTTGGCCGCCACGTTTGCCCTGGCCGCAATCCTCAGCAGTGTCGAACGCATCATTCCCTCACAAATTCGCAGCGGTAGTCCCGTTGGCCGAGTTTGTGCTAGAGGCTGATGTCGCGGTCAAGGCATAGGCAGGCGCGATGCGCCCACCCCGCGATCTAAAGCACGCATGCTGGCATGCGCTATGGATATTCGTGCTACTTCAGCGTGATCGCCAGCCCGCTGAGATCGACGTTGGCGAGAAGGCCGGTCTGTCGACCGCTCAGTTCCAGAACGGCACCTTTCTGGTTGGTCAAAACGATCGCCCGCTGACCCGTACCGACGGCAAGCCCCGCGCCAGCGGCGCCGTAAATGCCAGCAACATCCGAAGCCCGTTCAATATTGCGCACGCGTCCGCGCAGAACCGTTTTAGAGCCGCCAAACACTAATCCGTAATCCAGACCGCCGGTCGACAAGCCGTACGTGCGCCCGCGGAAGTCCAGCGTACCGCTACCGCCAGATCCCCCGATGATCCAGCCTGCCTTGTAGATGGTCAGTGTCACGGTCCCGCTGTCTGCGAGGCTTGCCGTGGCCGACGCGGCCAGCACCGTGACGGCGGCCAAAGCTGCACGCACGGCTTTCGAAAGTTTATTTGAGCCTGACATCGGCATCTCCCCTCATTTTCAAATTGCGATCCGCGCCACGAACCCCATGGCAACCAGATAGCCAACGATTCGGGGCTAATAATGTTCCAGCCCCATTTAAACGGACGTGCACTGTCCAGCCACCTCGCCATGGCACGCGACCTGGGCTACGACGGTCCGAGCCAAGGACGGGGCGAGCTAAGACAGGCATCGAATGCGGAGGCCTTGAATGACCACAGACACCACGATGACGCCGCGCCGCATGTCGATCCCCGTACCGGTCGGCGGCGTCACGGTCGGCGGCGGCGCCCCCGTCGTCGTGCAGTCGATGACCAATACGGACACGGCCGACATCGACGGCACCGTGGCCCAGGTCGCAGCGCTGGCCCGTGCCGGCTCAGAGCTGGTGCGCATCACCGTCGACCGCGACGAGGCAGCCAAAGCAGTGCCGCACATCCGCGACAAGCTCATAGCGCGCGGGGTGACGGTGCCGCTGGTGGGCGATTTCCATTATATCGGACATACGCTGCTGGCTGAAAACCCGGCCTGCGCCGAGGCGTTGGCGAAATACCGCATCAACCCGGGCAACGTCGGCTTCAAAGACAAGCGCGACCGGCAGTTCTCGCAAATCATCGAGATCGCACTGAAACATGACAAGCCCGTACGGATCGGCGTCAATTGGGGCTCGCTTGACCAGGACCTCGCCACGCACCTGATGGACGAAAACGCCAAGCTCGCCGAACCGCGCTCGGCCCGCGCGGTGATGCACGAAGCGATGGTCCAATCGGGTTTACTCTCGGCACAGCGCGCGCACGAACTCGGCATGGCCGCCGACAAGATCATCATTTCGGCCAAGGTCTCGGCCGTGCAGGACCTCGTGTCGGTCTATCGGTTGCTCGCCGCGCGCTGCGAATACGCACTGCACCTCGGCTTGACCGAGGCCGGTATGGGCTCGAAGGGCATCGTCGCGTCCTCTGTCGGCATGGGCATTCTGCTTCAGCACGGCATTGGCGACACCATCCGGGTATCGCTAACGCCTGAGCCCAACGGCGACCGCACGGTCGAAGTCCGGGTGGCGCAAGAAATGCTGCAAACGATCGGCCTGCGCCAATTCGTGCCCGTCGTCGCCGCTTGCCCAGGCTGCGGGCGCACGACGTCGACCGTGTTCCAGGAGCTTGCCCGCGACGTGCAGGACATGATCCGCGACCGCATGCCCGAATGGAAATCGCGCTATCCCGGCGTCGAAACGCTGAATTTCGCGGTTATGGGTTGCATCGTAAACGGTCCCGGTGAGAGCAAACATGCCGACATCGGCATTTCGTTGCCGGGCACTGGCGAGAGCCCCGCCGCCCCGGTGTTCATCGATGGTAAGAAAGCCATGACGCTGCGCGGCCCGACCATCGCGTCAGATTTCAAGACGCTGGTCGAGGACTACATCGAAAAGCGGTTCGGCCCTGGCGGCGACCGGCGACGGGCAACCTCGACAGTCGAGCCGGAACCCGCGTCAGTCGCCAGCTAATCTGCAAAATAAATATGTCTCAAGGTCAACGGCGCATGCTGCCCGACGATGTTTACCGCACGAAACTCCAGGCCGCCGCAGACGGCATCCGCCGCGCAACGGAGAGGCTCGGCGACGCCGCCGATGTGCAACTCAAAGCTGAGCCGGCGCGCTTGCGGCTGGCGCTCGCACCTCGGATCCGCGGGGCTTGTCCTCTCGAACTCATGATCCGCGCCGATCAGCGCTACGACATCGAAATCGGAACCGAATTTTATGAAGACGGCAGCATCGGCAGTTTCGACGAATTCGAGGCTTTGATTCAAGCGATCGCCGATGGCAACGTCGTGACACGACACCATTTCTCCGCAGCGACGGGCAGCCTGAGGTTGGTTGAAACGGTGATCACGATCAGCCGCGACCTGGAATGGCGGCGCGGCCACAACGTCGGCGGTTCGCCCGTAAATACGGCCGATACTTTGGTCAAAGACCGCACATTCCTGCCGTATTGCCGCTAAGCTTCAGACATCGCTCGACAACTTGTTTCGCCTGCAGCAGCCGTTCATCGGCCCGCCACGATCACGCACGCGGTTCGCCATGAACGCGCTCGATCTCCGCCGCGTCCCATCCCGAATCTCAGCGCTGTTTAGGTCTCGTTAGGCGAATCCGGTGAGACCCCAATGATGCGGTTTGGGATGCGGTTCGGCTTGACGCCCGGCGGCGAGGGAGAGACACTATGTTGATGAGCGTGATCGACAACAGCCTCACGACGGCGCGGTACGGCGAGCTCGCGGGCGCCCGGATCATGATCTCGGGTCTTTCGCCGTCGGCTGGCGTGGACATCGCGCGGGCTTTTGCCGACCACAAGGCACGCCTCGTCGTGCAGACGACGTCTGCCGCCGAGCCGGAAACCACCGCACTCGTTACACTGTTGGCTGAGACGGCCCTGGAAGTCGCCGTGTTCGACGCGCCTCTCGGCACGGTGGATGAAGCCCGTCGCCTGGCCCAAGCCGCTAGCGGGACTTTCGGCGGGCTCGATGCGGCCATCAATATCGCCACCGTGAACACCGCTGAACTCGCTAACCTTGGATCAATCGAAGAGATCGAGGCATTCGCGGCCCGCAAGCTCGGCCCGCTGCTGGAAGCGACCCGCATCGTTTCAAACCGTATGCGCGTGATGATGTCTGAGGGGCTCATTCTCAACGTCGTGATGCTGAACGGGCCTGTCAGCAGCGGCTCGTCGCTGATAGCGGGCTACCTCCGCTCGGCGCTGGCCGCGATGACAAAGCTGGAAGCCGAGGCCGCCGCCCCCCACGGTATCCGCGTCAACGCAATCGGCCCACGGGCAAGCCTCCCCGGCGAGCGCCCATCGGTGGCGTTGGCAAGCGAGCCGGAGATGGCCGCCGTCGCGCTATACCTCGCGTCCAAGCGGGCGCGAAAGCTGTCGGGCCACATGTTCGACGCCGAAGGCGCTCTGACCATCTGCGACTGATCCGCGTTCGCCGCTGCCGGCAAACTAGCGTTGCAAGTTCGGCACACCGTCGCTTTATCGACACCCTTGCCGACGAGCGAACCCGTTCAGCGCCTGCGAATCACAGAGGAATTGGCGGAGAGGACCTCGCCATGACCATAAAACACTTTGCCGTCATCGCCGCCGCCGCGCTGATGTGTTCGGCCTGCGCCACGTCGTCTGGGACGATTGAAACAGCGTCGGTGGTGCGGCACCCCAAAAGCAAGCCCGTGAAGCGCCCTGTCGTCGAACGCGCCATTATCGTGCCAGTCGCCGTCACGCCCGCAGCCGTTTCGCCCGCAGCCGTCTCGCCGACATTAACGTCGACAGTTCCCGCGCCCGCAGCTCCAGAAGCCGACAAGTCCGGCTATTGCGCCCGCTGGTGGACCCATCGCGCGAACGGCACCTTGCCGGGCCACGTGAAGGCTGCCAACGATGTCGCGCACAACGACGATTATTGCAAAGACATGCGCTGACCAAACTCTGGCTCGGCCTTACGCCGTCGCCAGGACCTCGGCATAGGCCCAATCGAGCCACGGCGTCAGAGCGGCAAGATCGGCCGTTTCGACCGTGGCACCTGTCCATATCCTGAGGCCCGGCGGGGCGTCACGGTAGGAGCCGATGTCGAAGGCGGCGCCCTCTGCCGCCAACAGGTCGACAATCGCCTTCGACAGCTTGGTTTGATCGTCAGCCGGCCGCGATGCAATCGCCGACTCGGCAAACGTTAGGCAGACGCTCGTGTTCGAGCGCGTGGCCGGGTCGGCAGCGAGGGCTGAGGCCCAACGCGATTGGTCGATCCACCGGTAAAGCACCGCAGCATTGGCGTTCGCGCGCGCATGGAGCGCCTCAAGCCCGCCGATGCGGTCGGCCCAGGCGAGCGCGTCGAGATAGTCCTCGACGCACAGCATCGACGGCGTGTTGATCGTCTCGCCCTCGAAAATCGCGCGGTCGAGCTTGCCGCCCTTCTTCACCCGGAACAATTTCGGCAGCGGCCACGGCGGCGAATAACCCTCCAGCCGTTCGATGGCGCGCGGCGACAGGATCAGCATCCCGTGCGCGGCCTCGCCGCCCAGCACCTTTTGCCACGAGTAGGTCACCACATCGGCCTTCGCCCAATCGATCGGCTGGGCGAAAATCGCCGACGTGGCATCGACCAGCGTCAGGCCCCCGCGGTCGGCCGGTATCCAGTCGTAGCTGACAGGCCGGACGCCGGACGTGGTACCGTTGGCGGTGAACAGCACGTCGTTGTCGAAATCGACGTCGGCCAGATTCGGCAGCTGCCCGAACGGCGCCTCGAACGTACGCGAGGCCGGCAAGCGCAGTTCGCGCACCAGGTCGACGAGCCAAATGCTGCCAAAACTCTCCCAGGCCAACGCATCGACGCCGCGCGGCCCGAGCAGGTTCCACATCGCGAGTTCGAAAGCGCCGGTATCGGACGCTGGCACAATCGCGACCTCGAAGCCGGCGGGCAGGTTCAACAGCCGCTTGGTCTGGTCGATCGCCAACTTCAGCCGCGCCTTGCCCTCCTTCGAGCGGTGCGAGCGCCCCAGAAGCGCGCGGTCGGCCACAGCCGATGACCAACCGGGCCGCTTGGCGCATGGGCCGCATGAAAAATTCGGATTACCTGGTCGGACACTTGGCTTTGAAGACATCGGCATAACCTATGATGCTGGCACGTTCGGCTGCAGTTCTCGCTTGTCGCACGATCGCCGTCGCGTTGTGCAGGGGATCAAGACCGCCCGTTGAGCAGGATCGGCAGGATCGCCGTCAATGCGGCATCGGTGACAAACACGTCGGCCGACGCCCGGACCGCATCGCGCGCAACGACGCCACCGTAACCGACGACGAAGGCGCCGCCAGAACGCGCCGCAACGTCGGTTGTACCATCACCGATCATCGCAACTGGACCATGGCGCGCGGCAAGTTCGCGGCACACGGCGGCCTTTCCGTCGGGACGGGTCAGCGGCGAACCCGTCTGGTAGCCAAGGTAATTGCCATCGGGCCCCAGCGACACATCGACCGCGTGGACGTCGTGTGGCGCAATGCCGAGATGCGCGGCGAGCGGCAGGATGGCAGGCCGCAAACCGCCGCTGACGACATGAACAGCAACGCCCGCCTCGCGCAACGTCATGATCGTCTCGGCCGCCCCGGTCGTCACCGTCTCGATGTACAGCCCAGCGAGCCAATCGAGCGCCGCACGGTCGGGGCGCACGAGGTCCATGCGTCGTCCGTAGACCTGATCGATCGTCAGACGGCCATCCATCGCCATGGCAGTCAGCGGCTCGATCTCGTCGAAACAACCGGAACGGCGCGCAAGTTCGTCGATGCCCTCGACCGACGACAGCGTGCTGTCGCAGTCGAATGCAACTGCGCCGAACCGCAGGAGTGAGCCCGTCACGATGTCAGCCCGGACACACGGCGGATGGCGGAAACGCCTTTGCCCGAGGAAGCCTTGATCCGCGCAGCCGCCTCCGGGAGCGGCTCGATCGCCACCGCCATATGGTGGGCGTTGGCATGCAGCAGCATCACGCCATCGGCCATGATACCCACGTGACCGGGCCAGCACACGATATCACCGCGCTGCAGCCCATCGAGATCGGCTGGCACCATCACGTCGATGCCAATCTCGGCGCGTTGCAGATCGCTGTCGCGTGGGGGATTGAACCCGCAAGCCTGCATCGCAACCTGAATGAGCCCCGAGCAGTCAATACCGATGCGCGACTTGCCGCCCCATAAGTAGGGCGTACCAAGAAACCGTTCCGCGACCTCGACGAAATCGCGATCGCGCCAGCCGATTTCAGCGACATGGCGGGCAACGACGAAGCCGCCGGTCGAGAGTTCGTAGAACCGGTCGCTCGATGACGCGACGGCGAATGCCGAATTGAGCGAGAGATGCAACAGCGGCGGCGTCTTGATCTCGGGCTCGGGGTAGATGAACGTCGCGGTCGATTTGACCCTGTGTGTGGGCGGCGGCAGCCCCATCACGAGCGCGTCGGCGGGCACATATCCGACATACCGGTCGCCAGCGAGTTGCACCCACGCCCAGCCTTCGGCGCTATCGAAAATCGTGGCGGTTTCGCCAAACAGCGCCTCGGTCTCGAATGGCGCGGTATACACCGGCTGCTTGCGCAGCGGCACTGACGTTCGCAGGATCGTCGCCGCTTCGCCCTTGGTATAGCGCGGCGCGAGCACCTTCCCGCGCAGTGCCTCGTCGGCGAGATCGGCACGGTAAGCGTGCCGCCGGGGGTCGAGCGAACCAGTGCTGGTACCAGTCGAGGCCAGGGCATCTCCGGCCGAAGTGTTGCTGGCCGGAGTGTTGTTAGTCGTGGCGGTCATGCCCTGGCCTCCCGCGAAAGGACGTCGAACACCGTCCGCGCCGTCTGAGGCTCCCCGCCCTTCGGCCCGAGCGGACGCGGTGCTGGCCGCCAGCCGTACAGGTCGAAGTGGGCGAAACGGCGGGTGTTTTTGACGAACCGGCGCAGGAACAACGCGGCCGTGATGGCGCCAGCGAATGGGCTGTCCGACACGTTGCCCATGTCCGCAACCTCGCTGTCGAGACCGCGTTCGTAGCCCGGCCACAGTGGCATTCGCCAGACCGGGTCACCGATTGCGCAGCCGGTCGCAACAAGTTCCGCAGCGAACGCGTCGTCGTCGGTGAACAGCGCCGGCAAATCCGGCCCCAGCGCAACGCGCGCTGCCCCGGTCAAGGTCGAGAAAGTCAGGAGCGTGTCCGGCGCTTCCTCGTCTGCCAGCGCAAGGGCATCGGCGAGGACCAGTCGGCCCTCCGCATCGGTATTGCCGATTTCGACCGTTGGCCCGAGGCGGCTCGCGATGACGTCGCTCGGCCGGAACGCATTGCCGCTGATGCTGTTCTCGGCCGCCGCGATGATCACCCGCAGACGGACCGGCTGTTTCGTTGCCATGATCATATGGGCGATCGCGATCGACACCGCCGACCCGCCCATATCTTTCTTCATCAGCAACATCCCGCTCGACGATTTGATGTCGAGGCCGCCGGTGTCGAATACGATCCCTTTGCCGACGAGCGTGACCTTGCGGGCATCTTCCACCCCCCAGGTCATGTCGATCAACCGCGGCGCGCGGGAACTGGCCCGGCCAACAGCGTGGATTAGCGGGAAATTCTTGGCGAGGAGATCGTCCCCCGCGATGACCGACACCGACGCGCCGTGCAGTGCCGCGAGCGACCGGACGGCCGCCTCGATCTCCTCCGGCCCGAGGTCCGACGCCGGCGTGTTGATCAGATCGCGGCCCGCAAACACGGCCTCGACTTCGGCAATCACACGATGGCGGTCGATCCGCTCCGGCCAGGCGAGCCGCGCCAAACCATCGGCGGCATGAGCTCCCTCGGCTGGCATAGGCGACGACCGGTAGCGGCGGTAACGATACGCGCCGAGCCCCCAAGCCAGAGCCGCAAGATAGGCACCATCCGGTGACAAATCCGGCAAATGGTAATCGCGCGGCGGCAGCGAGGCGGCAAGCTGCCCGGCCAGTAATTCCGATGGCCCAACGGGCTCGCCAGCTTGGCCGTTTCCAAGGCCGAGCACGACGGCGGCGAAGCTGCCGTCGGCACCGGGCACCAAAGCTTGCTTCTTGGCCGCCGACTGGAAAGCGATGTCCTTGAGCCAGCGCCGACCGTGGGCGCCCAGACCCATGCCGCCGCCGACATTCTCGCCATCGCGCACAAAATGGATCGGCATGCCGCCGGGGCCATCGAAATACAGCTGCGCGACGCGCGCGCTTTCGAAAAGCTTCGTGCCGCTGCGGGGCGTGCCGCCGCCGGGAGAACTGGCGGTTGTTTTGGACTTGCTCATGAACCTCTAGGTGTATCGTGATTTGTGGCCGCGACAACGGCCGATACTGCGGTTTACTGACGATGGTCGCCAAAATCCACCGCCACCAAACGATGAGGACAGCCACCCATGCCCACCGCCCATCCCGAACACGCGCCCCGCTACGAGCTCGTGATCGGAACCAAGGTCTGGTCGAGCTGGTCGCTGCGGCCCTGGCTGCTGATGCGCGAATGCGGCATCCCGTTCGACGAGACCGTGATCGAACTGCGCCAACAGAGTTCAGCCGCGGACATTTCGCGCGTGTCCCCGTCGGGGAAGGTGCCGGTGTTGATCGATCGCGAAATCGGGAATAGCGCGGGGTTTGCGACCAGCGAGGCACTGGTCATTTGGGACACCCTGGCCATCGTCGAGCACCTCGCCGAGCACCACCCAGACGCCGGGATATGGCCACGCGACCCGGCCGCCCGCGCCATTGCCCGGTCTGTCTCGGCCGAAATGCACGCGGGCTTCACCGCGCTACGCCAGCATTGCCCGATGGATTTTCACGCCCGCAGCCTCGTGCCGTTGGACGCGTCGGCGATTACTGCTGACGTCCAGCGCATCCTTGCGATCTGGGCCGACTGCCGCCGACGGTTCAGAGCCGCCGATAAATCCGCCGGCCCGTTCCTGTTCGGCGCGTTCTGCGCAGCTGACGCGATGTTTGCGCCGGTCGTCTCGCGCTTTACGTCTTACAACTTGGACCTCGCTACACATTCCAACGCAGAAACAGCCCAAACCGCATCGGCATACATGGCGGCCGTCCGCAATCTCGACGGCTGGCGAGCATGGGCTTGAATCGTCGTGCGGGGCAGCCGATCCTCTCTGGCTTGCAGACTTGGATTGATGTTGCAACGTAACTCCATTGGATGAATTCATGCAGGAGGCGCCAATGCCCACCACAACGCTGACAGCCCGCGAGTTCAACCAGGACAGTGGCCGTGCAAAACGAGCCGCCTTGGACGGGCCGGTATTTATCACCGACCGCGGATCACCGTCGCACGTGCTCCTCTCGATTGAGGAATATCAGCGGCTGACAGGACGCGCGGTTAGCTCAACCGAGGGTGGCGATCTCATAGATCGTCTGAGTATGCCGGACGGTGACGACTTCGACATCGTATTCGACCGGCCGAAGACAAACTCGCTAAAAATTCCGACGTTTGAAGATTGATGTTTATCTTAGATACAAACGTCGTATCAGAAATTCGCAAGGCCGAATCGGGCCGCGCGAATGCAAGGGTCGTCGCTTAGTCGCGGCTGACGGCCGGCACGGTTGTCGGGCCCGCCGACCCGTGGCAACTACAGGTGATGAGCGAAGACCGAAAACATTCAGACGAAGTCGACCTCGGCGTCCCTCCAATCGACGTACAGACCGCAGGATCGCCCGCCTCCGACGAGCCCGGCTCCGCCGACGCACCGTTATCGCCTGCCTCCGACGAACCTGCCTCCGCCGACGCCCCGTTATCGCCTGCCTCCGCCGACGCCCCGGTAACGCCCGCCGCCACCCGCCCCACTGGCCCTGCTGTAATCGCGGCCTACGTGAAGCATTTGCCGACGTCGCCGGGTGTCTACCGCATGCTCGATGTGGCGGGCGAGGTGATTTACGTCGGCAAGGCGCGCTCGCTCAAAGCGCGCGTGTCGAACTATGTCCGCGACGGCAACCACACCAACCGCATCGCCCGCATGATCGCGTCGACGGCGAGCATGGAGTTCGTCACCGTCCGCACCGAAGCGGAATCACTGCTGCTCGAAGCCAATCTGATCAAGCGCTTCCGCCCGCGCTACAACGTCGTGCTGCGCGACGATAAATCGTTCCCGTTCATCGTGTTGACCCGCGACCACGAGAGCCCGCAACTGTCCAAGCATCGCGGCGCGCGCACGCGAAAGGGCGACTATTTCGGTCCGTTCGCATCGGCCGGCGCCGTCAATCGCACGATTAACATGCTGCAGCGCGCGTTCCTGCTGCGCACGTGTTCGGACAGCGTGTTCGAGACGGTCACTCGGCCGTGCATGCTCCACCAGATCAAGCGCTGTTCGGCGCCGTGCACGGGCGAAATATCACCGGCGGATTACAACGCACTGGTCGAAGAAGCCGTGAGCTTTCTGCGCGGCGAGAGCCAGAACGTCCGCGACTACTACAAGCTGAAGATGCATGAGGCCGCCGAAAACCTGGAGTTCGAGCAGGCCGCAAAGTTCCGCAATCGGCTGTGGGCGTTGGCCCACGTGACGGCTGACCAGACCATCAACCCCGAGGGTGTCGAGGAGGCCGACGTGTTCGCCATCCACCAGGACGGTGGCATCAACTGCATCCAGGTGTTCTTCTTCCGCACCGGACAAAACTGGGGCAACCGCGCATACTATCCCAAGGCCGACCGCTCGCTGGGCGTGGAAGAGGTGCTGGAATCGTTCATCGCCCAATTCTACGACGACAAGCCGGTGCCGCGATTGATCCTGTTGTCCCACGCGGTCGAAACGCAGGACCTCCTCGCCGAGGCGCTATCGACCAAGGCCGAGCGCAAGGTCGAGATCCGCGTACCCGAGCGCGGCGCGAAAACCGGGCTCGTCGCCCACGCACTTCAGAACGCGAAGGAAGCGCTGGCCCGCAAGTTGGTCGAAAGCGCCTCGCAGGCGCGGTTGCTCGAAGGCGTGGCCGAGCGATTCGGCTTGCCGCGCGTGCCGCAACGCGTCGAAGTCTACGACAACAGTCACATCATGGGCACCAATGCGGTCGGCGCGATGGTCGTCGCCGGGCCGGACGGGTTCCAGAAAAGCCAGTACCGCAAGTTCAATATCAAGTCGGATGCGGGTGCGAGCGGCGACGACTACGGCATGATGCGCGAGGTGCTGACGCGGCGGTTCAAGCGGTTGAAGGACGAAACGCTAGCCAACCAACCAAAATCACCGACCGATGAGCAAGGCGTCCCCTCTCCCCGCCTGCGGGGAGAGGGCGGAGACGGTGAGCGAGCGGACGCGAGCTTCGCCGTCGCGGGTGAGGGGCGGCCATACTCTCACCCAGCTTCCGCCCCTCACCCCGACCCTCTCCCCGCAAACGGGGAGAGGGGGGATAACCGCCCCGACCTCGTGCTGATCGACGGCGGCCAGGGCCAGCTGCAGGTCGCGCGCGAGGTGATGGCCGAGTTGGGCTTGACCGATATCCCGTTGATCGGCGTCGCCAAAGGACCAGACCGCGACGCCGGGCGCGAGCATTTCCACATCCCCGGCCGCGACCGGCCGATGATGCTCGAGCCGCGCGACCCGGTGCTTTATTTCGTCCAGCGCCTGCGCGATGAAGCCCACAGGTTCGCGATTGGCGCCCACCGGGCCAAGCGGGCCAAAGCGCTCGGCGTCAACCCGCTCGACGAGATCGAGGGCATCGGCCCGACCCGCAAACGCGCGCTGCTGTCGCATTTTGGTTCGGCCAAGTCCGTGTCGCGCGCCGGTATCGAAGACCTGAAGGCGGTAGCTGGCATCTCGGCCGAGATGGCGCAAAAGATCTACGATTTTTTCAACGAGCGGCGGCCATGAGGTGCCGTGAGGTGCAAACCCGTGCGCAAAACCCGCGCTGTCATCGCGTAATCGAGGTTTGCGCGGAGCCCCCGCAACGTCGACCCCGTGCCATTATCGGAGCGTGGCCACGAAACCGTTACACTATCGTCCACGAACCGCGTTACGACGTGAGCACGGCCGAACACGTGTCGCACAACATATGATAATGTCGACCGAAGTTTAAGATTGCTGGAGGGACCGATGCTTCGCCTTGCGCTGATGCTGTGCTTGTCTGTGTTCGCAGTGCTGCCGTGCGCGAGCACGGCCAGTGCCAAAGATGTGTGGGGCTTAGCCCAAACCACATCGATCGACCAGCGCAAGGCTGGCACGCTAACGGTCCGGATCGGCGAAACACGCGGCAAGATCAAAGCACTGCGGCTTTCGACACTGGGCGCCCCCGTGACGCTTCTCCGGGTGACCGTGAAGCCAGTGGACGCCACTCAGGTGGTCAAAGGCGGACCGGTAAAACTCGTAAGTGCGCAATCGCCGGTGGATGTTTATGCCGCCCCGGCCGAGCAGGTCATCGACAGCCTGACACTGGTCTGGGACGAGAATCCGGCGGCAACCGGCCCGGTGCAGATTCGCATTGAAGCGCTGCAGTCGCCGGAGGCGTTGGCGTCTCGCCCAGCCGATAGACCGGCAGATGGAGCCGTGACAGGCGGACCAAAGCGTACCGGATCGCCCCGGTCGCTCCAGTCGAATGAGGAGACCGCACGAGAGTCATCGATCCCAAAATCCACCGAAGCCTTGCCGCCACCCAAGGCGGCGCAGCCATCAACGCGCGGCATCATTAGCGCCCCGCCGTCGACCGGCGCTCCAGCCCCAGCTCCACGGGCTGCGGCACCAGTACCACCTCCGCCGACAGCGTCGGGACCGCGGCCCCGCAGCTTGGACCGCGAAAGCACCATCGGTGCTCCCATGCCCGCGCCCTCGCCGCCTCCAGCTCCATCAGCCTCGGCACCTGCCGGCGGCGCGGCAGAGCCCGGCAGTGTCTGCGTGTCAGACGGCGTCTGCACACCCGTGCCCGTCTTCTTCGGCTCGAGCCGCGATCAGGTCAAAGGTCAGACCCACATTTCGTTCGGTTATGACAGGCCAAACAAACTCACGCTCGGCCGGACGATCGTCACCGTTCCAAAGGCCCGCAAACAGGGAGAAATCCCTCGGCCGAGCACGCTCGATTGGGTTCGCGGCGTCCCGGCGGAAGGCTTGGCCGACAGGCACTTCACAATCCCCAAGGACGGCGTGAAGGTCTATGAGAGCGAGGCCGCCTTCATAGCCGAAGCCAAGAAATACATGTCCGAAGCAGGCGATAGCCGGGACCACGCCTTCATTTACGTGCACGGTTTTGCTGTAAACTTCGAAAACGCGATGTATCGCGCGGCGCAGATCACCTACGATCTCGGCACGGGTGGTAAGCCGTTCGGCACGGCATTCGTCTACACGTGGCCGTCGCAGGGCAGCATTTTCCCTACGGCCTACAATTATGACGCCGACAGCGTCGATGTGTCGATCAGCCACTTTCGCAAATTCGTCGAGATCGTCGCACAGAAGACCAAGGTCAAGCACCTCCACGTCATCGCGCACAGCATGGGCAACCGCATCGTAATGCGCGCGCTTGATGAGGCCGTAAAGACCGGGGCGCCAAGTTGGATCAGCCAAGTGATCCTGGCCGCTCCCGATGTCGACAAGCAGGTCTTCGAACAATTGGCCGCCAATCTGGCGAGCTCTGCGAGAGGCTTGACCCTGTACGCTTCACAGCAAGACAACGCGCTCAAGATATCGCGCGTGTTTCGTGGCAATCGCGCCCCGCCCCGGGCAGGCGAGGTCGCCCCGCCCGCTGGACCCGCCGTCGTGAATGGCATCGACACGATCGACATCTCTTCGTTGTCGACGAGCTATTTCCTGCCCGATCTTGATAGCCACGACAAATACGCCGACAGCCCCGAGATGCTGAGCGACATCGGCGCCATATTTACGAAAAGCAAGCCAGCACCGGAAAGCCGCAACTCGAATTTCCGCAAAGCAACATTTCAAACTCTCGAATACTGGCGCTACGCGAAATGAAGCGGTCGCCTATCGGGCCTGTTGGTGGCTCCTCGCCCGCCGCATCTGCGGTGGGCCTGGGCGACAGACGAAGATGTTTTCTACCCTCGACGTCCCCTTGCCTTATATTTATGCAGTTGAACGTCTTTCAGGCACATCCACCCGCCAAAATGTGCCGCCGCACAAGTCACGACTGCCCGCCAATTGATCACTTCCCGCCACACCGTGGCTGCAACGCTACACGCTCGCACAGCACGGCCTCGGTACCGTCACGAGACTTGAATTGCCCGCTCATTCCGGTGTTCTTACTGTCAACGCTGATGGCGCGAGGCTGCAGCTGAAGGTGGCATTACGGGGAATTCACGTCATGAAAAATCTAGTACTTGGCTTTGTAGCGGCTGCCGCGATGGTAGCTGGTTCGACGGCAGCCCTCGCCAACGAGCCACCGAAGTTCGCTTGGTCGTTCAACATCGGCGGAACGAACGACTACGTATTCCGTGGCGTTGCGCAACGCGGAGAAGACCCAACGGTGTTCGGCGGCGTCGACTTCACCTACGGGATGTTTTATGCAGGCGCCTGGGCCGCTAACGTAGACTTCGGAAATGCCGCCCTTGGTGGTGTCCCCGGGGCAGGCGGCAATGTTGCGACGATAGAAGTCGACGTCTACGGCGGCATCAAGCCGACGCTTGGCCCCGTGACCTTCGAACTTGGCGTGATCGGCTACATTTATCCGGGCGCTCGTGACACACTCGGTGTCGACGGGGTCAGAGAGCAGGACTACGCTGAAATCAAAGGCGGCGCGAGCGTCGCTGTGCCGATGCTTCCAGCGCTGACCGTTGGCGGCGCCGTGTTCTACTCGCCGGAATATCAGGGCGGTCAGAACGAGGTGATCACCACCGAAGCGACGGCTGCCTACACGTTCGCAACGATTGGCAAGTTCACGCCTTCGATCAGCGGGTTGCTTGGTGCTCAGTACGGCGATGCGAACGACGGCTTTATACTCGCAAACGGGCAGGACGATTTACTGTACTGGAATGTCGGTTTGACATTAGCCGTCGAGAAGTTCTCGTTCGACTTCCGCTATCACGACACCGACATCAGCAATGCGAATAACTTCTGCACCGGCCAAATCTTCCAGTGCGACGAGCGCTTCGTTTTCACGGGCAAGTTCACGTACTAATCGCCGACACACGACTTCAAGTTTCAAAGGCCCGTACCATTGGTGCGGGCCTTTTTCGTCGGCCGTTCGCGTGAAAACCGCGTCTGTTCGGTTGTTTCCCACACCTCGCGGTCTCAGCCGGATTTGTCGGCCGCCGCGAGTCGCTTAGACATCCTGGGAATTGCCTCGCCAAGACCGGCTCGAACTGGCAGATCCGAACATGACCCCGACACCAGCGGCGATGGCCGTCATATTCGTTTTCATTCTGGCGACGATTGCGATCGCAGCTCTCGTGCTGCTGCCAAAGCTCATGGAACGCCAAGTCCTGTTCGATGTCCGGCCAGATGTTCCCTGCCCGTTCGGCCCCGACATGGCATGGATTGCCGTGCGCTGCGGCGAACCTTTGGAAGTCGCCCAAATGCTCGGTCTCGTAGAGCTCAAGCCGTCGAATTGGAATTGCGGGATCGGAACGGTCTACGATCTGTCCCTCGGCCACGGCCGCGTCTTCGTCAGCCCACCGCATGACGGCTGGGTCTTCGCCATCGGCGCATCGCTACCTTTGCCGCAGGGCGATGGCTTCATCGATAAGTACAGCGGGCTGCATCAAGGTCTGGCTGACCGGTTCCGCGACGTCCAGACGTTCGCCGCATTTCCAGACCTCGATCTTTATGCCTGGGCCCGCGCCAGCGGCGGCAAAATCGACCGCTCGTTCGCGATCTCCGACGCCGGCGTGATTATCAGCCGGGGCAAGCCGACGCGCGAGGAGAAAGCGCTCGGGCTCAAACTCTATGAGCTTCGCGGCGTACGTGGCCGCCGGGGCGATGCCGGTGGCGAGCTCTTGATGCATCCAACGATCGAGCACGTCATGCGGTTGGCCGGCAGCTGGAGCCTTAACCCAACGGTTCTAACGGGAGGCGCGAGTGCCTCCCACGGTTATATTGGCTTTGCGCCTGCCCAATGGCGCAGCGAGCGGATGCGCAAAACGGCGTAGAGCAGGATCGATTTTGATGGAACCGGATCGGTCTTGCCGATCCGCTCCATCTGAACCGTGAATCCTGCTCTAAGTGTATGATTATAGAGCCTGTTCACCGGTTGAGATCAGAAACCGCGCGGCAACGCGCCGCTTCTATCTAAACCGGACAGGCTCTAGACGACGCTGATCAAGCCGCCATTTTCAGGCGCGCCTTGCGGATCCGAGCCGCTGGGAACTGTATGATCATCGCCGAAGGACGAACCTTGGGCTTGGGCTGCAAGACTTTGAGCACCGGCTTCTTGGCCACGGCTGGACGGCGCTTCATCGGATAAAGATCAGGCGCGCGCTTGCGCGTTTTCACCGAACCCGGCTTGCGGCGACGCGACTTTTTGTTGAGGCAGCCGACGCTGCGCAGCCGCAGCGACATGCGCCGGTTGCTGGTCGGGGCATCGTGTTCCGAACTGAGCACAGTATCTGCGGCGATCGTGGCCGCAGGTTCGATTTCGACCGGCACCGTATCGTCTGCCTCGACATTTACCGTGCCGTAACAGGCATTGGCGCTGTCATGGGTCGAAGTCGTCTTTGCGGCAGTTGCACTGGCCCGCGGTGCGAAACCTAGCAATGCCGTCAACCAAGCGAGTACATTTCGCATAATGGCGTCCGTGTTGCCCTCGACCCGATGTCGAGTTGTTATCAAGGTCGCAGATCGAGGTTAACGTCCGTCTAATGTGCGTTCAGTTTTTAACTCGACATCGATGGATGTGCTCCAGCCCAGGACGGCAGTTGGCGCAGCGCCAGCCTGACGATCGGCAATTGCGAGATCGGATCTTTCCAGACCAGAGGCAGGCCGCAGCCTGATGGCAGCCGACGGGCATGGGCCGAGGCGAACGTAGCCTCCCCCGAAGTTGGCGCGCGCGACGGTCGTGCAGGCCGCAGTTTCAATTGGTGGACGGGGCGGCAACCGCGCCAAGCCACGCAGTGGCGCTTCGGAGGTTGCAGGTGCAAATAGCACGACGTCTGTCAAGAAGGCCCAGAACCCGACGAAATGCCAACATGCAGCGCCGCATACGAACCCGCCAGCAGCAGCGATAGCCGTCGAAGACGGTCGCGTTGTGAGGC
>JAWXCP010000246.1:0-3880 GCA_034408685.1 Hyphomicrobium aestuarii | reverse complement strand
GGCTGGGTGACCGCCGAGTACGGCATGCTGCCGCGGGCGACGACCGACCGTAACCGGCGCGAAGTGACGGCGGGCCATCCGTCGGGCCGGACGCACGAGATCCAGCGGCTGATCGGCCGGGCGTTGCGCGCCGTGGTCGATGCGAAAAAGCTCGGCGAGCGTCAGATCACTATCGATTGCGACGTGATCCAGGCCGACGGTGGCACCCGCACGGCGGCTATCACGGGAGCGTGGCTCGCGCTGCACGATGCGATCGCCTGGATGAAAGTCCGCGACATGGTCGGCGACGGCGTGATCCGCGATCACATCGCGGCCGTCAGCTGCGGGCTTTATAAAGGCCAAGCCGTGCTCGATCTCGACTACGCCGAAGACAGCAACGCCGAGGCCGACACCAACTTTGTCATGACCGGTAGCGGCGGCATCGTCGAAGTCCAGGGCACAGCCGAGACAGTCGCGTTCAGCGAGGAGAATTTCCAAAAGTTGATGGGGCTTGCCAAAACCGGCATCGGCCAGCTGGTTCAGTTGCAGAAATTGTCGGTGCTGTAGGGTCGGTGTCGGTGCCGTAGGGTGGCGGGAACCGTTGGCTCAGTGCCTGACAGTTCGAGTCGAAGGCTCGAATTGCGACACACTGAGCCAACGTGAAAACAATGCCCCTCAGTTCATCATTGCGCTGAAGCCATAGTAGGCTGGAACTAAAACCAGTACCGACCAAATGACGGACGACACCGCGCTTGCGAATAAGAACAGCGGCCAGGACATCGACGTCGCTCCCGCAAGCATCGGCACGATCGGCCGCAGCGGACCGGCAAGCTTCGAGACCACGACCGCCGCGATGCCCCAACGCGCGACGAATGCGTGTGCGCGCTCCAAAAGTCCTGGATGATCGCGCAGACCCCACAGCTTGCCGATGTCGCCGCGCAGCCGATAACCAATGACGAACGAAACCATATCGCCAGCCAGCGCGCCGAGTGCTCCGGCCACCACCAGCGAGAACAGCGGCCCTTCGGCTGCACCCTCTAGGGCACCGATCGCAATGAAGATCAGTGTCGAGGGTACGAACACGGATGCGAATATGATCGACTCGGCGAAGGCAAAGACGAAAAGCGCGATTTCGATGTACTTGTCGTTCTCACGTATGAAATTCAAGACGGCAGCCCAATACTGATCAAGCGCCAAATCTGCCTCCCGTGGCTATCTAAAGTTTTGGCTATGTGAAGTTTTGGCTATGTGAAGTTTGAAAATCCGACAGTCGCCTGACGGGCAGGGCGGACAACAATCCGTTGTCCGCCCGCGTTGAGCGCAATGTCCAGCTCAAGCCTGGTCGGCAACCTTGGGCGACCCGCTGTGACGCGTCTTTATCAGCGAGTAGACGATGCCGCCGATGAGCAGCGTCATGATCACGCTGAGGCTCACCACCGGAGGGATCTTTCCGATGATCTGCTGGACGAAGATCTTGGCACCCACAAACACGAGCACCAGGGCCAGCGCGTACTTCAGATAGTGGAAGCGGTCGACCATGGCGGAGAGCACGAAATAGAGCGCGCGCAACCCCAGGATTGCGAAGATGTTGGAGGTGTAGACGATGAACGGATCCTGGGTGATGGCGAAGATGGCTGGCACCGAGTCGACGGCGAAGATCAGGTCGGCGAACTCGATGAGAACGAGCGCCAGGAATAGCGGGGTCGCATGGCGCACCACGCGGCCGGTCTTGGTGTCTGGCAGGTTGACGAAGAAATTCTGTCCATGCAGCTCCTTCGTCACGCGCATGCGCTTGCGCATCCAGAGCAGCAGCGGATTGTTTTCGAGGTCCATCTTCTGATCGGCCATCATGATCATTTTGATGCCGGTGAAGATCAAGAAAGCGGAGAAGAAGTACAAGATCCAACCGAACTCATGGACGAGGGCAGCACCCAGACCGATCATGATGGCGCGCAATACGATCACGCCGAGGATTCCATAAAACAGCACGCGATGCTGATACTTCGGCGGGATCGCGAAGTACGTGAAGATCATCGAGATCACGAACACGTTGTCAAAGGCGAGCGTCTGCTCGACGACCCAGCCTGTCAGGTATAGCTCCCACGCAACCCACGCGCGCTCAGATGGCGTCGCAGCCGCCGCGATCACCGGATCGAGCGAATTGGCGGCTCCCGAATAATAAAGCCACCATACGACAATAGAGAATGACAACCCCAGCGTCATTGCGGTGCTGGCGATAACGATACTTTCGGTCATACTCGGCGTGTGGGCCTCGCGATGGAAGATGCCGAGATCGACAGCGAGCATGGTTAGCACGATGAGCAGGAAAGACAGCCAGGCCCAAATCGGCATGCCGAGCCAAGTGCCACTGAGATAACTGAGAATCAATTCCACGAAACGTGTCTCCGATTGCGCGTTGAAGGATGAACGAGGGGGTCACGTCTCGACGGTGAGACCGTCGAGTTGATCGGTAACGGCCGATTTGAAGAACTCGGCCAGCTTGAGGTAGGAGGCCTGTTGCGCGCTGGTCTTGCGCCAGACCATGCCGACCGTGCGGTAAATCGATCGGCCACGGATGGTCAGCAGCTTGAGGTTGGGGTCGCCGACGATCTCGCGGCGCGCATAAAGCCCCGGCAGGAAGGTGATGCCGAGCCCCATCACCACCATCTCGCGCAACGTATCGAGGCTGGTGCCCTCGAACTCGTAACGGAGCGTCGCCTGCAGTTCGAGGCACAGCGACTGCACCGCATCATGCAGCTGATGCCCCTTGCCGAGCGCCAAGACATCTTGACCGGCCAAGCTCGTTCGCTCGACGACGGCAAGCGTTGCGAAAGGATGATCGGCACCGACGGCCAGCAACAGCGGTTCGCGGAAAAGGAACGTGCTCTCGAACTCTGCCCCTTGAACCGGCAGCATCGTGATGATGACATCCAGCGCGCCATCCTCCAGCGCGCCCGGCAGGGCGCTCGGTGGGCTTTCGCGAATGTAGAGCTTGAGATCGGGGTGCGCCCTGTGCAGCGCTGGAAGCACATGGGGTAGCAGATAGGGGCCGATGGTCGGCGGCAGGCCAAGGCGGAGCAGGCCCGACAGCTCACGCCCTCCGCTCTGCGCCAGCGCTCGGATCTCGGCGACATCCACGAGCACCCGTCGGCCGACCTCGACGATCTGTAGCCCGACCGGAGACATCACAACTCGGTTACGGTTGCGCTCAACCAACAGCACGCCGAGCTTCTCCTCGAGCGACTTCAACTGCTCGCTCAAGGTCGGTTGCGTCGTGTTGCAGCGCTCAGCCGCCCGGCGGAAATGCAAGGTGTCGGCGATGGCAACGAGATATTCGAGCTGCCGAATATTTGGCATCGAAGCCACCCTCCTCTCTCTGTGGTGCGCTGATCGTCCCCCGACCGTCGCGTGATAGGTGATATGGGTGCCACCTGATTTTCTTCCAGATTGATCGGAAATTCCGATCAGTGGCGGGTCCGGATCCGATTGGTCATTCCCATCCGCCCCTTCCATCTCTCGTGGATGCAACCGAGCCGAGTAAAGGCAACCGGTGTTTGCGCTAAATTCCTCCGCTCCTCCGGAGCGGGGGAAATAGAAACCGACATCCACGGGTTCGCTGCGCTTCACCCGTGGCTACAATCCAAGGCCCCATCCGGGGCCAATCGCGTGTAGCTACGGGTAGAGTACAGGCTACGGGATTTAAAATTGACCGAGGGCGAGCTTAGGCCCCGGAGGGGCCATCAGCGTCTAGCTACGGGTGGAGCGCAGCGGAACCCGTAGATGAAGGTCTCGCTTCGGTATCGCCCCGGCGGGGCGATGGAATATTGATTTCTCTGCAGTGTCGGATTTGACGTAAAGTACGAGTTCGATTGGGCAATAAGCGCGTATTACATTCCCCCGC
>JAWXCP010000245.1:0-20849 GCA_034408685.1 Hyphomicrobium aestuarii | reverse complement strand
GCCCGCACCATGCGCCAGATCATCGATGGCGCCCGCCGCTGCCGCCGCTTCGGCTCAGTTCACGCAGCGTTGGCCTGAGCTAAAGGGAGAGGCATGACTTGGATGTGTCGCTGTGGCGCTTTCATCAAGTCGGTAACATTCGAGGACAAAGGAACCATCAAATGAGTCGGTAAACGAAGCGCCATTTTGAAACACTACAATTCGAAACCACCCTGATTGCCAATGCAGCTGTCAGCCGCCCCACCTATTCCTGCCACCACGTATCGCTCGACACGCCAGCCACGGGGACGGATGCGGGCATGCGGATCGTGCGCTTGTGGGAAATCCACACCTTCGGCACGTGAGACAGCGGGATCACGTAGTCGCCCGACCGAAGCACGCGATCGAGCGCGCGGACGCCAGAACGAAACGTATCGACCGATCGCGCTGCCAGCATCGCCTCGATCATGGCGTCAGCGGCCGGGTTATCGACACCAGCGAAGTTGAAACTGCCGTCTTGGCGCCCGACCACGCCCGACCAGCGGAACGTCTGCTCGTTGCCGGGCGACAGTGACGATGGCCACGACGCGACGATCATGTCGTAATCATAGGTGCGCAAGCGCGCCTGATATTGCGTGCCCTCGACCTGGCGGATCGTCATGGCGATGCCGAGCCGTTCGAGATCGGCGCGGAAACTCGACAGAAGGCGTTGCGCGGCGACGCTGGTCACCAGCACCTCGAAATTGAACGGCTGGCGCGTTTTGACATTCACGATCCGCCCGCCGTCGGCGACCCAGCCCGCGCCTTTCAGGATATCGAGCGCCTTTTGCTGGTTGGCCCGGTTGCGGCCCGACCCGTCGGTTGCGGGCAACGTCGCGGTGCCATCGAGGATCGCTGGCTCGACGGCGCCCATGAACGGGCCGAGCAGGCGCCGCTCCTCTTCGTCCGCAGGGCGGCCGGCCGATGATAGGATCGAGCGCTCGAAATAGCTCTGCGTCCGCCGGTAGAGGTTATTGTAGAGCGTGCGGTTCAGGAATTCGAAGTCAAACATCTGGATCAGCGCGCGCCGCACCGCGCGATCGGCAAACATCGGCCGCCGGGTGTTGAACACCAGCGCCGTCATGCCGGCCGGTTGCTGCGTCTCGATTTCAGATTTTACAACGAGGCCATCCCGCACGGCTGGAAAATCGTAGCCTTGCGACCACTGGCCGGGATCGTCCTCGTAACGCACGTCGAGCACGCCGGAGCGGAACGCTTCGAACATCGTCGTCGCATCGCGGTAATACTCGAAGCGGACCTCGTCGAAATTGTACCGGCCGCGGTTGAGGGGAAGATCGCGCGCCCACCAGTTGGGATCGCGCTCGTAGGCGATCAACCGGCCGGGGTCGACTTTTGCGATTCTGTAAGGCCCGGAGCCGACAAACGTGTCGAGCCGCGTCTGATCGAATGTTTCTGCGCTCAGCACCTTGGAAGACAAAATCGGCATCAGCCCGAGGATGAGTGGCAGCTCGCGGTCGACACCCGATTGGAACTTGAAACGTATCGTCCGCTCGGCGATGCGCTCGGTGGCCTCGACCTTCTGGAAATACGCGCGGTGGTTGGGCCGGCCTTGGGCTTTGAGGACATCGAACGAGAACACCACGTCGTCGACCGTTACCGGCGTGCCGTCGGAGAACCGCGCGGCGGGATTGAGCGTGAACGTCACCTCGCTGCGGTCGTCAGGAACGGCGACGCTTTCGGCCAGCAACCCATAGAGTGTGAACGGCTCGTCGAGACCGCGCGCCAGCAGGCTCTCCGTGACGAGATCGCGCACACCTGCCGCCGCGACGCCTTTGATGATGTAGGGGTTGAGGCTATCGAACGTGCCAAGAACGCCTTGCGACAGACGCCCGCCGGGTTTCGCTGCCGGGTCGGCCGCTTCGAAACGCGCAAAGCCGGGCGGATGCTTTGGCTCCCCATGCATGGCGATGCCGTGCATGGCAATGCCCTGCCTTGGGATTGCGTCCACTGGGGTTGCGTCCATCGACATCGCGCCCGCGGGAACAGCTGGCGCTGCCTCCGCTGCAATAGCAACACCGCCAGCAACGACCGCCAAGACACTCATGACGAGCACAGAAAATCGCGCAAGCTGGCGCGACCCGACAGTCCGCCAGCAGATAACACTTCGAATTGGGCTTGCCGTCATCTCGTCCTCATCCGCGTCATTCGCGCCGTATTAGCAGACTTCACGTGGCGCCAATGCAACGATGCGCAACTTAGCGCGGCACGGACAAGGCGGCGCCGCAAGCGCGGCCATGGGATTGCCTTATTCAAGCTCTCAAGACACCCAACGCGGACAGCCGACGGGCGACCGTGAAGACCGGCTGGCAGCGCCTTGATGAGGGGCGTTGCGGGCACACGATCCGGCAATGCGGAAATCGACGATGCCAGCAGTATAGACGAGCTGGAACCAGCCGCAGTTGTGAGGATCGCGTGCAGAATTTCAAGTTGTAAGAGGGGCTGAGCCGGCGGTGGCTGTCGTCGATCGGGTTACAAATCGCGCGCTGTACCGTTGAAGCGGACACCTGCGCGGTCAAAACGCGAACGGCGTGGCAGCGGCCGCAGGCTCGTTGGATAAGGTGGACACGAACATGATGACGACATGCACGTCGCGCGCCGCGCTGGCCGCTATTCTGCTCGCCGGAGTTGCGTCGGCAGCTCAAGCACAGGACAAGAAGGCGGCACCAGCTGCCGCCAAACCGGCAGCTGCTCCTGCCGCTGCGGCCCCTGCTGCAGCAGGCAAGCAGAGCGCCTGGGTCAAACTGTGCGAAAAAGCCGCTCAGGTGACGAAGGATAAAGACGGCAAGGAAACCAAGACCGAGAAGAACATTTGCCTCACTCACCACGAGCGGTTGGATGGCAACTCGGGCATGGTGATCGTGTCGGCCGCCTTGCGCGAAGTCGAAGGCAACGACAAGAAGCAGTTCATGGTGATGGTGCCGCTCGGCATGGCGCTGCCGCCAGGTTTGAAGGCCGCCGTCTACACCAAGGACATGTGGGAAAAGGCCGCCAAGAACGAAAAAATCGACGAGGCCAAGCTGAAGCCGGTCGATCTCAAGTTCTCGCTGTGCCACGCTGGCGGCTGCACCGCTGAAATCGAAGCAACGCCTGAGCTTGTCAGCAGCATGAAGACCGGCGGCGGCCTGATGGTTCTGGCGCTCAACGCCGCCGCCCAGCCGATCGGTTTCCCGGTCCCGCTCGAAGGCTTCGACACAGCCTTCAGCGGCACCGCAGTGGATAACCAGAAGTACTTCGAAGCCCGCCAAGATCTGATGAAGCGCATCCGTGAGCTACAGGTCGAGCGCTACGAGAAGTTCAAGGCTGAGCAGCTGAAGAACTTGCCACCGCCGCCCGCTGGCCAAGCCGCACCGGCAACGGCCGCTGCACCAGCCCCGGCTGCTGGCAAGAAGTAAGCACGTCGGCTCAAAACAAAAAAATTCGGACATCGCACGATTAGCCCGGGGCTAACGCCCTGGGCTTTTTTTATGTCTCTAAGTCAGCGGGATGTGCCTGCTGGGCGATGGTGTCAGCAAGGCACCCCTCGGCCGACCGACCGCAACACAAAACGCCCCGGTCTGTTAGGACCAGGGCGTTGTGGCGGTGATATCTCTGGCCGGCGGAGGCAGCGCGCCCCTGCCGGACATATTCTAGGCCGCGACCTGAACCCTGACCGCTTTTGCAGGCTGACGGCTCCGGCGTTGTTGCGGCACCACGGCTGGAAGCGAAGAACTCCCGACCGTCTCACCACGGCTGCGGACAGCCACGGCGATTTTCGCATCGCTGAATGCCGACTTTGCAGCCAACGTCCAAACGTGCGGTGCCGAGCCCCCGAAGGTCGAAATATCGAGAGCGGCATAACCGGCGGATGGCCGACTATGAAACGTGATGTGCCCGTTTTCGAGAACGGCAACGCCGGAGACGGCGCCTCCGAGCGTCATCGGGTGTATATGGAGATGCTGCAGGTTTGCACCCGCATCATCGGCCAGACGCGTCAACGTTGCAGCCGCCGTTTTGAAGTCCGACAAACCAGCGGCGCCGTGGAGATCGATTGTCACGTGAGTGCCAACCGAAGGCGCAACCAATTCCGCGATGTCGCAGATCAACGGCGCATGCGCCGTCTGGCTGGACATCTTAACGTTCGCAACTTTTGCGGTATCGTCCGAATGCGCTCCGTGGAGCGCGGCTTCACCAAGTTCTTCCGTTTGGGCGGTGCTTGAACGAGTCAAGTCCATCCCCAATTGGAAGAGGGTGTCATTAAAGGCCATATGACCCTCCCCAACCAGCAGATAGATTCAACCCGCCCGCTCCTTACCTTTTGGTGGCTTTCGGTTTCCCTCGACCTATCAGGGCAGGTGGACGTGCGGACGAAATTCGATATGAGACCAACGCCCCCCCTATGCAAGCAATAATTTCCCCCCGTGGCAGGAAATATATTTGCCCCACAAGGCGCTTCGTTATGATCCGTTAAGCGATTGTCCCAGAAGGCCCATTTCGCGGCCCGTTGGGGGCGGTGTCGGTGTTTTTTGGACGGACCCGCCGCTGCAAAATGTGCTCGACCTGTCAGCGCCCGAGCACACCGTCGAGCAATTTCTTCGTATCGATTTTCTGATTTCCGCCCGCTTGACCATCCGTCGCGCCACCCGGGACGCTACCTGGGACGCTACCTGGGACGCTACCCGGGACGCTACCTTGGCTCTGCGAATCACCCCGGCCAAGCAGCGACCTCAACAGCCCACTACCGGCCCCCTTGAATGGTTTTAACAACTCCTTGCCAGCCTCGATCGCCTTGTTGGGGTCTTTGAGGATCGCGTTGAAATCGGGCTCGATCGCCGGATCGCCCAGGGGTCCGCGCACCTTGAGTGGAATTTCAAGCCCTGCAAGCTTGTCTCCCGACGTCTTATCGGCAGCGCCTTGACCTCGCCCGCTGGCGACGAGCCGAGGTCGCAAGACATAGTCGATGGTCCGCGCTGGCAGCGCGACATTGCCACTCCCTCCGACGCGAAGCAGCGGGCTGAACAATTTCAGGTCGGTATTGGTCGCGATACCCCGGTCGATGACGAACGATGCGGTCAGTTCGCTGAACTCGGTCGCCTCCGTGGGAGACGTCTTGAAGTCGGGGATCCGGCGCTGCTCCAAGGCCTTGAGTGCACCACCGACGTTGAAGCCCTGCACGGCGCCGTTGGTGAACGCGAAGTCGGCCTTCCCAGATAAGTTCTCGACAATCTCCAGTTCGCTCTTGCCGCGCGCTCCCACCGCAAGCTGTAGCTTGGCCTTGCCCGACAAACGATCAAAACCGATTGCGTCCGTCAACAGCGGCAGCCCCGAAACACCGTCTGCCGACAGGTTTACGCCGAACACCGGCACTTGCGGATTGGCGTCCAACGTGACGACGGCCCGGCCCTTGCCATCGTAAAACACGATGTCGTCGAAGTTGACCTTGAGGACCTTCGACTTGAGCGCCACGGTCGCAATGGCCGCGCCGGTTTTGAGGTCACGCCATCGCAAGCCGCCGATACCGAGCCGCAGGTCGGCATCGGCCGCTCCCAAGCCATCAAGCTGGATCGGATCGCCACTCCAGCCAGCGCGCGCGGTGTAGCCCTTGACTTGAGCACCCGGAATACTCGCACCTGGGACGCTCGCACCTGGGACGCCGGCACCTGGGACGCTCGCACCCAAACCGATCGAAGCCGGTGCCGCGTTGATGAGATCCTCGATCGAAGCCGGCGCCGCATTGCCAGCAGAGGAATTAGCCGACGGCGCCATAGCCTTCGGCTTGGCGATGACCGGCCGAACATCGCCTGTCGTTGCCGCTGCGAGCGTGTAGCGGTTCAGATCGAGATACGATAACTTGACGTTGCCGGTCAGCTTGGGCCGCGCGCCGGTGACATCGACGGCCAGAGTACCCGATGCCGTGGCTCCATCGAGCGCTGCACGCGCATCAGACAACACGACGCCACGCGCGCTGGCCTTGAGTTTCGCCTCGACCATATGGGCGCCAAACCCGTCGGCTGGCGGCAACTCCGTGCCCAGCCACTTGGCTAACGCGCGCAGAGACGGGCCCTTGGCGGCAAGATCACCGTCGAGTTCGACACCGGCCCGCGTCATCAGCGAGCCGTCGAACCTAGCATCGACCGGCGCAGCTTTGATGGCCAGACGCAAACGCGCGGGCCGATCCTCGATCAGCGCGCGCGGCGAGGCGAGCCTGACATCGAACCCGACGGGCTGTCCGTTCCACGTCAAAGTCCCGGTCGTCTCGAGCGGGTTCTGCAGCGCCGTCAGCGTGAGTTGCGCATCGATGGCCGTCGCGGCCTCGACGACGCCACTACGCGCGTCGGCGTAATGGACCGTTCCCTGCTCGATTTTCAGTTCATCGAGCGTCAGGTCGTCGAGGACTGCGAGCTTAGTGCTGGCGGACGGGGACGGATTGTCCGGGTTCGATGCGTTGTCGACAAAATCGCGAACCGGATCGGGCACCGCCGATTTCGCCTGCGCAACTTCGACGCGAGCCGGTGCCGTCACCCGCCCCGCCGTTTTCGCAGGTGGTGAGAAATCCCAGCTCCGGCGGCCACTTGCATCGATGCGGAAATCAAACACCGGCTCAGTGAGGATCAACCGGTCGACACTGAGCCGACGCTGCAACAATGACAGCAGCTTGACGCGGGCCTCGACGCCCTTTGCGACCGCAAACGGCCCAGCGCCCATTCCGGGCGGCCCCGATAGCGTTACACCGGTAAGCTTGACCACCATGGCGGGAAAAACTGAGACCTCCACCGGCCCGCTGATCGTCAGATCGCGGCCGGTCCGGGATTTGATCTCGGCAATTGCCTGCGTCTTGATGAAGTCAATCGGTGGCGCGACAACGAGGGCAGCAGCGCCGGCCGCCACGACGACGACCAAGCCGAGCATCGCTGCGCTGACCATTCCGAATGTCGACCAGCCACGCCGACCTTTGCGATTCGTCTCCGGCAGTGACCGATGGCCGCGTGGGGGAGGGCGGGCACCGCCAAGCTGACGACTGCCAGGGGGATTGGGTGGTCCCGGCCTTTGGCCCGCCGGGTAGCCCGGTGGACGCATCTGCGGCGGCCCGGCAGGCTGGCGCATCGCTGGACCGGTCCGCTGCGATCCTTCAGCGCCCCGTGGTCCCAAATCAAGGCCCGGCCTGACATCGTCGAGCTGCCGCTCTTGCGGGCGCGGCAACGGCGGCGGCGTCAGGTGCGGAGGCTTATCGCTCATCGGGCATCTCGCGGGCGGACCGTGCGGCACGTCGACCGCTGGTTAATACCTCCCATTTATGTCAGATCCCGGCGCGCACGCCATCGCCTTTTCGCGCTTACGGTGTGGGCAAGCGGCGTGCGAGATCGGCAACGGTGTCGATATCGAGGGCCTGACGCGCGGAAATCCCGTGTGCAACCGGACGCTCCCCGGCGAGCAGGTGGCGCCCGCCAGCATCACACTCGAGGGCGAGCAAGCCCGCAAACAGGCGGCGGGGCCAGACCATCGGGCTGACCGGAGTGCCGTCCGGGAGAGAGGCATGCACCGGACGATCGCAGCCGGTTTCGAGAAACGCCATCAACAGCGCGACGACGAACGCCGGTTCGAGATCAGGCAGATCGCACGGCGTCACCAGCGCGCCGCAGGCTTCATGCGGCACCGCAGCGATCCCGGCTGCAACCGATGTCCCGAGGCCAAGGTCCCGGTGCGGGTTGGCAACGAGCGTCGCCGTTGGTGAAACACGAGAGATGACAGCCGCAACCGGTCCGTCGAGGTCCGGTACGACCGCAATCAGACGGATGGTTGCAAGCGGCATGCTGTCGGCGACGCATCGAAGCCGCCGGATCGAACGCGAAACCAGCGCCTCGCCGTCGACCTCGGCAAGCAGCTTGTCGGCCGTTCCAAACCGCCGCGATGCCCCGGCTGCCAGCGCGACGAGGGCCAGGACGCGGTCAGGGTCGGCGGTGGCGGAAGCCCTCGCCATCACAGGTCCGGGCGGCGCTTGCCGCGCACTGTTTCGATAACTTCGGCAAGGATCGCCACGGCGATTTCCGCAGGCGTCAGCGCGCCGATGTCGAGGCCGATCGGCGAGCGGATGCGCTCAATCTCGGCGTCGGAAAACCCCTCGGCGCATAACCGGTCGCGGCGGCGATCCCGGTTGCGGCGCGAGCCGAGCACACCGATGTAGCGTGCGTTGCCACGCAGCGCGGCCTTCAACGCCTCGTCGTCGATATGGATGACGTGGGCCAACGCGATCACCGCAGTGAAGGCGTCAATCCCGATCCGCTCCAGCGCCTCGGCCGGACTATCGGCGACGATGTCGACGCCGCCGAAGCGATCGCCCATGAAACGATCTTGAGTCGCATAAGCCTCGCGCGGATCGACGACAATCGCGCGATAGCCGGCGATGTGGGCCAGCGCGACGAGGGCCTGCGCAATGTGGGTCGCACCGATGATCACCAGCTGGGCCGGCGGGGCGAACGTGCGACAAAATACTTCGCCATCAGGCGTGGCGACGAGCCGGCTGTCACCGCCAGCAAGCCGGTGAGCAAGGTCGCGTACATCGGGTGCATCTGGTTGCTTGTCGAGGACAGTCGCGACGATCGCTGCAATTCCGTCTCGCTCGACGATACGCCGTGCTCCTGTCCCGAGATCGGTGACGGCGATCAGCGTTTCGCGCGTCCGCGCCGCCGCCGCGAGGCGCTCCAGCACGGCCCGGTCGGTGGCAGCCGTGAGCGGCTCGATCAACACGCGGATGTTGCCACCGCACGGCAGACCAGCGCGCCACGCCGTCTCATCCGTGACGCCAAACGACATTACCCGGTGTTTTCCGTCCGCCATGGCCTTGCTGGCGGCGACCATGATGTCGGCCTCGATGCAGCCGCCCGACACCGAGCCCGCAAACCGGCCGTCTTGGGCCACCGCCATCTGCCCGCCGATCGGTACCGGCGCTGACCCCCAGGTGTCGATGACCGTCACCAGGGCGGTATCCGCGACGGCGCGATCCGGACCGGAGGTTCGCAGCGCCGAGCCAGATACATCCAAGGCGCGATCCGGACCGGAGGTCCGCAGCGCCGAGCCAGAGACATCGACCGCGCGATCCGGACCGGAGGTCCGCAGCGCCGAGCCAAGGTACATAAGCGCGGCTTCCGTGGCCTCGAGTTCGGAGCCGGTGGGAACTGGCGGCGTTCTAGTCTCGCTTATCGGGCTCGCTGAAGCACCTGAGCTATCTGGGGTCATGTTGGTGTCCAAAGCAGATCAGGATTCATGAACGGTTCGCAGTCGCATTATAATCAGTTGAGACAATGTTTTCGCAACACGTCTGGCCGTAATGGCGGCGCTGTAGATATTGCGCTGCATACCTGCATTCACGGGTGTTCCCATTACCATCGCGCGACGGTCCAGCCATGGTTGCAGTCAGGACGTGGGAGTATCAGCTCCCGAATGCCAGGGCACGGCAAATCCCTTTTGCGATAGACATCCTGGTCGTCGATTTCGCCGTGGCGGCACCACTGCTGCCACGCCCACCGGCCACAGCCCCAGGTTGATCCGCCACCCAAGGTGACCCCGCTGCTGGCCCGCTCAAGTCCCTGAACTTCATAAAAATCCAGCCGACCGCACTTTCCTGGTGATGGCCAAATCGTGGCCGCAACCGGGCACGGCGACTCATGTTTGGTCGCCCGCGACGTCGCATCCTACCAGCCCTTGGATTGCGGGAACAGAGCACCGTCCACCGCTCGTTTTGCATATACCTAAGATTGCAGACTTGATACCTTACTTCCTCCAAGGTTGTGCCATTTTCGGAGAACAAACTATGTTCAGTCTGAGTACACACAAAGGTTGCAGTGTGATGTTGCGTTTTGCGTCGTTCGCCGGTGCTGCCGCCGCTGCCGTGATTGGTGGCGTGACCGCAGGCCTGATCCCCATCGATCCCTCGGGCGCTCGTCCCGCTCCCGGCTCGCAATTCAGCCCGGCAGTTGGCAATATCCGAGTACCAAGCCCGGGATCAAACCCAGCTCCAGTTCCAGACCGGCCGACAGCTCCAGTTGCCCCTGCCTGGATCGAAGGTGCCGCCCGGATCGTGGACGGCGATACGATCGACGTCGCTGGAACCCGCATTCGGCTTGAGGGGATAGACGCTCCCGAAGCCGGGCAGTTGTGTAACCGCCGCGACGGCGGGACATGGGACTGCGGGACCGAGGCCACGCGCGTCCTGACATCGTTGATTAACGGCAGTGCCGTGCAGTGCGCCGTCGAGGGCCGGGACGTCTACGGCCGGACTTTGGGAACGTGTTTCCCCGCTCGGCGCGAAGAAACCCCGCAGCGCCGAGGAAGTATAACCGAAGGCGCGATCCGGGCCGAAACCCCGCAGCGCCGGGTAAGCATCAACGCCGAGATGGTCCGCCGCGGTTTGGCTTGGGCGTTCGTGAAATACTCGAGCACCTATGTCGGCGAGGAGGCCGCAGCCCGGCAAGCACAAAACGGCATCTGGCAAGCCGCGACCAGAACCGCGTCGGACCACCGCGCCACGCGATGGGTGTCCGCCTCCGAGGCTGCCCCGGACGGTTGCGCCATCAAGGGTAATATCTCCCATTCCGGCCGCATTTATCACATGCCGTGGAGCCCTTGGTACGCCAAGGTCGTCATGCGGGCCGATAAAGGCACCCGCTGGTTCTGTAGTGAGGCCGAGGCCGTCGCCGCTGGCTGGCGCGCCGCATATGCCCCCTAAAATTACCCCCTGACACCGCTTTCGGCTTATTAACACAGCGTGAGGGCGATGCTGGGCGATGCTGCGCTGCGAATTGACACAGGCACCGCATTGCACCTAATTTGCATGATGATGCATGAGGTAGCCGAACGGCGCTAATGGCGTTCGGTCATTTTCGCTCGGTTGCACGCTCGTTGGCGCGGGGAATTTCGATGGCAAAATTGGCGCATGTCACGCTCGCGGCTTGTGCCGCAGCCGCTGGCCTCATGACGGCTACCGTTCCAGCGGCAGCAGACAGCGCAACCTTCGAAGGCTTCCGCACGGAAGCCTTCGGTACCCGGCCCATTCTCAGCGGCAATGGTATCGTGTCGCTCAAAGCACCGTACCGCCCCGACGACGTGCGCGCCGTTCCAATGAGCGTCGACGCGCGACTGACCGACGGCCGCACGATCTCCAAGATCACGTTCATCGTCGACAACAACCCCTCACCGGTCGTGGCGGCGTTCGATATTGGCGGCCAGCGCAGCAGCGCATCGATCGCGATCCGTTTCCGGCTCAACCAGCAGTCCGACGTCCGCGCCGTGGTCGAGGCGAGCGACGGGCAATTGTACATGGCCGAGCGGCTGGTGAAGTTCGCGGGAGGTCAGGCCGCGTGCGCCGCGCCGCCGTCGGCCCCGCCCGAGGTTATTGCCGCCAACATGGGCAAGATGGCCCTCGCCGAGATCGCCAGTGGCGCGCAGACGAGCCTGACGCCGCGCATGAAGCTCGAGCTATCTCACCCCAACCACACCGGCATGGTGCTCGACCAGATCACGCTGCTCTACACGCCGGTAAAAATGGTCGAAAAGATCGCCGTCAAGCAAGGCCGTGACACCGTGTTCACCATGGCCGGCTCGATCGCGCTCAATGAAAACCCGGTGATCGAATTCGACATGGCCCGCAACGGCGCATCCGATGTCACGATTGACGTTCTCGACACCGACGGCCAGCGCTTTGCCAAAACCGTCCAGCTCGGGCCAAACAGCTGAGCCTTAAACGCTCGATCGTCGAGGCCTGATGCTTGAAGCTACAGCGTCGCGCTGCTTGGGCGATACGGCAGCCCTTTCAAAATCGCAGCCCCACCTGTAGACGTCGCTGGCTTAACGGCCGCGCTACGCACATGCGCCGCCACCACCACACCATCGCGACGCGGCACCCATGAAATTTACGCTGTCCTGGCTCCACGCCCATCTCGACACGACCGCCGATATTGAGACCATCTCGACGACGCTGTCAGCCATTGGGCTGGAGGTCGAAGGCATCACCGATCCTGGCGCAAAGCTCGCAGCATTCACCGTCGCGCGGATCGTCGAGGCCAAAAAGCACCCCAATGCGGACAAGCTGCAGGTCTGCCAGGTCGAGATCGCCAAGGGCCAGCCGCTGCTCGAGATCGTGTGCGGGGCGCCGAACGCGCGGGCCGGGCTGTTGACGGTATTCGCGCCGATCGGGACCTACGTCCCCGGCCTCGACGTCACGCTTGAAAAGAAGCCGGTCCGCGGTGTCGTCTCCAACGGCATGTTGTGTTCGGCCGCCGAACTCGAACTCGAAACCGATGCAACCGGCATCATCGAGGTTGACCCGGCCCAGGCGGACAAGATCGGCACACGCTATGCCGAGATCCTCGATCTGTCGGACCCGATCATCGAGGTCAAGCTGACGCCGAACCGGCCGGACTGCACCGGCGTGCGCGGCATCGCCCGCGACCTCGCCGCCAGCGGGCTTGGCACGCTGAAGCCAGAGCCCAAGCTCGGCACGGTCGAGGGCAAAGCCGTCTGCCCGGTTGATATCAAGCTGGACTTCACCCCCGAGACAGCCAGTGCGTGTCCGGTGTTTGCTGGCCGCGTCATCACCGGCGTCAAGAACGGCCCGTCGCCAGCCTGGATGCGAAAGCGGCTGGAGGCCGCTGGCTTGCGCCCGATCAACGCGCTGGTCGATGTCACGAACTACATCTCGCTCGACCGTGGCCGCCCGCTGCATGTCTACGATGCGACTAAGCTGACAGGTGCCATCCGAGCGCGGCTCGGCAAGGACGGCGAGACGTTCAAAGGCCTCGATGGCCGCGAGCATACCGTCGAAGCCACCATGTGCGTCATCGCCGATGACAGCGCCGTGCTCGGCCTCGGTGGCATCATGGGCGGCGAAGCATCCGGCTCGACGGATAAAACGACCACCGTGTTCATCGAGAGCGCCTATTTCGACCCCGCCCGCACGGCAGCTACTGGACGCAAAGCGCAGATCACGTCGGATGCCCGCTATCGCTTCGAGCGCGGCGTTGACCCGGCCTACGTCGAGGGCGGCCTCGACCTCGCAACGCATCTGATCCTGGAAATCTGCGGTGGAACGCCAAGCAAACGCGCCGTGGCTGGCCACGCTTCCGCCGAGCCGCGCACCATTGCGTTCGACTATGGCCGCGTCGAAAAGCTGTCGGGCATTCGGCTGGAGGCGGCCGAGATCACGCGCATTCTGACAGCGCTTGGCTTTGGCATCGCGAGCGCGAAACAGGACGGCAAGGGCAAGTCCAAGTCGGCAAGCATTGCAAGTAGCCCGCCCGGCGACGCGTCCGCCGCCGTCACCGTCCCGACCTGGCGGCCAGATATTCACGGGCCCGCCGACATCGTCGAAGAGGTCGTGCGGATTGCCGGCCTCGACCGCATCCCGGTGACGCCGCTACCGGGGCTCGACCGCATCGCAACGCCGGTGCTGACGGATCGCCAGAAACGCGCTCGCCGCGTGCGTCGAACGCTCGCCGGTCGTGGTCTGATCGAAGCTGTGACGTATTCGTTCATCACGCGGGTTGAGGCCGAGCGGTTCGGCGGCGGCGCTTTGAGCCTCGAACTCGACAACCCGATGTCGGCCGAGATGACCTCGATGCGGCCGTCACTGTTGCCGGGCCTGCTCGCGGCCGCCGGACGCAACCGCAACCGGGGGTTCACCGACGTCGCGCTGTTCGAACTCGGCCAAGCCTACCGCGGCGATACGGCGAACGATCAGTTCGTGTCGGCAGCCGGCGTCCGCGCGGGCACGGCGATCCTGACCGGTCCAGGCCGCCACTGGGACGGCGCGGCCACATCCGTCGATGCGTTCGATGTGAAGGCAGACGTGGTCGCCGTGCTGGCCGCGTGCGGGTTCGATGCGGGCAAAGCCCAAATCGTGCGTGAGGCGCCGAATTGGTATCACCCCGGCCGGTCGGCCGCGCTGAAACTCGGCCCGAAAACCGTGCTCGCCGTGTTCGGCGAATTGCACCCGGCGACCGCTGCAGATCTGGGCCTTACCGGCACCGTCTCAGCGTTCGAAGTGTTCCTCGATGCACTACCTCCAGAGAAGCGCAAAACGCGAATGAAGCCAGCTCTGGTGCTGTCTGATTTCCTGCCGGTCACGCGCGATTTCGCCTTCATCGTTGCCAATGACGTGGCTGCAGGCGACGTCGTGAAAGCGGCAGCGACCGCCGACAGATTGTTGATCTCGAATGTCTCGGTGTTCGACGTGTTCGATGGCGGCAGCCTCGCAACCGAGGGCAAAAAGTCGCTCGCCATCGAAGTCACGTTGTCGCCGACGAACGCGACTCTGACCGACAAGGACATCGAGGCGGTCAGCGCAGCCATCACCGCCAGCGTGAAAAAGACAACCGGCGGCGAGATCAGGTCATAGCGCGGAGCCCAGCCATTGGACGAGACGCGCTCATTCGTGATAGATTTTGCCAATGACCACATCCGGCAATACTACGATCGAAAATGCAAAAGCTGTGATGAGCGATGCAGAAATCGCGGCCTGGGAACGGTTGCCGGCATCCGAGCAGCTCGCACAGCTGCGAGCCGCAATCGAACACGGTGTGAAATCCGGCGTGACCGACAAAAGTATGGACAACGTCTGGGAGGCCGCGCTCGCTCGGAACCCGGATGCCCGACTTTAAGCTATCGTCAGCGGCCTTCGACGATTTGGTTGACATTTCCGACTTCGGAATAAGGCATTTTGGCAGGCTTCAGGCGGCCGGATATCATGCAAAACTCGAGACGACTTTTGATCTGTTAGCGAGGTTCCTCCGCATTGGTTTGCCGACATACGACCTGCGAGATGGTCTCTAACGGTTCCCTCAGGGGTCCCACGTGATTTTTTATTCCCATATGCCCGACCACATCGTCATTGTTCGCGTGCTGCACGCGCGGGCCGATTTTCAACGTTTTTTCTGAGTTCTCGCCACCGTTACCGCACGACCTCCGCCGTCAGGTCGTATTCGTCGGCCGCCGTAACGCGCACGCGGACGATACCGCCGGGCTTGACTGCCGTCTCGCCGTCAAGAAATACCGCGCCGTCGATCTCGGGTGCGTCCCACTTCGACCGGCCAGTAGCGCCATCCTCGTCGACTTCGTCGATCAGCACGTCGATCTCGCGGCCGACGCGGGTTGCGAGGATGTCGGCGCTGATCGCTTGCTGGACGGCCATGAACCGGTGCCAGCGCTGTTCCTTGACTTCTTCCGGCACGGCACCAGCCAGCGCGTTGGCCACGGCGCCGGTCACCGCTTCGTACTTGAAGCAACCGACGCGGGCGAGTTTCGCCTCCCGCAGAAAGTCGAGAAGCATCTCGAAATCGGCATCCGTCTCGCCGGGGAAACCGACGATGAACGTCGAGCGGATCGCAAGGTCGGGACACACCTGCCGCCATTTGGCGATGCGATCGAGCGTGGCACCCATGCTGCCGGGTTGCGCGCCAGGTCGCTTCATCGCCTTCAACACAGACGGTGAGGCATGTTGAAACGGAATATCCAGATACGGCAGGATCAGTCCATCGGCCATCAGCGGGATGACGTTGTCGACATGAGGGTAAGGGTAGACATAATGCAGGCGGATCCACGGGCGCTCGTTGCCGGGTACACCGAGTTGGCCAAGCGCCCGGGCCAAGTCGAGAAAGCGGGCCGCTAACGGCGCGCCTTTCCACGGGCTTTCGGCATAACGAATGTCGAGGCCATACGCGCTCGTGTCCTGACTGATGACCAGCAGTTCCTTAACACCCGCTCGCACCAGAGCTTCCGCCTCGGCCATCACTTGGTTGGACGGACGGCTGACGAGATCGCCGCGAAGGCTTGGAATGATGCAAAACGAGCAGCGATTGTTGCAGCCCTCGGAAATCTTTAAATACGCGTAATGGCGTGGCGTCAGGCGCAAACCCTGCTCGGGCACCAGATCGACATAGGGATCGTGAATTGGCGGCACGGCGGCGTGAACGGCGGCTACCACCGCCTCGTATTGATGCGGCCCGGACACGGCCAACACACCAGGGTGGGTCTCGCGGATCAGCGCTTCGTCCTTGCCAAGGCAGCCGGTGACGATCACACGGCCATTGGCCGCCATGGCTTCGCCGATCGCATCGAGGCTTTCGGCACGGGCACTGTCGAGAAACCCGCAGGTGTTGACGACGACCACGTCTGCGCCATCGTAATCGCGCGCGATTGCATACCCCTGCGCCCGCAACTTCGACAAGATGCGTTCGCTGTCGACCAGCGCCTTCGGGCAGCCGAGCGAGACAAAGCCGACTTTGGGGGGCTTGCCGGTAGGCGCGGCCATCGACGGCGACGGGGAGGCAGCGGTATCGACGGATGAAGCGCTTGTCGTGTTCTGTGTCATTCCAGGGTTCTAGACCTGGGGCGATACCCGCGACAAGGCCGTCTCTCAGGGCGACATGCCACGAAGTGTCGGATTCTGCGCGCTGACGTCCGAGCTGGCCGCCGCTATCCCCAACTCGGGCGCCACTGTGGCCGTAGAGGGCGCGTAAGCATCGCCAGCAGGCGCTGCAACCTTCTTGGCCTTGCCCTTACCCGGAGCCGACTTGCGTACCTCGGTCGCCGTGGCGCTCCACCCGGCAACAGCCGGTGCAGCCGGTCCGGGCACCACTGAGGCTTTGACAAACTGGCGCAAAAGGTTCGCGTTCGCCTGCGCCCCCTCCGTGCCGATCTCTTGAGACGCGATCGCCTTCGACTCGTCGAACCGGCCCTGCAGACCAAGTACGAGGGCCAGGTTTTGTTTGACCTTCGGGTTTGGCGTCCCGCCATTGGCCTCGATCCGGCGCAGCAGTTCCTCGGCGCGCTGCGGCTCCCCACCCATGGCGTAGGCCAGAGCGAGATTGTTCATCACCGAGGTTTCCGTCGGAGCCAGTGTCAGCGCGCGCTCATAAAGCGGAACCGCGTCGTTAAACTTGCCCTCTTTGGCAAATACCGTTCCGCGCGCCGAGATCACGCGCCAATCCGGATTGCCCGGATCGTCGGCGGTCGCGAGCATCTGCTTGGCGATACCAACCTGATCGAATTCGAGCGCGAGGCGGCCATATTCCGACGCGACTTCGCGGTCGCTGGCATAAAAGATCGACGCCTGCTGGAGCACCGCCAAGGCCTGGCGTTTTTCACCCAAGGCGCGGAGGTTCTTGGCGTAGGAGAGCGCGTTTTCCTTGTTCGTCGGCTTCTCGCGGTATTTTTTGCCCCAGTAGTCGGTCGCCTTTTCGAGATCGGAACGCGTGTCGTTCGGGTTCGCGCTCGCGACGTCGGTCGACGCGTTGCTGGCTGACGGCTGGCCAAGCAAGGACGTGTTCATCGCGCCATCTTGTGATTGCGCGCAGGCGCCGAGCATCAATGCGGCTGCGACCGACAGCATGATGCCGCCAGCCTTGACCGTCCGTGCGCTATCGATCGCCATGTGTCCCTGCCCCAAAAGCCCGAATGGTCGCGGCAACCCCGCAACGCCATCGGCCGTCAGATTATGGGACAGCAGTCAACAAACGCTTAAGAACCGGCATTCAGGCACGGCCGAAAGGCGGCCCGCATTGCGCACGGTGGCGCAACGCGTGGTCGGCCAGCACGATCGCCAGCATGGCCTCGGCCACGGGAACAGCGCGGATCCCGACACACGGATCGTGGCGGCCCTTGGTCACGATATCGACCTCGGCTCCGGCACTGTCGATTGTCCGCCGCGGTGTAAGGATCGACGACGTCGGCTTGACCGCAAACCGCACGACGATCGGCTGGCCGGTGGAAATGCCACCAAGAATACCGCCGGAGTGGTTCGACAAGAACACAGGTTCTCCGTCCGGCCCGATGCGGATTTCGTCCGCATTATCTTCGCCCGACAACGCGGCAGCCGCCATACCGTCGCCGATTTCCACCGCTTTGACCGCGTTGATCGACATCATCGCGCTGGCAAGGTCGGCGTCGAGCTTGCCGTAGAGGGGTGCGCCGAGCCCCGCCGGGATGCCCTCGGCCACCGCTTCGATCACCGCGCCACACGACGAACCAGCCTTACGCACGCCATCGAGATACGCCGCAAAGGCTTCGACGCTGCCAGGGTCGGCGGTGAAAAACGGATTGGCATCCACCGCAGCCCAATCCCATCGCGTCCGGTCGATACCGTGCGGCCCGAGCTGTACCAGTGCGGCGCGTACCCTGACATCGCCGCCGAGCACATGCGTCAAGACTTTGCGCGCCACAGCGCCGGCCGCAACACGGCTGGCCGTCTCCCGCGCCGACGATCGTCCACCGCCGCGATAATCCCGGACACCATATTTCACATCATACGTGATGTCGGCATGGCCCGGCCGGTAGGACTGCGCGATCGCGCCATAATCCTTCGAGCGCTGGTCGGTGTTTTGGATTTCAAGCGCGATCGGCGTCCCGGTCGTGACCTGCTGGCCGGAAGGACCGCTGAATACGCCCGACAGGATAGCGACCTCATCGGCCTCGCGACGCTGCGTCGTGAAGCGAGATTGCCCGGGTTTTCGCCGGTCGAGGTCGCGCTGGATGTCGCTCGCGTCGAGCGCGATGCCAGGTGGACATCCGTCGACGATGCAACCTATGGCCGGGCCGTGGCTCTCGCCCCAAGTCGTGAATCGGAACAGGTGGCCGAATGTGTTGTGGGACATGGAGTTTGGCGGGTCCGCGACTGCGGCAAGGGTGGATAGCGAAGAGTGAGATGAGGGTGCGGCTCCGCAGCACAACAGCTCGCAGGCGCCTAAGTGCGGATACGCCAGATTCTGCAAGTTGTGTAGCAAAAGCCGCAAGGCAACACAGATCGTGACAAAATACGGAATTATGCACGGTAAACGACGTGACAAGCAGGCGCGATGCAGTTTACCCCAGTGAGAGTTGGGTTTCCAGCGATCGGCCGTGTCCAGAGGGCGCCGCCATCGCACGAGACCGGCGAGGCACTGCGATCGGGGCACGGTCGTAGGCCGGGAGCGAAATCGGCTCCACGGTGTGCCTTGAGCAGCCGCCGCCGAGTTGGCTTCGCATCCGTACCACACCAGCGTTGAACGAGCCGGGGGCCGCTCCCCCGGCTCTTCGTCTGTGTGGCCGCTGTTGAATAAATCTGGCATTGGTCGACAAGACCAATGCAAATTATTGAAGTCATTGAGTGTTCGTTCAGGCTTTTGCGATGTTGTAGGGATCTCATCGAAGGTTTGGAGCACCCCGCATGCGTCCCGCGATTGGCGCCGTGATATTCATCAGTACCGCGCTTGTGTCTCTTGGCCTCGTCAATCCACACGATACCGGCGTGTCGCGGTCTGTCGCTGCGGTTGCGCCTCAAACGACGGCCGCTCAGACACCTGCCTTGGTCCCGAAATTCGAGCCGACGCCTATGCCGGCCAGCGCTCCAGCCCAGGTTGCAGCGCCAGCGCAAGTCGCAATCCCCGCTTTGAACGCCGCAACGAATGCGCCGCCATCGTCGGCATCTTCATTGGCAACGCCGGTTAATACAACCGTCTCAGCTATTCCGCCTGTTCCACCGTTTGTCGTGATCGCACGCGTTCCAGAAACCGCCCCGGCGCCGTCGAACGCGATCGCTGCTGTTACGAACGCTGCTGTTGCGAACGCAATGGCAACGGCTGGAGGCACACCGGGATCGTCAGCCGGTGGGTTTGCCACACCCGATCGAGACGCGGCCACGACCAACGGCACAACCAACAGTCGCCCACAAACGGCCAAGACTTCGGGCCCCGCCGCACGCAAGAGCACAGCGAAACAGGTGGCAAGCCCGGTCACTCCCAAGCCAAACCGCGCTGCCGCATCCAAACCGGTCGTCAAGCCCGCAGCCGTCGCCCCGGCCAAACGCGCTGCCGTGGCTGCAGTGGTGGAGCGGCGTAAGCGATAGGATCGGGCCACGAAACGTCGCCGCCGTTACGCTTAACCGGCTGTAAAGCTTGACGGACGATGGCCACAAATCCACTGTCAAATGTGGCTGCGGGTATGACACCCGGCAGGAGTGGAGATCCCATGCGTTCCGCACTTGGATTCGGGCTGCTGGTGACAGCGGCACTCGTTGTGATCGAGGCCGGCACGGGCGTGCCCCGCAACGCGCTCGAAAGCGCAGTAGCGCACTGGACGGGGGTCGGCCTGTCACCGAAGGCCAGTGAACCGCCACACGCCGTCGAAACCACAACGGCGACGGACGCGATGATATCTTCAACGATCTTCGATCCGATACCTGCAATCGCCCGAACGATCGCCATTGCCGACACTCCGCCATCACGCTTTGTCGCGGCGAAAGGCACCTCGGCGCTGGCCGACGGTGACCAGCGAGCCGGATCGACCGTGCCGAGCGCGGGTCCAGCCACCGTTGTTGTCGCCACGTCGAGCGCAACCTCTGCCGCCGCTGAAGTGCCAGATCTTGTCGTTCCGCTGGCGCCCGGCGTCGCCGCCAATCAGGTCGCTTCGCCGACACGCGGTGGCCAAAACCAGAACACGGCACGATCAACCACAGCAAACATCAGTGCTGATAAACCCTCATCGCGGAAAAAAGCAAAAGTCGTCAACGCAGGCCGTGGGACAAGCAAGGCTGAGACCCCATCCCGCTCGAAGCCGCGCGCGACCACAGTTTCGCGCACTGTCATTCAGCAAAACCGCAACCCGCGGACACTGGTCACCGTTCGCCGCGGAACCCAAGCGAGCGTGGTCGCCGTCCCGCGTTCAACACTCAAAGTCGTCACCCGATGATCAGTGTGACGCCGATAGATCGACGCACCGCCGTTGCCGACTTTCTGCGGGCCGTTCGACACGAATGGCGGCGTTGCAACCGCAAATCGCTGCCCCATATGTCATTTCGGCAGTCCGATCGT
>JAWXCP010000034.1:0-5232 GCA_034408685.1 Hyphomicrobium aestuarii | reverse complement strand
GCGAGCCTGTAGTCAGCGAGCCTGTAGTCAGCGAGCCTGTAGTCAGCGAGCCTGTAGTCAGCGAGCCTGTAGTCAGCGAGCCTGTAGTCAGCGAGCCTGGCCTGCGGGCGCCGTAGTCTTGGTCGCCGGCAATCGCGGAATGGCCGCCACAATCGGTCCGACGGGCCACAGTTCGTCCTGGCGGCCAGCGCTCGGCGCCCACAGGCTTGAGATCGAGCCGTCGAGATAAAGCGCGTTGTTGCATTTGAGCTCGTCGCGGAACAGCCGCGCGAACGACCCGAACGACACGCCGTCATTAGAAATCGCGAACACCACCGTTTTGGCATCGCGCACGCCGACACCGTTGCGGATTTTGAGCGACGGGCCGTCGGCGGAAAACCGCGGATGCAGTTTGCCGTCGATAACCAGCATCGGACCTGACTGGGTGGCGAACTGCGCGTTCGGCTTCGCTTTGATGTAGCGACTTGTTTCCAGAACGCCGACTTCGGCGGCCGTCACGTAGAACACGCCATTGGGCTTCATGTGGAAGTTGCCTGGGCCGCGCGTGGTGCTGATTTTTGTCAGCTCGCGGCCGCCTTCGACATAAAGCCCGACCGGCCGACCGTCTGCGTGATACATCCCCGCGTTCATCGCGAACATCGGCTTTATGCCGGCCCGCGTCTGGGCACGCGCGAAGCTGCCGAGGTTGCCATAGGCTTCCCCATTCGGGGCCTTCCATGCGATTTGGATGTCATGCGTTGCGAGGTCGACCGTGCAAACCGTATATTGAATGGTCTCGAATGTGATGTCGCGACAGGACTGCTCTTTCGGTTTCTGCTGGTCCGGCTTCTGCTGAGCGATTGCGCTGGCGGACATTGTGGCCAACAGGACGCACGCGATAGCCATCACCAAGCCTGCAACCGTGATCCGCTGCTCTTGCATCCCAAGTCCCGCGCTATCCATCCGGTTACTTCTGTCGCTCATAATGTTGTTGTCCCGACATGGCGTTAAATACCATGTCCGTGGCGGCATCAAAAATGGGGCAGTTCGACATGACGGCTGAGGTCCCACGCGTTCGCGACGCCACACCTGCCCTTTCGTCGACCGTGCCGCCGATGCTGAGCTTCGTGTCCGGCTTTGTCGATACGATCGGATTCATCGGTCTGTTCGGGCTGCTGACGTCGCAGGTGACAGGCTCTTTCGTCGCGGCCGGTTCCGGTTTGGTTCACTACGAGCCAGGCTTGGTCGCCAAGTTGATGGCGATACCGGTGTTCATGGCTGGCGCTGTCGTGATGACCTTACTTGTCGCCGTTCTCACCAGGTTCAAGGTCAATCCGCTGCCATGGGCGCTCGTCGTTGTCGGGTGCCTCATTTCCGGGTATCTGGCCGTTGCGCTCCAGTGGCCAATCGCTTCGCTGGACTCGTCGGTTGGCTTAGCCGCCGCATTCATGGCGTTCCTTGCGATGGGCGCTGAAAGTGCGCTGGTTCGCGTACTATTCAAGGGCTCGGTCCCGGCCAACTTCATGACGGGCAATGTCACCCAGGTTGCTGTTGAGACGACGGACATGGTGCTGGCGAAGTTCCGCCTGTTGTTTGACGGCGATGAGAATCAGAACGCAACCCGCGCCGCGGCTGCCTATCGCCAGCTCGGCGTGTTGATCCCGATGATATTTGGGTTCATCCTCGGATGCGTCGCGGCCGCCCACGCGTTCATCGCTTTCGGATTCTGGTCATTGGTCATCGCGACCGCCATCGTCTTCCTGGCCGCTATCCTGGCGTATGTGCGCGGCTGAGTGATCAGGCCTTGTTTTCCTTGACGCCCAAAACATCGGCAAGCCGCGCGGTCGCCGAGCCCGGCTGCAGCGGCTTTGGCTGGCTTTCGTGCGGCACCCAAGCCGTCAAGGTCACGATCTCGAAGGTTGCTGGAATGCGGCCATCGGCCAGGCCAAAGCGCTCGACGTACACTTCAGTGGCCCGCATCAGAAGCGTTCGCGTGACCGGGACACGCCGCCGGTCAGCCAGCATGTTGCTCGCGCCCATGCCTTTCAACTCGCGCATTAGGTGGAGCGGCGTTGCGTAGGTGACCGTCACCCGTTCGCTATCGGCGACGGGCAGCGCAAACCCCGCCCGCTGCAACAGCCCGCCGAGCGCCCTCACGTCCGCGAATGGCGCGACCCGTGGCGAGGCCCCGCCGGTGACTTCCTCCTCAGCCACCAGCCAGGATTGGCGCAATTCGTGAAGCGTTTCGCCACCCAGCACGGCCGCCAACAGCAGACCGTCGGGCGACATCGCTTGCCGCAGCAGCACCAACGCGCCGGGCAGGTCGTCGACCATGTGGAGCGACAGGGCCGAAACAACGAGGTCATAGGGCACAAGCGGTGCCAACGGCTCGCCGAGGCCGGAGGGCGATGCTTCATCGCGACACATCGCGCGCATCGCCGGTGATGGCTCGGCATCTGTGACGCGCGAAACGTTGGGGCAGCTACGCAGCACGCGCGACACGCGCCCGTCGTAAGCCTCGATCGACAATCCGTTTTCGAACTGCCGTTTCACCAACATTAGTCGCTCGGCCAGATCGTCGGCCACGCGATCGAGCAGGAACGCGTGCTGGGCAAACTGCGCCGACGCCCGCTCGCGGCGCGACAGCAGCGTCGCCCGGTCGAAAATCTGCGGCACGCCGGCAGCCGTCGCGGTTGATGTTTTGGGAGGGCTGTTCATCTCGGTCCGGGTCCGGCACTGTCGGACTGGTAAGATCGGTTATGAGGTCGGGTCGCGCAATGGTCCACGCCACAAATGATAGCGACGAGCCAAATGCGGCTGGAAATGCGGCGCACGACCAAGCAGGCAGCTCGATGCGCCCGCTGTCTGCCCGCGGTCAACCAAGCGCGCGTTTCGGTGCGACGCTCATCGGCGGTTTCATCGACGCGTTGTTCCCGCCGGTGTGCCTTGCGTGCCGGTCGCCGGTCGCCGACGCCGATGCATTGTGTACGCCCTGCTGGTGTCAGATCGACTTCATTCGTCAGCCGCTGTGTGACCGGCTGGGTATTCCGTTGCCCTACGATACCCGGCCGTTCCAGGCCGGTGGTGCAACGTCCGCCGGTCATCCCGCAGCGCCGCCGCCGATGGTATCTGCCGCTGCGGTGGCAACCCCGCCTGCCTACGACCGGGCGCGGGCGGTTGCTGCCTATGGCCCAGCCCTTCAACGCTTGATCCATGCTTTGAAATACCATGACCGGCACGACGGCCGCCGGCTGTTCGGGCGTTGGATGACGCATGCCGGTGCCGAGCTTTTGGCTGATGCCGACGTCATCGTGCCAATCCCGCTGCATCGCTGGCGGATGATGTCGCGGACGTTCAACCAGAGTGCCATTCTCGCAGGCGAGATCGCACGTTTGACCAGCGTTAGTTATGCACCCGTTGCGCTTTTGCGAACCAAGCCAACGCCGTCGCAGGTCGGCCTGACCGGCGAAGAACGCCGCCGCAACGTTGCCGGTGCCTTCAAAGTCGCGGCCATCCACCGCCACCGGATCGCTGGCAAACGCGTATTGCTGATCGACGATGTGATCACCACGGGTGCCACCTGCTCGGCAGCTGCCATCGCGCTCCGTCGCGCAAATGCGGCGCGTGTCGACGTATTGGCGCTGGCAATTGCGACGCATACGGTCACATAAACCCCGCGCTGGAAATGTCCTTCACAGACTTGGATTGGAACTTCGGGCCCGAAGTGGTTACATCTCATTGCAGGGCTGCATTCCGCAATGATGGCGGGGCGTCGGCAGTCCGAACCGGAGGTCTCACGCAGACATGTCCAAAGTCGTCATCTACACCGCCTCGCTATGCCCCTACTGCCACATGGCCAAGCAGCTGTTGCAGGACAGGCGCGTCGCCTTCGAGGAAATCGACGTTACCGGCAAGGCGCGCTTGCGGGCCGAAATGACCGCCAAGGCTGGAGGGGTCAACACAGTCCCGCAGATCTGGATCGGCGAGCGCCATGTCGGCGGGTGCACCGACCTCTACGAACTGGACCGCGCGGGCAAACTCGACGCTCTCCTTCAAGTTTGACAGATCCGCAGGCATCCGGTGGCACCCTACCCATGACAAACGATACCCGCGCGCCCTTGAGTGCCCGATTTCGCGCTTCCCTCGTGCAAATGCGATCTGGGCGGTCGGTCGAGCCCAATGTCGCTGCGGCCGAGGCGCTCATCCGCGAGGCGGCGCGAACCGGTGCCGACTATGTCCAAACGCCCGAAGTGACGACCGTGATGGACACCGACCGGGCAAACCTGATTGCCAGCTCGTCGCCGGACGTTACGGCCCGCGCGCTGGCGGCGTTTCAAGCGCTCGCTGGTGAACTGGGCATATGGCTGCATATCGGCTCGATGGGTGTGCAAGACCAAAGCGCTGACAGAATTGCTAACCGGTCGATCCTGATCGCGCCGACGGGCGAGGTTGCTGCCACATATGATAAAATCCATCTCTTCGACGTCGCGCTTGCCAACGGCGAGACCTATCGCGAGAGCGACAATTTTGCGGCCGGCCATAACGCTGTCGTCGCGGATTTGCCGTGGGGCCGGATCGGACTGACGATTTGCTACGATCTGCGCTTTCCCGAATTGCACCAGACTCTGGTTCGCGGCGGCGCGATCTTCTTGTCGAGCCCTGCCGCCTTCACCCGGCCGACGGGCGAAGCGCATTGGCATACGCTGGTCCGCGCGCGAGCCATCGAGACACAGTGTTTCGTATTTGCTGCAGCCCAGGGGGGGCGCCACGAACACGGCCGGGAGACGTACGGCCATAGCCTCATCGTCTCGCCGTGGGGGCAGATCCTCGCCGAAGGTGGCATCGAGCCCGGCGTGGTCTCAGCCGACATCGACACCGCCGAGATCGCCGCCGTACGCGGTCGCGTTCCCTGCCTCATGCACCGTCGGCCGTTCGTATTCACCGAGCCGGCGTCAGCGGCGCACGGATCGCAAGCTCATGATTAAATACCGGCTTCGATGTGCGGCGGGCCACGAATACGATGCTTGGTTCGGCGGGAGCGCCGCGTTCGAGCAGCTCTCGGCTAGCGGCCATCTGATGTGCGAAGTTTGCGGCTCGGCCGAAATTGCCCGCGCGCCCATGGCACCTGCCGTCGCGCGCAGCGATCGAGGCAAACCTCGCCGCGGCGAGGCTGGCAATCAGACTGGCGGCGCGCAAATACCCCCTGCCGCTGCACTTTCGAGCGAACTGCCCGACCCGCAGACCGACCCACGG
>JAWXCP010000244.1:0-42029 GCA_034408685.1 Hyphomicrobium aestuarii | reverse complement strand
GCGGACGGCAGTTCCCATTCCAATGTCCCAACGAGCGGTGCGGATGATCGCCGCGTGATAAAACCAAAGGGAGGACGCATGCCACGTTTTGCTGGGTCTTGGACGCTTGCCGGTCTTGCGATTGCGACGGTTGCTTCTGTCGCCGCCGCTGCGGCGGCCCACGCTCAAGGAGAGCCGTCTGTAACGGTTTTCGACCAAGCGGCGGCCGGTAACGCGATCAAAGTGCATTACGTCAACCTACCCGCCAAAGGTTATGTTGCCGTGCACGCCGCCGACGGCAATGGCAAGCCGATCGCGGCCCCTGTCGGGACAGCAGAACTTGCTGCTGGTGACCATCGCGGTGTCAAGATTACTCTCAAAGAAGCGCCCAAGCCCGGCCAGCGGATGTGGGTCTCACTGCATCAGGACAGCGACAACAAACCGGGCTTCGACCCGGCCGTCGATAAGGCCGTATGGGGTCAAGCCCTGCCCGAGGAGAACGCTTTCACCGTTCGATGACGTTGCGGTTACCGCGCTATCTGCGAAAACAGCCGGGGCACGACAAGTGCTCCGGCTGTCTCTTTGCGATTGGTTACCACCGTAGGCATAGCGGCACACTACGTTGGCTCGATTTCGACGTTTCAAATTTCGTGCGTTTAGCGGCCTGACTTCGTTTTGGCAGGCTTGGTAGCAGATGGCTTGGCACCGGATGGCTTGGTAGTGGATTCGTTTTGACGCGCCACCGCAGACGGCGGCGATGTGTCGAGTTCTGCCATGCCGAGCGCGTTGACGATCGTGTTCAGATCTTGCACGAACCGTTCGCGCTGCTGCCCTGGCAGAGCCTCGAGGATACGTTCATCGACGCGGCGAGCCAGTGGTTCGAGTTGTTTCAACATTCGTGCACCGGCATCGGTCAGCCGTACCGCATAAGCGCGGGCATCTTCTTTTGTGCGGCGACGTTGGATCAAGCCCTTTTTAAGCAATCGCCGCACGATGTCTGCTAACGTCGACCGGTCTATGCCGGTACGCTCGACGAGGCTCGTTTGGCTGAGGCCCTCGTGTTGCGCCACCGCGATCAGGATGGCATATTGGCGGGGAGTTAATTCCTCGACGCCGATTTCGGCCTGGAACACATCTACCGCACACTGTCCGGCCCGGTGGAGCAGATGTATAGGGGAACTGTCAAGTTTGATCGGGGTCGTTTCGCGCGCCATTCCGTCTGGTTTCCGTTGGATGTGCGCCGCCAAGGCCCCAGAGTTGGAGCCAAGCCGCTTGCGCGTTAAAGCACCGTTCGAGGTACCTCAGCACTACCCAACGCTTGACGACGTGCCGTAGCCTCAGCTCAAGGTGTTGGGTTGTGCCATTATACAACGTTCGCCCACGGAACTAAGTTCCCAGCCGCCGCGTAAAGGTACGAACAATGTTCAGTTCGCACTTACTTCGTACTTTTTCAAGAGGCCAACTTGAGAAATGGCAAAAATAATCGTCAGCGGCATTATTCCTAACAATTTAAAGCTCACCCAAAAATCCGTCGACGTGGTGCGCCACACGATTTCGTTGAGCACGGCGAGCAGAACGAAGAAGCTGGCCCAGCGGAACGTCAACTTGCGCCAGCCTTCGTCGGTCAAGCGGAATGCGTCATCGAACAGATACTTTAACCACGACTTTCCGTAAGCCAAGCCACCGAATAAAATCGCGGCAAACAAGGTATTTACGATTGTCGGCTTCATCTTGATGAAGAGTTCGTCGGCCAGATAGACCGTCAATCCGCCGAATACGACGACAAACACGCCCGACACCAATGGCATCGTCGCGATTTTTCCGAGCACAACGCGCGACACTGATAGCGAGATTATTGTCGCAATCACAAACACTTGGGTGCCGATTAATATGCCGAACTGGGAATTGGCTACAAAGAATACAACCAACGGACCAAGTTCGACGAGCAGCTTCAGCAGTTGCTTTGCACCAAGTTCGGGTGCCCCTTCAGCCGCTTTTACGTCTTCGGTCGATTGGGACATGCGGTGAACTCCGGCTTGTGTTCAGGCGGAACAGGGTATGCGACGATTAAATGTCGCATACTCGCCAGCGTCGTCAAACTGAATATCGATCAGTGAGCGCGAACCGGCTTGGTCGCACCTGCGGATTTGGCGCCCTTGGCTCCGCCCGAGGCAATGGGCGGTGGCACTTCGTACTTCGACATCAACGTCGTCAGGAACCACGCATAAAGACCCGAGATCGGCATGATGAACACGATCTTGAACAGGATCCAAACACTCGTCCCGTTCATCACCCCGAACACGGGGATCGTATACATCTGGTCGCTGATGAACATCTGGCGGACGGCTTCATTCAACACGGCGGTCAAGACGAAGAACCACGCGAAACTATAGGTGAAGCGGTCCCAGCCTTCCTGACTGTAATGGAAGGTGCCCTCGAACACGTGGCCGAAGAAGTTTTCCTTGAATACCAGCCCGCCCAAAAGAAAGCCGGCGACCATCGAGCCGAGGCAGATCAGGTTTGTCGTCAACGGGTTCGTCTCATCGCCCAATGCTGGGAAGCCGGTAGCGAGCTGCCCGGCATAGGGAAACTGCGCGACGGTGACGAGCACCGTCAGGCCAACCACGGTGTAGAGCGACTGGCGGCCCATGATCGGGCTTGTCGCCCACAGACCGCCAAACAGGAAGCCAGCGAACATGGCATTGAAGATCGAGACCTTGATCTTGATCCACATCGAATCGCCAGTGACGATCGTCAGCAGGCCGAACACGATGGTGACGCCCGACGCGATGATCGGGAAGATCGGCAGCCGGCCGAGGACAGCACGCATCACGATCATTGCGACGACCGTCGAACCCAACAGCGCCCAAGTGCCGGCGTTGATGCCGCCGACTGCATTGACAATAAACATCGCTACGAGCGGTCCGAACTCGGACAAAATGTTGACTGTCTGTTCCGGCGTAAACGGGTACCAGCTCTTCTTCTTGTCCATCATCGGATTCTCGCCCTTTCTCGGCGGTGGGCAACGCGCCCTGATGTTTTTAGAATGCGTCGTGTCATGTCGCGTCGTTGAAATAACGTCGTCAGATTTGAGCGATCGTGTCGGCGAAGTCGCGAGGTGCGAACGGGCTCAAGTCGTCGACGCCTTCGCCCACGCCAATGGCGTGAACGGGCAATCCGTGCCGAGCGGCGATTGCGACGAGAATGCCCCCCTTGGCCGTACCGTCGAGTTTCGTCATCACGAGGCCGGTAACCCCAGCCCGCTGACGAAACACCTCCACCTGATTGAGCGCGTTTTGGCCTGTTGTCGCGTCGAGGACAAGCAGACAATCGTGCGGCGCAGTGGGATCAAGCTTCTTGATCACGCGGATGACCTTCTCCAGCTCGTCCATGAGGACCTGCTTGTTTTGCAAGCGTCCTGCCGTATCGATGATAAGTACATCTCTGGTGTCTGCCGCGGCCTGCTTCAATGCGTCATATGCAAGACCCGAGCTGTCGGAGCCGACGTCGCGGGCCAAAACCGGGCTTCCCGTGCGTTCGCCCCAGACTTTCAGCTGGTCGATCGCAGCGGCGCGGAAGGTGTCACCAGCGGCGAGCATGACCGAGCGGCCCTCGCGGCGGAACTGGGCGGCAAGCTTGCCGATGGTTGTCGTTTTGCCCGAGCCATTGACGCCGACGACGAGAATTACGTGTGGTTTTTTCGCCGTATCGATCACGAGCGGCTTGGCCACGGGTTCGAGCACGCGTGCCACTTCGTCGGCGAGGATACGACGCACATCGTCCGGCGTGATGCCCTTTTCAAAGCGGCCCTTCGAGATTGCCTCGATGATCCGCGACGACGTTTCGATCCCGAGGTCGGCGCCGATCAGCAGGTCCTCGAGGTCTTCGAGTGTGTCGCCGTCCAACTTGCGCTTGGTAAAGATGCCGGTGATGCCGTCGGCGAGTTTCGATGAGGTCTTGGCAAGGCCCGCCGTCAGCCGCGACAGCCAGCCTTTTTTGGGGGCCGGTTCACTTTTGGGGGGGGCACTGGTCGACGTCTCGGGGGTCGCAAGCGATGCAGGCGTGGCCACAGATGCTGTGGCCGTTTCCGTCACCGCCGAGGGCTGCGCGTCGAGCGCGGCCTCGTGCCGATTGTCGAGGCCGCTAGCGCCATCAGCGGCCATCTCGTCGGCGGATTCACGCGAGGGAACCGGCGGTACGACGTCCTCCGATTTGCGGCCGAACAGGCGGCCGAACAGGCCCGGCTTTTTGGCTTCGGTGTCGCTCATCCTGCCCCCCCGGCCAGTGGCGTTCCAGAGTGTGGTGTTCGTGCCAGTACCGTTGGGGCCAGTGGTGTTTTGGCAAGCGCCGTTTTGGCAAGTGGTATTCCGGCAAGCGCGCGACCGGTCACGTTGACGATGCGAACGTCGAGCATGCTGCCATATTCCGGCTGTTGGCCGCTCACCGCCGAGGTGTCGAATTTGACCTCGGCGTACTGCGGCGTCCGGCCCGTGTTGTTGGCTTCGACGACGATCGATTGGCAGGTTCCGACGAGGCTTTCGAGATGGGCCGCCAAGCGCGCGTCCCCAACGGCCCGGAGGCGGGCTGCCCTCGCCTTACCGGCACTGCGGCCGACCTGGGGCATGCGAGCGGCTGGCGTGCCGGGGCGGTGCGAAAATGGGAATGCGTGGACGTAGGTAATGCCGCAAGCATCGATAAGGTCGAGCGAGTTTTGGAACTGCGCCTCGGTTTCCGTCGGGAAGCCGGCGATGATGTCTGCGCCGAACACGATGTCGGGCCGGAGGCGACGGACGCGCTCGCAGAAGCCGATCGCGTCGGCCCGCTGATGGCGGCGCTTCATGCGCTTCAAGATCAGGTCGTCGCCCGATTGCAGCGACAAGTGCAAATGGGGCATCAGCCGGTCGTCCGTGGCGATGGCGTCGATCAACGCGTCGTCGGCCTCGATTTGGTCGATCGACGATAGCCTGAGCCGCGCGAGTTCTGGCACCTCAGCGAGAATGCGCTGGACGAGCTGTCCTAAGGTGACGGCATCGCCTTGTGTCTGGGTCGCGCCGTCATACGACGTGATGTCGACGCCGGTCAGGACGACTTCGTTGTAGCCTTGCGCGACGTGGTCACGAACGCGGGCGACGACGTCACCCGGTGGCACCGATCGGGACGGCCCGCGTGCGTAAGGGATGATGCAGAACGTGCAGCGATGATCGCAGCCGTTTTGAATTTCGACGGTGGCCCGCGCGCGTCCTTTGAAGCCGTCGATCAGATGCAGCGCGGTTTGGCGCACCTGCATGATGTCTGAGACCCTGACTTTAGCGGCGTTTGCGATGGCCGGTTCGGTAGGGTCGTCCGTGGGAGCTGGCGTTCGGGCGAGTTCGGCAAACGTCGACGCGCGCATTTTTTCGGCGTTGCCGATGACATGGTCGACGTCCGGCATCGCAGCAAAACGGGCTGGATCCAACTGGGCAGCGCAGCCGGTCACGATAATTCGCGCGTCCGGCCGCTCGCGTTTCAAGCGGCGGATGGTTTGTGCGGCTTGGCGGACGGCCTCGGAGGTCACAGCGCATGTATTGACGATAATGGCGCCATCGAGCCCAGCTTCGCGGGCATAGGTCCGCATCACCTCGGCCTCGTGGGCATTGAGCCGGCAGCCCATCGACACGATGTCGAGCGTCGATGTGGCAGCATCTGGTATCGTGACGGTGGGGGCACCATTGCCTGCACCGGGATCGCTTTGCGGGCCGGGCTGCTCGGGCGGCGCGGTCACGCGGCCACCCGAATGGTGTTGAGGTCGAGGACGCCACTGTGCTCATGGGCGACCGGACCAGTCATCACGATCCGGTCGTCGGGTCGCCAGGATATGAACAGCACGCCGCCGGGTAACGTGACCTCGACATCGCGGCCTGTGTGGTTCAACCGGTTGGCACAGACGACGGCGGCGCAAGCGGCCGATCCACAGGCCTGGGTCAGTCCGACGCCGCGCTCCCACGTGCGGAGCTTGAGCGAGGTTTGCGATGTGATCTGGGCGATCGAGATATTGGCGCGCTCGGGAAATATCGGGTGGTTTTCGAGCAGCGGACCGGCACGGCCGAGGTCATGGGCGTCGACGTCGTCGACCCAGAATACCGCGTGCGGGTTGCCGACGTTGACAACAGCAGGCGAATGCAGAACCGGCGCGTCGATCGGGCCGATCTGGAGCTCGATATAGCGGGTGTCGCGAAATTCTTCGGCCAGCGGAATGTCGGTCCAGTCGAATTTCGGCTGACCCATCCCGACGCTGATGCGGTCGATGCTTGCGACCTCGGCGGGAAGCAGACCGGCTGCCGTTTCGAACAACAACTGCGTCTTTCCGGTTCGCTCATGTTCGGCAAAGGCGACGCAGCGCATGCCATTGCCACAGGCGCCCGACAGCGACCCGTCGTTGTTGTAGATGCGGATCGTCGCGTCCGTGCCGGGAACGCCTGGCTTCATCAGCAGCATCAATTGGTCGAATGCCAGCCCCGGAAGGCCAGCAATCGCAACGGCTTCGTCTGCGGACAGTGTTCGGTTTGACGCACGCACGTCGACCACGAGGATCTCGTTGCCGAGCCCGTTCATTTTGCGAAATGGGACATGATTCGTCGTCATGAGTTCCTATATGGCGAAGCGCGCTGTGAATAACAAACCGCCGTTTCGCGACATTATGTGCCGCAACGGGGTTCCGGCGGCCGGGGACTGGAGAGGATGCGATGGAGCTGAGCACGTCGTGCGAATGCAGTGCGTCCCACCCTGGGACGGATCGACCATCGCCGTGGGTCGCGGCGCATCTACCGGTTGCCGAGGCCGGGCAGCGGCTGCTCGACGTTGCGTGTGGGGGTGGGCGGCATACCCGGTTGGCGCTGGCGCGCGGTTACCTCGTAACGGCCGTTGATCGGGATGTGGCGCAGATGGCGGACTTGGCTGGTCAGCCTAGGGTCGAGATCGTTGCGGCTGATCTTGAAATGGACCGGGGGGACATGGCGACGGCTCCGCCGTTTGCGGGCAAAACATACGATGTCGTGATCGTGACCAATTATCTGTGGCGGCCGTTGTTTCCGGCGATCGTATCCGCTGTCGCTCCGGGTGGACTGTTGATCTACGAGACGTTCGCCCGTGGGCAAGAGGCGTTCGGCAAGCCATCCAACCCGGACTTTCTACTGGAACCCGGCGAACTGTTGGCGCGTATGTGCCCTGAGCTCATCCCGATCGCGTTCGAGCAGGGGCTGCTTACAGGGCCGGACCGGTTTGTACAGCGACTGACGGCCGCGGGGCGCGAACGGTCGATACACCATCCGCTGCCATCGATCCGCCCGGAAACGGCGGTGTGACCGTGCGGAATAGATTTCAGAGGGCTCAAATGGTTTATCGATCTCTGCACCTGACTGTGGCGTTGGTCACGGCGGGATTGTTGATGGGAGCATCCACCGGGATGGCTTGGACGACCCACGAGGCCGAGGCGCGGACCCTCACGAAAGCTGCAGCGCTGCCAGCGACGAAGCTCAAAGTCGAGACGCTGACAAGCGGCCTCGAATATCCTTGGGGGCTACAGTTTCTGCCCGACGGCCGGATGCTGGTGACCGAGCGTCCGGGGCGGCTGCGGATTGTTACCAAGGACGGCAGGCTGTCGCCGCCGATCGCTGGCGTGCCTCAAGTGGTTGCGCGGCAGCAGGGCGGCCTGCTCGATATTGCGCTGGCGACCGATTTCGCTACGAGCGGAACGATTTTCCTCGGGTATTCCGAACCGCGCGAGGGTGGCCGTAACGGGACCGCCGTGATGCGGGCCAAACTCGAACTCGCAGCCGATGGTTCGGGCAAGCTGACCGGCGGCACGGTGGTTTTCCGCCAGAAGCCCGACAGCACTGGCGGTTACCATTTCGGGTGCCGGATCGTCGTCAACGCCGATGGCTCGCTGTTCATCACGCTCGGCGATCGCTATTCGCTCCGGGACGAGGCGCAGAATGCCAGCAACCATATCGGCAAGGTCGTGCGCATTACAGCCGATGGTAAGCCGTTCCCCGGCAACCCGAAATTCAACGGCGGTGGACGAGACGGTTGGGCACCCGAAGTTTGGTCGATCGGCCATCGCAATGTCCAAGGCGCAACGCTCGATGGCAATGGCGTGTTGTGGACGACCGAGCACGGAGCTAAGGGCGGCGATGAATTGAACCGCACGGAGGTCGGCCTGAATTACGGCTGGCCGATCATCACCCATGGCGTCGATTACAGCGGGGCCAAGATTGGCATCGGCACGGCCAAAAACGGCCTGGAGCAACCCGTCTATTACTGGAACCCGTCGATCGCGACGAGTGGACTTGCTTATTATTCAGGCAGTTTGTTTCCGTCCTGGACGGGCAACTTCCTGGCCGGTGGCCTCGCGGGCACTCATATCGCGCGTCTGGTAATGAAAGACGGCGCGGTCGTTGGCGAGGAAAAATTGCTGCTCGATCAAGGCTGGAGAATCCGCGACGTGCGAGCCGGGCCCGACGGCGCGGTTTACGTGCTGACCGATGACGACAAGGGGCGGCTGCTTCGGCTGACGCCGGGGTGACTGCTACGGCGGGTATTTGCGGCCGACGCCTCCCAGGTGACTGCGCCGGTTGGCGGCGGACCACTAAGGATCAGCTGGCGTTCCGCATCCGGGCGATCATGCGCCGCTGCAACCACGGCCGAATTGGCAAAAAGGCCCGGTAGGTGAGTTCCAGAGTGTGGACGATGCCGGGTAGCGACGCGATCTGGCCGACAGTACGAAATGCGGGTAATGCCTTCCACAACAGGGCGAACGCTGCGGCTCCGCTGACCAATGTCCCCTCGGGGCGGCGGACGTGAAAGCGGGCCATGGCGTCGGATTTCGACAGGTCGGCTTCGACCATGCTTCCGGGTGGCAGCGCGCTGATGTCGACCCAGTCGGTGCCATCGGCGCCACGACGGGCCTGATAATAGCAAATTTCTGACGTACACATCGGGCAGCTGCCGTCGAAATAAACGGCTAGCCGTTGAGTGAGTTGCGCGGCAGGTACGCCGAGCGATGTCGATGGTTCTGTGATCATGTGAATTTATACGCGCGACGCCGCAGGCCGATCAGCAGCCTGCGGCAATGCCGACGGATTACTCGACTGCGGTCTTGGCGCTGCGCTGTTGTAGCACGCGCTCAGCGGCCGCGGCTGCACGCTCGGCGGCGTCTGCGGCACGATTGGCCGCAGCTTCGGCGCGAGCTGCTATTTCTGCTGGATCGGTGGTGGAAATTGCGGCGAGCCGTGGGCTTGCCTCGGATGCGACTGAGCCGGTTTCGATTGGCGACGTCTTGCGCGACTTGCTGGCCGATTTGTCGTCGGTGCCCTTTCGTGCAGCATTGCGGGCGGGCTTTGTTGGCGCCACTGCGGTTTGCGCAACCGCGTCGCCAATGCCGTTTTCCGTGCCGTTTTCTGCGCCGTTTTCTGCGGCGGGCGGCTGGACTGGAGCAGACACGGCCGTAGCCTCTTCTTTCGCCGCCGCAGCGGCGGGAGCTTTGGGCTTACGGTCAACGCGCTGCTTGGCTGATTTGCGCGCAACTGGTTCGCTTGCTGCGTCGTTGGCCGTCGCCTGTGGCTGATCATCGTCAGAAAACAGCGAGGTGGCTGCGGAATTTGCGGAAGCGTACGACTGAGGTCCGCTCGCCGATTTTGATTTGCTGGCCGTGTCGTTTCCGCCGGTCGAGGTTGGCTTCGTTGCGATCTCGTTACCCTTCCCGCCGCCAAAGCTCTTCCACGTCACGGTCACTTTCGCGCCCATCTTGACGCGCGGGTAGAGGTCGGCAACGTCCTTGTTGAACAACCGAACGCAGCCCTTCGACGCGGCCGTGCCGATCGTCCAGGGGGCATCCGTGCCGTGGATCCGATAGGCGCTGGAGCCCAGATACAGCGCGCGATTGCCGAGGGGGTTCATCGGGTGGCCACCCGGTACCCAGCGCGGCAACCGCGGATTTTCGGCGAGCATGGTCGGCGTCGGCGTCCAGGCTGGGTGTTCCCGCTTCTGCGATACGCTGGTCACACCTTCCCAGCGGCTTTGTTCGCGCGGGATAGCGATTGGGTAGGTATCGGCAATACCCGGGGCCGTGACGAAATACAGTTTCCGGTCGGAGAACGACACGATGATGTCGCCCGGGCGGGCGGGATGATTGAACTTCACGGTCTGCTTGCCGCTGTCGGAGAACGTATCGCCGCCCCAGTCGAACGCGACTTGCGCCTGCGCCGAAGTCGCAGCAGCCAAAGCGCCAGCTGCAACTGCAAAGGAGGCCAGATATCGAAGCATGCCGTTATTCCTCAGGTTCGCCCGCCGACGTCTCGTTCAGTCTAAACATCCGGGCCCTACGCGACGGCTTCACGAAACGTCACAGGATCCGACGTCCGCATTCCACGTGCACCAGGGCCATCCGTGGATGATGTAACCAATGTTGCGCTGCACCGCCACGCTAACCCTCGGTGTTCAATAACAGGCGCGCTGCTCTGTGACGGACGTGCAACGGTGCGACCGTGCCGCGTGGCCAGTCGGTCATGCCCCCATTATCCACAGCAAGGGCACACCAGCCTGCCGACGGTAGCACGTTAAGTAAGTCCGATGACTGGATTGCCATGCGGTATGCCATTTACTTCACACCGGACGTGACGACGCCGCTCCACGCGTTTGGCTGCGCCGTGCTCGGCTTTGATACAACTCTGGGCACGCGCGTTCCGTTCCATCCGGCTCTGGTTGCCGCGTTTCCAGATTGGGAGGAGATGTCGGAGGCGCCGCGGCGCTACGGTTTTCACGCCACGCTAAAGGCGCCATTCGAGCTGGTGCACGGCGTTGAAGAGGCCGACCTGTGCGCCGCCGTTGCCGCCCTGGCTGCCGGTTTGCAGCCCGTTAGTGCGGGTCGGCTTGAGATCAATGCAGGTGAGCAGTTTGTTTCGCTACGCCCGGTACCGCGGGATCACGCCGGGCTCGGCGCGCTGGCCCAGACTTGCGTCGAGGCCCTCGACCGGTTCCGGGCGCCACTGACGGCGGCTGATCGGGCCCGCCGTCGGCCGGACGCGCTGACGGCGCGCCAATGCGAAAATCTCGATCGCTGGGGTTACCCATTCGTCGCTGAAGATTTCGCGTTTCACATGACGTTGACGGGAGCATTACAGCCCCCGACGCTCGTGTCGGCAGCCAGTGTCCTCTCCGGCATCTATGGCAATGTTGCGGGATGGACGGTCGTCGGTCACCTCAGCGTGTGTCGGCAGGACCGGCCCGACGCGTATTTTCGCGTTATCGCGGCATGCAAAGTCGGCCGCAGACTTGTGTGAAAGTTGTGCGACCACTTGAGACTGAGACGTGCACATCTTGTGGATAATTTTTTCCGCCACTACGCTGCAAACTATATCCGGGGTGAAGGTTTCAATTCGAACGACTATGAAGAGACACTGAAAACACCTTTCAATTTAGAGTGTTAAGGTTAGCTGTGGTTGTTGACAGCTAAGTTGCCTGGCAAACCGGTGCGGTTGCGTTGATCTGCAGGCAGAACGTTGCGAGACGCGTGGTTGGGGGACGGCGTTGGCCAATCACGACGTTGGCGAGGGACGACGTTGGCGAGGGAACCGGTGTGTTGAAGGTCGGACTTGGTCATAGCTGGCAGACGATCGCGGCCGTCCTCATCGTTGGCGCGGTGCTGTCTGGCTGTGCGGCTGGCCACATCCCGCTGAACAATCCGCCTGAACTCTACGGCCGCGAACGCACCGAGGGCAGCTCCGTCGGCGACGGTGGTCCGTTGGCGGATGCCCACCGCGTCCGGGATGAGCGGTCACGAAGCTCGAGCGGTTCGCCGTTCGGGAACTCGCTCAAGGACAGCCCGTCGTTTGTCACCGATCCCTGTCCGCCAGCAGGAACTGCCGACTTCATCCAGCCGGGGCCACGCGGCAAGCTCAACACCGTCAGCCACCGCGCGCTGACGATGCGCTATTCGATCGGTGACCGCTTCAACGTGCAGGTCCCCGGCGCGCCAGAGTTCTCCGGCGATTTCGTCGTCAATGCCGATGGTCGTGTCATCTTGCCGTTCGCTGGTGAATTGGCGGTCAAGGGCGTCACCAACGACCAACTGACAGCCATGATCGAGCAGGCGCTGATCAAGGCCAAACTGTTCGAGGCGCAGGGTTTCAAGATTTCGGTCCGCCCGGTGCGCTATGCCCCGATCAACGTCAGTGTCTCGGGCGCTGTGTTCTTGAAGGGTCGTGTCACCATCAACGCGGGCCGCGACGAGACCAAAGAGGCGAGCCTCGGCAAAACAGGGGATAGCCCGCTCGACCGTTTTGTCGGAGCTGCCATCCGCGGTGCCAACGGCGTGCGGCCTGACGCCGATGTCTCGCGCATCGAGCTGCGGCGCGGCGCGCAACTCTACCGGCTCAACTGGCGCGGCGCGGTCACCGGCGAACCGGTCGACGACATCCCGCTGATCGACGGCGATCACGTTCACGTGCCCGAGGCGACGTGTTTCCAATCGGCGCTGGTGCGTCCGTCGCAAATCACGATTGGCGGTATCCGCGTGTTCATGTCGAACCTCACTGTGCCGGCGCTGACCAATGCCAATGCGAGCGTGACGAACGACTCGACCCGAATGCCATATGGGGCGCGACTTCTGCAGGGCCTCGTTTCCGCCAACTGCGTCGGTGGGTCACTCGCCAGCAATGCGCGGCGGTATGCGGTTCTCATCACGCGCAACCCAAAGACCATGGAGACCGAAGTCATCCAGCGGTCGATCGAAGATCTCGTGCTGTCGCCCGATCGCGACAAGATCAATCCGTTCCTGATGCCCGACGACGCCATCGCCTGTTACGATAGCGCAATTACCGATGTCCGCGAGGCGGCGACGACGTTGCAGACGATCCTGGCGCCGTTCCAGACGTTCCAATTCGGACGCTTCGCTGGAAAGCAGAACTGACCGCGCGGATCGGTCGTCAGGCTGCGGCGGCGAAAAAAGCGGCTATGAAACGCTCGTAGATCTCGGTCAGCGCCTCGAGGTCGGCCACCGGCACGCGCTCGTCGACTTTGTGGATGGTCGCGTTGACGAGGCCGAACTCGACGACTGGACAATGGCTGTGGATGAACCGGGCGTCGGATGTTCCGCCGCCGGTTGTCAGCGTCGGCGTCCGGCCAGTGACCGCATGGACGGCTGCGCTGAGGGTGTCGACGAGATCGGCCGACGGCGTGCCGGGCACGGGTGCGGTGCGGAACACTTCGCCGGTGCCTGAGAATGCGAGGTCATACGCGACGCCTGGGGCCTCAATCTCACGTTTCAGGCTTTTGGCGGCGGCAGCGCACTGCGTGTGCACCCAACTTTCGATCGATGCCCGGGAATGAAGGTCATTGTAGCGAACGTTCAACTTGGCCCGCGCCACCGCTGGAATGACATTGGTCGCCGTGTTCGGCACGTCGATCACCGTGACTTCGAGGTTCGAGGCCTGAAAATGCGGCGTACCGGTGTCGAGCGGCGTTCGCGACAGCCGGTCGAGCATGTGGACCAGCTGCGGGACAGGGTTGCGCGCTGTTTCCGGGTAGGCGGCGTGACCCTGGATGCCATGTACTGTGAGTTCGACATTCAGCGAACCGCGGCGGCCGATTTTGATTTCGTCGCCCAGTGCAAGCGGGTTCGACGGTTCGCCGACGAGGCAGGCGTCGAGCCGTTCGCCGCGCGCCCGCAAGGCGTCGAGCATCTTGACCGTGCCGTTGATCGACGGGCCCTCCTCGTCACCGGTGATCAGGAATGCGATCGAACCGGGTGCTGCGGGGTTCTTGGCGGTGTGGCGGGCAGTGGCAGCAATGAAACAGGCGATCGCGCCCTTCATGTCGACGGCGCCTCGGCCGTACAGCACGCCATCGCGGATGGCGGCGTCGAACGGAGGTGACGACCAAGCGGCGGGGTCTCCGGGAGGCACAACGTCGGTGTGACCGGCAAAGCAAAGCGTTGGGCCTGAGGTGCCGCGTCGGGCGTAGAGGTTGTCGATGTCCGGCGTGGCTGGCTGGCCGGGCGCAGCGGCTTGCGAAAACGGCATGCGTTCGGTTGCAAAGCCGAGTGCGGCGAGCGCCGTTTCGACGACGCGGAGCGCGCCATCGTCGGCGGGCGTGACGGACCGGCAGCGGACCAGCGCCTGGGTCAACGCCACGGGATCGGCCGGGTCCATCTTGACTGGAGCGATCGTGGTCGGTGTCGTCGAGGTCGGCATCATCAAAGTCGGCTCGCGTGCTGTCATGCGGTTGGCCGTGTCGTGAGGGCGGTCGGCTCGTGCATGTTCGAGGCGGCCTGCACGAGCGTGATCTTTTGCCAGATTTTGGACGATAGGTTCGTCGTCAATGTCGAGAGGTCACTGGCGGCCTCGATGACCACATCGTCCGACGTCGATTGCGCATAGAGCGCGGCGATCTTCGCCAGCAGAGACAGCATCTCGGAACAATAGTCGAGATAGCGCGTCAGCTCGAAGGCGGTCATCGTCCGGGCGGGCGAGGCCGCCGTTGCTGGGCCAGCGATCATCATCGGGTCTTTGGTCAACTGATGCATGTCGATGACGTGGACAATCGAGCGCAACTCATTGAGCGCGGTCAACGCCCGCCGACGCTTCACCCGCTCCTCGATGCGAACCAGAAAGAAGATTGCTGCGGCAATCAAGATGAGGACGTTGAATGTCGCATCGATGGCCTGGATGGTCGAGAACAGGTCGTCGTTGCTTTTTTTGTCCTGAAACAATGCCACGCCAATATATGCGAGGGTGGCTAAGCCGCCAACGATCACGGCCGCTGTCACTGCCCGCAATGCGTAGGCCGGGCGGGCGATCGACTGGACGCGCATGTCGGCTTGGCGGGCGACCTCGGCCAGCTCGGCGCAGACCTTCACGAGGCCGGCGCTCGGAAACCGCGCGGCGATCCGCTCACGCAGCTTTTCGAGCGTGCTGACGATTTTTCCACTGTCGAGCGTGCGGTACATGGCGCCGGTTTGGGCGAGGCGGCCTGCCGCGTCAAGCGGGTATGCGCCGACCGTTATTCCCGGCTGCGGCGGCCGAAACCTGAGGGGGAGGCGCGGCGCTCGGGTTGCACCACGCAGCGGTTGGTAGCGCGGACACGGCGTTCGGGCTCGGGCGGCATCTGGCCGACGCTTGCTGGCGGGTGGTCGAAGGCTGTTGCCGCAGCCGCCTCGGGTGCGGCGCGCCGCTCGGGTGCCGGTGTGGGCGGCGACACGGGCTTCGGCATCGACTGCCGCGTCGGCTGGGCCACCGGGGCCGACTTGTTCACCGGGAGCTGCTGCGGCGGGAGCTGCTGCGGCGGGGGCGCTTGTTGCGCCACTTCGGGTTGCGCGGACGCTGGCTCAACCGGTCTTGGAACCAACTTGATGTCAGTCGGTGCGGGTATTTGCAGATCGGCCATCCGGCGATCGGAATGGCCTGGCGGGGGACCGGCGTTGCGCGCGCGGCGGTCTGGGCCAGCATTGGGATGGCGGTCCACACGGTCCGCACGGTCCACACGGGGGTTTGCCGCGACGCGGACGATTACGCGGGTACGGCGTTCGGGTTGGCCGGGCGAGGGGCCGCCATCGCGTGCTCGACGGTCTGGGCAGGTATAGGATTGGGGGCCGCTATAGGATTGCGATACTGGCCCGACTGTCGCGACGTGCTCAGCCGGTGCGACGGCGTGGGTCCGTGCGGGGCCAATGATCGATGGTTTGCGCTCCCGGCGGTCGGACTGGCCCGGTGGGGGACCACCATTTCGTTCGCGGCGCTCTGGACCGAGATAATTTTGGCCATGGGCGCTTGGTTTGGCAGAGGCAGTACGGTGCGTCCCACCGAGTTGCAGGTCGGCCTTTTGTTCGGGACCGTACCCACGGGGTTCGTGCCCGCCAGATGGCTCGACCGCCAGATGGCGTTCAGGGTCGCGCGCCGCGAACGTGGCCGACGCGGTGCCTGGCTCGGCGGCGACAAACCGCAAGCGAGCAACGGGTTGCTCGCGCGTCGCAGCCTCGCGTGTGGCCATCTTTGCCGCCGATGGACCTTTTGCGCGGCCGATCTGCAACCACCGACCAAACATGACGTCTCCCGCGCACGTGACGTAAACGAGCAAATCTAGCCGAACAGTGTTTACCAAATCGTTTTGCGGCCGCAGCAGCGTTTATCTAATCCCGCAGCAGTTCGTTGATGCTGGTCTTGGAGCGGGTTTTTTCGTCGACCCGCTTGACGATGACCGCGCAATAGAGGTTCGGCCCCGGCGCGCCGTCGGGCAGCGGTTTTCCGGGCATGGTGCCCGACACGACCACGGAATACGGCGGGACGCGGCCCATGAACTTCTCGCCGGTCGCGCGATCGATGATCGTGGTCGACGCACCGAGGTAGACGCCCATCGACAGCACCGCGCCTTCGCCGACGTGAACCCCTTCGGCGACCTCCGCGCGGGCGCCGATGAAGCAGTTGTCCTCGATGATGACAGGCTCGGCTTGCAGGGGCTCCAGCACGCCGCCGATCCCGGCTCCGCCGGAGATGTGGCAATTTTTGCCGATCTGCGCGCAGCTGCCGACGGTCGCCCAGGTGTCGACCATGGCGCCGCTATCGACGTAGGCGCCGAGGTTGACGAACGAGGGCATCAAGATGACGCCGGGCGCGATGTAAGCTGACCGGCGCACGATGGCGCCTGGAACCGCGCGGAACCCGGCTGATTTGAACTGCTCGGGCGTCCAGTCGGCGAACTTCAACGGCACCTTGTCATAGCCGTGAGCGCGGCTTGGGTAGGACCCGCTTTTCTGGAACGGAATGATGTGGTTGTCGTTCAGCCGGAACGACAGCAGCACGGCCTTTTTCAGCCACTGGTTCACCGTCCAGCCGCCGGCGCCGCGCTCGGCAACGCGGACTTTTCCGGTATCGAGCAAGTCGAGCGCGGTCTCGACGGCCTCGCGGACCGGGCCCTTCGTATCGAACCGCAGCGTATCGCGCGTCTCGAAGGCGGCTTCGATGGTGGCGGCGAGATCGGTGTGGTTCATCGTTTGCGGTTCCTGTGGATGGGCGCGATTATCGACCAAAGCCGCGCGTTTGTGACGTGCGGGCAACGCATGTGTCAATTCCGAATCAGTTAGTTCCGTTGGTGAGTGATTCGCGCGTGCGTGGCGTCCCAACGGAACCAACACCGGACAAAAATCAGATGGCAAAATCAGAATCAACCGGCAAAGCGGCCGCCGCCTCGGCTTCGAAAGTGATGAAAAGCAAGACCGCTAGCCCGGCCGAGAAGTCCGTGGCGGCTTCGGCTCTCGGCCAGACCAAGAGCAAGGGCGTCACCAGCGCGACGGTCGCCGCCAAAGCAACCAAGGTGCTCTCCGACCCGAAAGCCAGCAAGGCCGCCAAGAGCGCGGCGGCGTCTGCGCTGACGCAATCCGCCAACAAGAAGCCTGCCGCAAAGAAGGCTGGCGCGAAGAAGTGATTTGCCGCTCGTTCGCAGCACATGCAGGCCACGGATCGGGCCACGGATTGCTGTCCGTGGCCGTTTTTATGACTGGATGAGTGAATTGCGACATGCCGACCCCGCGCAACAGCAGTGAGATCCTTCGGCGCCTCAAGCGGGACGGCAGGGTCGAGATCAGCGTCAAGGGATCCCATCATAAGTTGAAACATGAGGCGACCGGGCGTACGATCATCGTGCCGCACCCTAAAAAAGACCTGCCAACTGGGACGACGCGGGCTATCGCCAAACAGGCGGGATGGATCAAGTGAAAGCGCAGCACTCCGTCTACTATGCATTGGTGCATAAAGAACCGGGTAGTGCGTTCGGGTTGTCGTTCCCCGACCTGCCCGGCTGCTTTTCGGCGACGGACGACGAGGCCGACATCGTAACGGCTGCCCAGGAAGCACTGTCGTTATACGCCGACGACAAAACGGCACTTGCACCGCCTTCGCCGCTCGAAACGCTCCGCGCATTGCCCCAGGTCCAACTCGAGTTGCTCGAAGGTGCCGCCATCCTTGCCGTGCCCATGCCTGCGGCGACGGGAACATCGTTTTCCAAAGCGATGACGGCAAAATCAAAACCCACATGGAAAACGGCCGTGAAAGCGTTGAAGACGAGATCGAGTTCAGCAGAGAAGTCCGTGGCGGCGTCGGCCCTCGGCCAGACCAAGAGCAAGAGTGTCACCAGCGCAACGGTCGCTGCCAAGGCTGCCAACAAGAAGTCTGCCGCAAAGAAGGCCGGTGCGAAGAGTTAGCATGGTTGCAACATTGTCGCTCGTTGCAGGCCGCGGATTGCTGTCCGTGGCTGCGTTAGAACACCACCCCCCCTCAACTCCGCCCGGCCGCAGCCTCGGACAGTCCCATTTCTGCTACCGCCTCGGCGATGGTGACGGTACGTTTGGCCATCACGAGGTGTAGGCGTTCGACCATGCGGCCTTCCACTGTGATCACGCCCTTCTTTTGGTTTTCGGGCTCGGCAAACGCCGCGATGATCTTGCCCGACCATGCGACTTCCTCGGCGGTCGGCGAGAAGATCTCGTTGCATGGCTCGATCTGGCTGGGGTGGATCAGCGTCTTGCCGTCCATGCCGAGCGTGCGGCCATGCTCGCATTCCTCGCGGAAGCCAGCTTCGTCTTTGAAATCGTTGTAGACGCCATCGAGGACATCGAGCCCGTATGAGCGGGCGGCGAGCACCGAAAGCGCCAGCCACGGCACGACGGCGAAGCGGTCGCCAGTCATGCGCGCGCGGCTTTCTTTCAGCAGGTCATTGGTGCCGAGCACCAGGCAGGTCAGCCGATTTTCCGGGTCGACGGCGGTGGCCGCGATTTCGCGCGCGTTGAGGATCGACATCGGCGTTTCGACCATCGCCCAAAGCCGGGTTTTGTCGGCCGCACCGGCAGCTTTCAAAACCTTGGCGGCGCTGATGATGTCGCCGGGCCGCGATACCTTGGGGATCAGGATGGCATCGGGCTCGGCTGCGGCGGCGGCAAACATGTCGGCCGCGCCCCACGGCGTCTCCAGCGCGTTGACGCGGATCACCAGTTCGCGCGAGCCGTAGGCCTGCGAGGCGACGGCGGCACAAACGTTGTCGCGCGCTTGTGGCTTGGCATCGGGTGCCACGGCGTCTTCGAGGTCGAGGATCAGAGCGTCGGCCGGCAGCGTGCGTGCCTTTTCGAGCGCGCGCTGGTTGGCGCCGGGCATGTAAAGGACGCTGCGGCGCGGACGGATGGTCATTGTTTCGCTCTCCTGATGGCCGGCCGCAGTTAGCGGGAGCGGACAATTTTTTGCACTGCACCTTACCGATGGCGAAATCCATCGCAACCCGACAATCGGCTGAGGTAAGAGACATCCGGGCCGGTCAGCGGCTCATTCTGCTCCCCAGCCCGTAGCCATCACCACAGGACCACACTCGGCGCATGGCCCGCATCCTCGCGATATCATCCCAGGTGGCCCGCGGCACGGTCGGGCTGTCGATCATTGTCCCCGCGCTACAAGCGTTCGGGCACGAGGTCATTGCTCTGCCGACGGTCGTGCTGTCGAACCACCCGGGTCATGCGCACGTGGCTGGAACGCCTATCGATCCGGCCGTGCTGGGCAAGATGCTGGATGCGTTGGAGGCAAACGGCTGGTTGGCTAGCGTTGATGCCGTACTCACGGGGTATCTGCCGAGCGTCGATCACGTGATGTTTGCGACCGCCGCCGTGCAACTGGTCGCGCAACGCCGAGGACGGGCGCGACTGACTGTGTTGTGCGACCCGGTGCTTGGCGACGACCCCAAGGGCCTCTACATCGACCGAGCCGCTGCTGAGGCCATCCGCGACGTGCTGATGCCATCGGCCGACCTCGCGACCCCAAATCGCTTCGAGTTGTCATTTCTGACTGGGCGGGACATTCGCAGCCCCGCTGATGTTGCCTGCCACGATCTGGCGTGCGGGACCCTGTTTGCCACCTCGATCCCGTCGCAGCGCGCGAACGAGGTCGTCAACGTCGCATCGACCACCGCAACACTGCGCAAGGACGGCAGCGCGGCAGCAACCAACGTGCCGTTGCGGCCACACGCTCCCAACGGGACCGGGGACCTGTTCTCGGCGCTGATCCTCGCATCCTGGCTCGAAACCGCGTCACCGGGACAGGCGCTGTCGTTTGCCACTGCCGGCGTCGACTTCGCCTTGCGCGGCAGCACGGCCGATATGATCCCGGTCAGCGCCCTGCCGACGGCCGCTACGCCGTTGTCGTGGCCGGCTGCGACCGAGGAACTCGTTGCGCCATCGCCGGTCGCCGCCATGGGATTGCACCGGTCATGATCGTCGCGGGCGTGGACGGTTGCCCGGCCGGATGGCTCGTCGTGCTGCGAACGGCCGCTAACCCCGCGTCAGCGGAGGTGCGCCTGCTCCGCACGTTTACAGACGTCCTCGCGCTCGACCCGACGCCGGCGATGATCGCGGTCGACATTCCCATTGGCCTGCCCGATTGCATCGGTGCTGGCGGGCGCGAAGCCGACGTGGCGGCCCGCACCGTATTGGGGCGGCGGCAGTCGGCCGTGTTCGCCGTGCCCTCGCGCGCCGCCGTTATGGAGCCCGACTACCGAACCGCGTGCGCGATCGCGGCTGCCACGTCCGATCCGCCTCGCAAGATCTCGAAGCAAGCCTTCAATCTGTTCCCAAAGATCCGCGAGGTCGATGCGCTGATGTCGCCGGACGTGCAACAGCGCGTGCGCGAGGTCCACCCGGAGGTCGCGTTTGCCGCGCTGAACGGCTGGCAGCCGCTCGCGTTGCCCAAGAAGGTCAAATCGCAGCCATTCGGGCCCGGCCTCGAATTCCGACGCAACCTACTGGCCGCGGTTGGCTACCCGCGCGAAGTCCTCAATCCGCCAGCGTGGTTAAAGCGCAAAGACGCAGGCGCCGACGACCTGCTCGACGCTGCGGTCAATTCCTGGAGCGCAGTGCGGCTGCTGATAAATCAGGCTCGTTGCTTTCCCGATCGCCCGATGATCGACTCAAAGGGTCTCAGGTGCGAAATTTGGGGATGACCTGGGGGTGACATTGTGCGAACCGCACTTTACGCCGTCGCGTCGACGCACGTCGCCCTGATCTCTGGCGGCGCAAAGCGATAACACCAGTCGAGAAATCAGCCATGACGAGCTTCCCCGAGCATCTGAAAGACCGGTATCTCCGCTTTCGCTTCCGCCACTTCGACGCCAACCGCGACCACTACGAAGACTTGGCGACGAACGGGCAAAGCCCCGACGTGATGATCGTATCCTGCTGCGATAGCCGCTGCGATCCGGAGACGATCTTTTCGGCCATGCCCGGTGAGCTGTTCGTCGCGCGCAACGTCGCCAATTTGATCCCTCCCTATGAAACCGGGGGCGGCTTCCACGGCATCTCGGCGGCGCTCGAGTTCGCCGTGTTGAACTTGCGCGTAAAGCACATCGTCGTCATGGGCCATTCGGGCTGTGGCGGTATCAAAGCCGCGCTGAACCGCGACGCCGCCAAACAGACCGAAGCGCAATTCATCAGCCGATGGATGTCGATGCTCGATGACGCCCGGGCTGGTTTGATGATGGGCAACCAGACGGTCGACCGCAACGAACTTGCAGTCAAACTGGAGCGCGAGGGCGTGCGCGTTTCGCTGGCGAACCTCCGTACGTTCCCGTTCGTTGCCGACCAGGAACGGGCCGGCCAATTGAGCATCTGCGGCAGCCATTTCGATATCGCCAGCGGTCAGCTCACCGTGTTGGACGAGGCCGCCAACGAATATCTCGCGGTTTGAGTTCAAACATCAGGCGCAGTCGCAAATGAAGCAGGAGTGGTCGCGACATGTCTGTTTTTGACATCGCTCTGCTTGCATCAATGATTTTCGCGGCCGCCGCGTTGTATACGTCGGTGGGTCATGCGGGTGCGTCGGGCTATCTGGCCGCCATGGCGCTGATGGGCATTGCACCTGCCGTCATGAAGCCAACGGCACTCGCGCTGAATATACTCGTTGCAGGTCTTGCCACCGCGCGGTGGACGGATAACGGCCGAAAGCTCAACGTCTATTCGCTGTTACCCCTCGTCGTCGGTTCGGTCCCAGCCGCGTGGATAGGTGGGGCAATTCAACTTTCGAATGAAAATTACCGTCTTCTTGTCGGACTGATGCTGCTCGCAGCCGCGTTGAAGTTTCTTTGGCAACCGAAACACGAGGCCGGAGCAGATGACGATGCTGTCACCGTGCCCTGGCTGCCCGGTGTCATCGTCGGCGCGTCGGTTGGACTACTTTCGGGCTTGACCGGGACAGGCGGTGGCATCTTCCTGACCCCGATGCTGCTTCTATTTGGCTGGGCAGGGGCCCGGCAGGCATCGTCGCTGTCTGCACCATTTATCTTGCTGAACTCAATCGCTGCCTTAGCGGGAAACATCTCGTCCGTTCGAAGCCTGCCCACAGAGATGCCGATACTGATCGCGGCTGCGATTGCCGGAGCCGTTGTTGGCACGCAAATCGGAGTCAAATGGGTCTCGACAACAACGCTGCAACGGTTGCTGGGAGCGGTCTTGTTGATTGCCGCTGGCAAATTTCTGCTGAGCTGATCGCCAGCAGCAATCACAAGACCAACCTTATGCAGCTGCCTGCACCGGCCATCCGTTGATGGTGATGGCGCCGTCGCGGACGGAGACCGAAACAGCGTCGCCATCCTTTACGCTGCCCGACAGGATCTGCTCGGCAAGCGGGTCCTGCACGTGCTTTTGGATGACGCGCTTCAACGGCCTCGCGCCATACGCGGGGTCATAACCGCGATTGGCCAGCCACGTCCGGGCGCCATCATCGAGCGTGACTGTCATCTTTCGGTCGACGAGCAGTGTGCGTAGCCGCTCCATCTGGATATCGACAATCCGCGCCATGTCGGACCGCTGCAGGCGATGGAACAGGATCATCTCATCGAGACGGTTCAAAAACTCCGGCCGGAAGCGCGCGCGAACGGCATCCATGACGTCGTCGCGAACTTCCTCAGTGTCATGACCCTCCTCTTGGGCCACGAGGAATTCGGAGCCGAGGTTCGATGTCATGATGATAAGGGTATTCTTGAAGTCGACGGTGCGGCCATGGCCGTCGGTCAGGCGGCCATCGTCCAGCACCTGCAGCAGGATGTTGAACACGTCGGGGTGCGCCTTCTCGACCTCGTCGAACAAGATCACCTGATACGGCCGCCGCCGGATGGCTTCGGTCAGCACGCCGCCCTCTTCGTAGCCGACGTAGCCCGGCGGCGCACCGATCAGCCGGGACACCGCGTGCTTCTCCATGAACTCACTCATGTCGATGCGCACCATCGCGGTATCGTCATCGAACAGGAACGAGGCCAGCGCTTTGGTCAACTCTGTCTTACCGACACCGGTGGGGCCGAGAAACAGGAACGATCCGATCGGCCGGTTGGGATCTTGCAGCCCGGCGCGTGCCCGTCGCACAGCGGTTGACACCGCAGTCACGGCTTCCTTCTGCCCGACGACGCGCTTGCCCAGCGCCTGCTCCATCTTGAGCAGCTTGTCGCGTTCGCCCTCGAGCATCCGGTCGACCGGCACGCCCGTCCAACGCGACACGACACCAGCAATGTGGTCGGGCGTCACGGCCTCTTCGAGCATCGGCGCGCGGCCATCGCCGCTTTCGAGCGCGACGAGTTTGCGTTCAGCATCGGGGATCAGACCATAGGCAAGCTGGCTCGCCCGTTCGTAGTTGCCCTGGCGCTGTGCCCGCTCCTGCTCCAGCCGCAAACGCTCGAGCTCTTCTTTGAGCTTCTGCGCATCGCCGAGTTTGCCTTTCTCCGCCTGCCAGCGTGAGGTCAGCGCCGACGAGCGCTCCTCGAGGTCGGCGATCTCATGCTGAATGCGTCCGAGGCGATCCTTTGACGCCGCGTCGCTTTCCTTGCGCAAGGCCTCCCGCTCGATCTTCAACTGGATCGTCCGCCGGTCGATTTCGTCCAATTCTTCCGGTTTGCTGTCAACTTGCATGCGAAGCCGCGACGACGCCTCGTCGACGAGGTCGATCGCCTTGTCGGGTAGAAATCGATCGGTGATGTAGCGGTTCGACAGTGTGGCTGCAGCCACGAGGGCGGCATCTTGAATGCGCACGCCATGATGGAGCTCGTACTTCTCCTTGAGGCCGCGCAGGATCGATACCGTGTCTTCAACCGTAGGCTCGGAGACGAAAACGGGTTGGAAGCGGCGGGCGAGGGCTGCATCCTTTTCGACATGGCGGCGGTACTCATCGAGCGTGGTCGCGCCGACGCAGTGCAACTCGCCGCGCGCCAAGGCCGGCTTCAAAAGGTTGGAGGCATCCATAGCACCGTCGGACTTGCCCGCGCCGACAAGCGTATGCATCTCGTCGATGAACAGGATGATATTGCCAGCCTCGGACTGTACTTCCGACAGCACCGCTTTCAACCGTTCCTCGAACTCGCCGCGATACTTCGCACCAGCGATGAGCGAGCCCATGTCGAGCGCCATCAGCTTTTTGCCTTTGAGGCTTTCGGGCACATCTCCAGCGACAATGCGCATGGCGAGGCCTTCGGCGATCGCGGTCTTGCCGACGCCGGGCTCACCGATCAGTACCGGATTGTTTTTTGTCCGCCGAGACAGCACTTGCATGGTCCGCCGGATTTCCTCATCGCGGCCGATGACGGGATCGATTTTGCCGGCTGCTGCCGCCTCCGTTAGATCGCGGGCATATCGTTTTAGCGCGTCAAAGCTCTGCTCGGCTCCCGCGCTGTCGGCCGTGCGGCCTTTGCGGAGTTCGTCGATCGCGCGGTTCAACCCGGTCGCCGTGATGCCGGCTTCGGTCAAAATGCGCTGAGCGTCGCTCTTCTCAAGCGCGAGCGCTTGGAACAGACGCTCGGCGGACACGAACGTATCCTTCGCGCCGGTCGCGAGCTTTTCGGCTGCAGCAATCACGCGGCTGAACTCGGGCGCGGCATAAACCTGTCCGGCGCCACCGCCAGAGACCTTGGGCCGCGATGCAAGCGCGGTATCGACCGCGCTGCGAGCCGCGTCAGGCCGTCCCCCGGCCTTGGCGGCAAGCCCGTTTGCAAGCCCTCCGGCATCGTCGAGCAGAACTTTCAGCAAATGCTCCGGACTGAGCTGCTGATGACCTTCGCGGTGCGCTAAATTCTGCGCTGCTTGGACAAAACCCTTCGACCGATCGGTAAATTTATCGAAATTCATGCGGCGCCTCCACCGGCCACCGTCACCCCGAAGCGGTGCGTGCAGCCGCGCTGTCAACCAACGACTGTGGCCCCACACCATGCGGCGGCCAGCACGAGATCGTTGTGCACAATAATTAGGTGTGGCCCGATCGTATTCAAGCCTCGCGTGTCAAAACGCGTGCCACAGCAAAGCCTTGTCGCGGCCATGTTTCTATCCGACTCCGGTTTCGGGTGGGTGATGCCGATCGAGTTGCTGCGTGTCCTGCGTGACAGGAAACTATCCTGGGGGCTGGACCGGGGGGCAAAACGAAAGAGATCAACACGATGAAGCGAATATCTAAAACCACAGTGACCGCGGTCACCGGTCCGCTTGCGATCGGTATACTTGCGATCGGCGCTCTGGCTACGTCTGCCGCTGCTGCCGATCTCGGTGGCCGACGCGGATCGATAAAAGACGATCCTCCTGCGCCCTACGTCGAAGCCGTTCCAACATACAAGTTCTACCTTGCACTGCGGGGTGGCTTGGCGTTTCCGGACGATACCGACTTCAATGCGCTCGGGCTCAACATCGAGAACGAGTATCAGACCGGATACTTCGTCTCGGGTGCGGCCGGTATCAACAACGTTTTCGGCATGCGCGGACTGCGTGGCGAACTCGAACTTGGCTACTCTTCGTCCGATATCGATAGTCACACGGTTGGCGGTACGAAATTTACCGGCAGTGCCGCGTTCGGGTCGACGAACCTGACCTACGGTCTCGCCAGCCTTTATTACGACTTCAACACCGGCTCGATCGTCAAGCCGTTCATCGGCGTGGGCGGCGGTATTGCCGATGTTGAGTTCGACAACCACGGCGTCTCAGCGACCGGCACGGTGCTGAGCAGCAGCGAAACTGCTTACGCCTACCACGTGACGGCCGGCGCCAGCGTCGAGATCACGCAAGATCTCAACTTCGAATTGGCTTACCGCTATCTCGGTACCACGGGCGCCGAACTAACGGCGGTCGACGGCAGCAAAACTGAAGTCGATACCGGCGACCATCAGATCATGTTTGGTCTGCGCCGCAGCTTCTGATGTCTTGACGCGAAAAACATCAAACGGGCGCGGTGAGGCAATCACGGCGCCCGTTTCGGCATGTTTTAGACGCTGCCGTGGCCGATCCGCAAAGCCGCGCCGCAAGCCTAATCGACGCGGTGCTCTTTCAATTCGCGAACGAGCGCTGCGAGCTTAACGGCGACATCCGCACCGGTCTCGACGACGACCTTCAGCGGTGCCCGGTTGCCAAGCAACGCGTTCAGCCGCTCCTGCTGCTCGCCGAATGCGAAATACACCTCTTCGGGTGCGTCGATCTCGCCATCCTCTACGGCGCTCATCACATCGAAAGCGTTCTGCGACGACAGCACCAGCATGGACGCAATGTCGTTCATGATCTGCTGAAACCCGCGCGCGCCATCGGAATTGACCCGGGCGCCCGCGATGCCGAACTTGACCGGTGTGTTTGCCCCGCCGTCGAGGCCAAACACGCGCGGATGCCTCTGGAACCGGCGAAATATTTCACCAAGCCCGAGGCAGCACGTTTCAAGTTCTTTGATCGCGGTCGCTGCCTTGCGTTTCGATTTGGCGCGGTCAGGCGTTTTGTCCTGGCTCGTCCAATTTATCGACGCGATCGATGCAATCGCGCCAAGCGCCGCAATCGCCGGGAGGATCGCGGTCACCGGATCGGGGGAGACACGCGTGTCGGCGGCCGCATCCGCAGCGGGCTTTCCACTCGCAGAGGGGGTGCCAGCGGCCGACGGTTTTTGGTTCTCGGGTTTCAATCCATAGTTCCAGAAAATTGGCTTAGCGTGCGGTCATGGTCGAGATGGCCAGGGTATGAGATTCGCGGGTACAACAAGATGACAGCCCGACAATCGCGCACACGATGCAGCACGTTTCGGCCGTTTGCCCACAGCTCAGCGGAGACAGCGGCGCCTTGATGCGCAGGCGGATTGAACTACCACAACCCCGTGACTGCTGCGCCGATGATCGGCCCGGCTTTGCCACTCTGGATCAAAACCGCGACGCGCTCCAGATCTTTGCGCATCACCGACGTCCGCGCGAGCTGAATACGCATCGGCTGGCCGGTCCACGTGCCCACGGGTGTCAATTCGCGGACGACGTTTGTATAGGTGACCTTGCGGCCACGGTTCTCGCCGCGCGCGATTTCGACATCGACGGTTGGCTGGATGACGGCGAGCCACACCGTCCCGTCCTTAAAACTGGAGTTCGGCGCCGCAGCACCTGCTTCGATAAACAGGCTGCCGCCATTGGTCCAGAACTTGAGTGGCACACGGCTCGCTGCGATTTCGTCGCGGGTCAGCGTCAACGCGGCGTCAATTGCCGACTTCGAACTGCCGACGGCATGCGCTATGCCGTTGATCACAGCTTGGGGCGTGTAAACTTGTCCGTCGCCCCGTGCCCGCGCGTAATTGCGCTGGCGCTCCGTATGCTTGGCGCTGCCGAGCGTGTCTTTCCAACCAAGATAATCCCAGTAGTCGACCGGCAAGGACAGCATCAGCACGTCTGGCCGTTTCGCGTAAGTCTGCATCAGCGCGTCGGCTGGTGGGCACGAGGAACAGCCCTGGCTGGTATACAGCTCGATGACGTTCACGATCTGGGAAACGTTCTGCGGTTCAGCGCCAGCGGGCGCGCCAGCTTCGCCGGCTGACGCTGGCAACGTAGCTGCTGTCAGTATAGCGACGGCGGCAAGGAGAGCATGGCGCATGGGTAGATCCAGCGGTCGAAGATGACGTCGGCTTCGCTACGGACGCTCCCGAGCGCCGTATTCTTAAGGCTACGTCCAACGTCGGCGTGGCGTTACGCGATAGCGTGATCGCACCCACGGCGTCATCACGCCAGCCCGCTCTCGTTCCGGCGCGATCAACCGCGCGTCGGCAGCGGCGCGCGGGCGGCCTCGATCGCCGGCAGGATTTTGCTCTTGAGGTCGCTCGGTGAGATTGGACCGACGTGCTTGGCCCGGATCACGCCAGCGGCGTCGAGAATGAACGTCTCGGGCGTGCCGTAGACGCCCCATTCGATGGCTCCGCGCCCGGACCGGTCCTGGCCGATCATCTCAAACGGATTGCCATAGCGCGTCAGAAATCGGCGCGCGTCGTCGGGCGCGTCTTTCATGTTGACGCCAGCCACGATAACACCCCTCACGCCCTTCAGGGCCTCGAGCTGCGGATGCTCCTCGACGCAGGGCGCGCACCAAGACGCCCAATAGTTGACGACGACAACCTTGCCTGTCCCGGCCAACGCCGTTTGATCAAAGCCGTTGGCCTTGGAGCCCTTGGCCCCTTCGAGCGCGGTAAACACGAACACTGGGGCTGGCTTGCCGATCAGCGCCGACGGCACGCGCGACGGGTCGCCCGAGCGCAAGGCCACCGCGAACAGAGCGGCAATGCCGAGGAAGATGCCGAGTGGGACGACCAGCCAGCTGACGCCTCGCCGTGATGGTCCGCTCCCGTCAGACGCCCTGTTGCGTGCCGCAGTTCCGTCAGGTGCCGCCGTCATCGCCGTCCACCATCACGGCGCCGGTCGATATCGCGCAGCTGACGCTCCAGGCTCCGTCCGTCGACCACGAGCCAAACCGCCATCGCTGCCAAGACGCCGAACACCGCAGCATAGCTCGCCCAAATAAAACCGGCGTGATCGCCAAGATCAGGAAACATCATACCGCCTCCCCGGCACGCCCAGCGCGCTCAACCTCGATTTGGCGGCGCGCCTTGAGACGGCGGCGCAGGATCTCGTTGCGCATGCCCTTCATGTGCAGGGCGAAAAATAACAGCGAGAACCCGATCGCGCAGATGACAAGCGGCTGCAGAAAGACCGGATCGATGGCGCCTTTGAACACGCCCGAGGGCTGGTGCAACGTGTTCCACCAGTCGACGGAGTATTTGATCACCGGCAGGATCACGACGCCGACCAGCGCGAGAACGGCGGTCAACTTGGACGCGACCGCATCGTCTTCGATCGAGGACCGCAGCGCCATCAGACCGAGGTAGAGAAACAACAAGATCAACACTGACGTCATCCGGGCGTCCCACTGCCAGTAGGTGCCCCACATCGGCTTGCCCCACAGCGAACCGGTGACGAGGGCTAGCAGCGTAAATGCAGCCCCGATCGGTGCCGCCGCCTTGGCCGAAACGTCGGCGAGCGGATGGCGGAATACCAGCAGTCCGAAACTCGATACCGCGATCAGACCGTAGGCCATCATCGCGATCCACGCCGCTGGCACGTGGATGAACATGATCTTGACGGTGTGCTTTTGCTGATAGTCGGGCGGCACGGCAAATCCGGTGACCAGCCCCCAGGCCAGAATACCGAGTGCGGCCGCTGTCAGCCATGGCAGGATGGCACCCGACAGCTCCATGAAGCGGGTCGGATTGGCGAGCCGCTGGGTGATCGATTGCGCAGGCGCGCGAACAGGTGCGGGCGTTGTCATGCCAGCGTTCTAGGATGTAGCAGCGAGTGGGTCCAGAGGGCGCGTGGGTCGGCCGAGGTTACGGTTTCGTAGGGGCCCCGGCCGATCACCTATCTATCCTTCGCCGCCAAGTGCGCGGATCGCGATGTTGGTGAACAACGGCAAGGATTCGCAACGAGTTACCTCTAACGCGAGAATAAACTGCGTAGGGAAACCGCTGTGTCAAAACCCGTCGCACATTTTGTACGACGACCGGGTAGAGTTCTGGCCGTCCTGAAGCTCGAGAGATGGCTGCTTTGACTTCACTCAAGAAATCTGTCCCGAGATCCGGCTTCTCCTGCTCATACCAGTCGTAGGCCGACGCCAAGTCCGATGTCGCCGCTTTGCTTATGACGACCTTCTCTATTGCGGGAACCAAACTACTGGCCTGCGATTTTGCGACAGACTTCCGCGAAGTCCTGCACTGCAGCAGGATCGGCGTCATCTTCGGCGACGCGCTCGGAAATAAGTTTCAGGTGCCAATCGGCGACCGTTTCCGACGTGTCGACAGTCGTCAGCGATGACCACAGTGCCTCAGCCAGAGCCAGCCGCTCGCCAGCCGGGAGTTTCAGCAATGCGTCAAGGTTTGGCGTATCGGTCATATGTAAAACAGCTCCGACGTTGGTTTGGCATATGGAAGGTAACGCCCACGGCTCCGGTTTGCCAGCCTTCCGACACAACGACGCGGGGCCATACACTGGCGATAGTCGCGCCTTTTCATGCACCATATTACCCGCCTTGCCGGCTGTCATAAAATACCCGTAAGCACAGACAAACAAACCGGAAAGGCCGCACCCATGTCCGCTAACGCGACCATCGCCCCTAAGACCGATCCCGGCAACTATTTCGAGGACTTCCGGCTTGGCCAGATGATCCATCACGCCACGCCGCGGACCATCACGACCGGCGATGTCGCGCTTTATACCGCGCTCTACGGCCCTCGCTTTGCCGTCCAAAGCTCGGACGTCTTCGCAAAATCGATCGGTTACCCGCAATCGCCACTTGACGACCTGCTGGTGTTTCACATGGTATTTGGCAAGACAGTGCCCGACATCTCACTGAATGCCATCGCCAACCTCGGGTACGCCGATTGCCGCTTCCTCGCCGCAGTCTACCCGGGCGATACGCTGGCCTCGGTTTCGGAAGTCATTGGTCTCAAGGAAAATTCCAACCGTGAGACCGGCACGGTTTACGTCCGATCGACGGGCCGCAACCAGCGCGGGGAGGCCGTACTTGAATATACACGCTGGGTCATGGTGCGCAAACGCGACACTGCTTCCCATGCCCCGGAGACGGTCGTCCCAGCGCTCCCCGACCGGGTCGATCCCGCGCTCTTCGCCAAAGGCCTGCCGTCAATTGACACCGGCTCATTCGACATGCCGCGTGCCGATGGAACCGGTTGGGATGCGCGGCTTTCGGGCTCACCTTTTCGGTGGGCAGACTATCAGGTGGGTGAAAAAATCGACCACGTCGATGGCATGACGCTTGAAGAATCCGAGCATCAGCTCGCCACGCGGCTCTATCAGAACACGGCCAAGGTCCATTTCAACCAGCACACCGAAGGCCAAGGCCGGTTCGGCCGACGCTTGGTCTACGGCGGCGTGGTGATCTCGCTCGCCCGCGCGCTATCGTTCAACGGTCTGGCGAATGCCTTCCACATCGCCGCAATCAACGGCGGCCGCCACGTCGCCCCTTGCTTTGCTGGCGATACGATCTACGCATGGTCGGATATCCTCGAGATGGCCGAGATCCCTGGCCGCAATGATATTGGCGCCGTGCGCACGCGGCTTGTGGCGACAAAGAATGTCTCCTGCGTCAACCATCCCTACAAATCGGGCAGCGATTACGCCGAGGGCGTTGTCCTCGACCTCGACCTCTGGCTTGTCATGCCGCGCTGATCAAAACACCGACGCCTGCAGGCAAACCGTGGCGATGCCAGGGTTGCATAACCAAAGGACGTTCGATGGCCCTCCGAACACTGATACCTGTCGCGATTGTTCTCGGTTTGGCCGGACCCGTGCACGCCATTGGTGATAAAGTGGCTGTCGAAATGAGGGGGGCTGACGGCAAGGCGATTGGCCAGATCGAGTTGATCGAAACGACCGCTGGCATCCTGTTGAAGGTCAAGCTGGCCGGCCTGCCACCCGGGCCACACGGTTTCCATTTCCACGACCGGGGCACGTGCACCGGCGATTTTTCATCAGCTGGAGAGATCTATAATCCGCTCGGGTCGAAGCACGGCTTCCTCAACGATGAAGGCCCGATGGCAGGCGATCTACCCAATTTGTTCGTCACGGCGACGGGCGAGGCCGAGGTCGAACTGATTACTGCGTTCGTCAACCTGTCGCGAACAGCGGAAGAGACGATCTTCGATGCCGACGGCACGTCACTGGTCATTTATGCGGAGGCCGATGACTACCAGTCTGAACCCGACGGCAATGCCGGAGCCAGGATCGCCTGCGGGGTCGTTTCTGCGCCGAAATAATGGGCCGGGTCGCCAGCCCAGGCTCGGTGCAGGCCCGACGTGCAGCTTGATTGACGCTCGGTTAAGTTCCTGATGTCAAAGTCTCGTTTGGAATGCGGCGTGTCATTGCCGCCCGATTGACGGGACGTTCTCGTGACACAAACAATAGCGGTTATTGGCGCGGGCCTGACCGGGCTCGCATGCGCTCAATATATGCGCCCGGCTGGCTGCTACGTTGACGTTTTCGAACAGGACCGGACGATCGGCGGGCGGATCGCGACCGTGCGCCATGGCGGGATTTCGTTCGATCACGGCGCGCAATACGTCATGGCGCGCAGCGATGTTTTCGGCCGTTACCTGGATGAGTTGGCTGGGACCGGCTACGCCGCGCCGTGGAAGCCAGGGTCGAGTTCCGGCGAGAGCGGCGTCCAGATGACGCAGTGGATCGTCGGCACGCCGAGCATGCATTCACTGGTCCGTCCGCTTGCAGAAGGCTTGCGCGTCCACACCGGCCGCCGGGTCCACACGATCTCCCGCACAGACACGAAAAGCGGCCACGCCTGGCACGTCTGGTTCGACGACCAGACCTCGGCTGGCCCGTTTGCGGCCGTCGCAATCGCGGTGCCAGCCCCGCAGGCCCGCCTGCTTCTCGGCCGCCTCGAAGACCTCGCACAGCCTCTGTCGCGCGTCCGCATGATGCCGTGCTGGTCGTTGATGATGCATTTCGAGACTCCGGTGCTGCCGGAAGGTTACGATGTCATCTCGGACATGTCCGAAGTCGTCCGCTGGGTTTCGCGCAACAATTGTAAGCCTGGCCGCCAGAAATCCGGCGAGACGATCGTGGTGCATGCCTCGCCTGGCTACAGCCGCGAAGCCGAAGACGCCGACCCCGAAATCATATCCCAGGAATTGTGGGACGAAGTTCGCCGCGCCCTTGCGCTCCCCAACGTGACCCCTGCGGTGCAGACCACCCATCTGTGGCGTCATGGCCTGGTCGATCAGTCGCTCGGCGAAAGTTACCTGTTCTCGACCCAGCACATGGTCGGTGTGTGTGGCGACTGGTGCCTGGGGCGCCTCGCCGAACATGGCTATGAGAGTGGCCACGCGCTTGGCCGTGCGATCATTGCCGCGCTTTAAAGCGGCTTGATGAGCGGCGTCGGATGTGGCTGCAACGCGGGTATGCCACACCAGCCACGCCCTTAGGCGAATTGCCCTCGCAGATGCAGCAAGGTAGGCTCCCTGCAGCCCTCATCGAGGATACCCATGGCCAACACGCATCGCGAGCGGCCTTTGTCGCCGCATCTCCAAGTCTATCGCCCGCTGATCAACATGGTGATGTCGATCGTCCACCGCGTCACGGGTGTGGCGCTTTATGTCGGCACATTGCTGCTCGCTTGGTGGCTCGCCGCGCTTGCCAGCGGTCCGGCCTACTTCGGCTACGTTGCCGACATTTTTGGCTCGATCCCAGGCCGCATTGTGCTGCTTGGTTACACTTGGGCGTTGATGCACCACATGCTCGGCGGTCTGCGTCACTTCATCTGGGATACTGGCCGCGGTTACGATCTCACCACCGTCGATCGGCTGTCGTGGGGCACGATCGTGGGGTCGCTGGCATTGACCGGCGCAATTTGGTTTGTGGCGCTGCGCTGAGGGGACCCGTTATGGCAAAGAATTTTCGAACGCCGTTGAAAAAGGTCCGCCATTTGGGCTCTGCCAAAGAGGGCGTCGACCACTTCATCATGCAGCGCATGACCGGCCTTGCCAACGCTGTGTTGGCGGCGTTCCTGGTGTGGCTTGTCGCCTCGCTCGCGGGTGCCGACCACTCGGCTGCGAAGACGTTGACGGCCAATCCGTTTGTCGCCATGGGGCTGTTGTTGCTGGTTGTCTCCGGCACTATGCATATGCGGCTCGGCATGCAGACGATCATCGAGGACTATGTCCACAACGAGGGACCCAAGCTCGCCGCGCTCGCTCTGAATACGTTTTTTGCGATCCTCGTGGCCCTCGCTTGCGTTTTCTCAATATTGAAATTGAACTTTGGAGCCTGACATGTCGAAGTCCAACGGACACGCCAACGGTCATGCCAACGGCCACGCGAACGGTAAATCGACTAATACGCGTGCCTCTGCGCCTGGCATGAACGGGAACGCCTACCCGATCACCGATCATGAGTTCGATGTGGTCGTGGTGGGTGCTGGCGGAGCGGGCCTTCGTGCAGCACTTGGCGCGGCCGAAGCCGGACTCAAGACGGCGTGTGTCACCAAAGTGTTTCCGACCCGCTCGCACACGGTGGCCGCCCAGGGCGGTGTCGCAGCAGCCCTCGGGAATATGGGGCCAGACGACTGGAAATGGCATATGTACGACACGGTCAAGGGTGCCGACTGGCTCGGCGACCAGGACTCGATCGAATATCTGTGCCGCAACGCACCTGCCGCCGTCTATGAGCTCGAGCACTACGGCGTGCCGTTCTCGCGCACCGAGGATGGCAAAATCTATCAGCGCCCGTTCGGTGGCATGACGACCGAATTCGGCGAAGGCCCACCTGCTCAGCGCACCTGCGCCGCTGCCGACCGCACTGGCCACGCGATGTTGCATACGCTGTATGGCCAAGCGCTGCGCCACAACACGGAATTCTTCATCGAATACTTCGCCATCGATCTTTTGATGGACGCCGAAGGCGCATGCCACGGCGTTGTCGCGCTCAATCTCGACGACGGAACACTTCATACCTTCCGTGCTCAGAAGACAATTCTTGCCACGGGAGGATATGGCCGCGCTTACTTCTCATGCACCTCAGCCCACACCTGCACTGGCGACGGTAACGCCATGGTGTTGCGCGCCGGTCTGCCGCTGCAGGACATGGAGTTCGTCCAGTTCCATCCGACCGGCATTTACGGCGCTGGCGTTCTGATCACCGAAGGCGCGCGTGGCGAAGGCGGTTACCTGACCAACAGCGAAGGTGAGCGCTTCATGGAGCGTTACGCTCCGCACGCCAAAGACCTCGCCTCGCGCGATGTCGTCTCGCGCTCGATGACAATCGAAATTCGCGAGGGCCGAGGCGTCGGGAAGGACGGCGACCACATCTACCTGCATCTCGACCATCTCGACCCGAAAATTCTGGCCGAGCGCCTGCCCGGCATCACCGAGAACGCCAAGGTGTTTGCCGGTGTTGATCTGCGACGCCAGCCCATCCCCGTCATCCCGACGGTCCACTACAACATGGGCGGCATCCCGACCAACTATCACGGCGAAGTGTTGACCAAGGCGAACGGCGACCCCGACAAGGTCGTGCCGGGCCTTATGGCCGTTGGTGAAGCTGCCTGCGTTTCGGTCCACGGCGCCAATCGCCTGGGTTCGAACTCGCTCATCGACCTCGTTGTATTCGGCCGCGCGGCAGGGCTCCGCTGTATCGAAACCGTCGAGAAGGGCGCAAAGCTGCCGCGCCTCTCGTCAGATGCAACCGACCTAGCATTGTCGCGCCTCGATCGCTTACGCCATGCCGACGGCAACATGACGACGGCAGCCCTGCGCGGACGCATGCAGCGCGTGATGCAGACGAACTGTGCGGTGTTCCGCGACGGGCCGGTGCTCGACGAAGGCGTCGCGAAGATTTCCGAAATCTGGAAAGACACCGAGGACATCAAAGTCACCGACCGTTCGTTGATCTGGAATACCGACCTCGTCGAGACGTTGGAATACGACAACCTCATTGCGCAGGCCGTCGTTACGGTTGTGAGCGCGGCAAACCGCAAGGAAAGCCGCGGCGCCCACGCCCGCGAGGACTACAGCAAGCGCGATGACGTAAATTGGATGGTCCATACGTTGGCCTTCGCCGACGACCGCGCCAAGTCGATCGAACTCGACACGCGCCCGGTCCACACCAAAACCCTGACCAACGAGGTCAAGTACATCGAGCCCAAAGCCCGGGTGTATTGAGCCCGGGAGCATTGAGCCCGGGAGCATTGAGCCCGGGAGCATTGAGCCCGGGTGTATTGAGCCAGCTGGCGTGGCGGCAGAGGCAGCATGGCGATCGCAATCCGATCGTATGCTGCTCGGTCACCGGATGCGTTTTCAAATGTGTAATTACCAGCCCCACAGGATGGCGCCGCCGGACAGACCCGCACCGGCTGCTGTCATCAGCACCAATTCGCCCGGCTTAGGGCGCGCGCCATTGGACGCCGCCATCGACAACGTGAACGGGATCGTCGCGGCCGAGCTATTGCCGTAGTGCGCGATCGTGCTGCGGGTAATGTGCGGCGGGATGCCGAGGCCAGCGCGAACCGTCTCGATCATGCGGGCGTTGGCCTGGTGGGGGACAAAGTGCGCGACCTCAGTCGGCGTGCGACCACCGTTCTCAAGCGCTGTGACAGCGCTCGTGTGCATCATCGCAACGGCCTTCTGGTAAACCGCACGGCCGTCGGCGAGCAACATGCGCGTATCCATGATCGGCAGTTCGGCGGCAAACGGTACGCGGCTGCCGCCGGCGGGGATGTGGATCAGGCCATAGTCCGCACCGCTCGACGCAAGGTGAAGACCTTGGATGCCAGCAGTTGCGCGGCTGATCGGGCGAAGCACGACCGCGCCGGCTGCGTCGGCAAACAGCACGGCGCTGCCACGATCGGCGGGGTTGATGCGCCGCGACAGAACATTGGCGGCCACGACCATTAACGCCACGCGATGGGTCCGCACGAAGCTGTCGGCCAGAGCCAGCGTGAATAGAAATCCAGAACAGGCACCCGCGAGATCGATGCCGCCCGCTGCGGTGAGACCCAGGCGGTGGGCAAGAAGCGGCGCCGATGGCGGCAGCAGGTGGTCCGGCGTTGATGTCGCCAGCAGCAACAGGCGAATGTCGGTGGTGGCAAGGTCAGTCCGGGAGCGGGCGTCACAGAGCGCCATCGTCGCAGCGCTGACCGCGAGGTCGGTCAGGGCTTCCCCGTCGGCGGCATAGCGGCGCTCGATGATGCCGGTGCGTCGCTCGATCCAGCCGGGGGTCAGACCAAGCTGCGCTTCCAATTCGGCGCTGGTGACGATGCGGTCGGGCGCATGGTGGCCGAGGCCGATAATCTCGACGCCGGATGTCATGTTGGTGGTCATGTTTGCATGCGGCCTACCGGCGGTCCGAAACGGTCGGCGGCCTCACCGATGGCATCGTACACGCGCGCCAACTCTTCGGCGGTCGTGCAGTAGGGCGGCATGACATAAATCGTATTGCCGAGCGGGCGAATCAGGATGTCGCGCTCGAGGAAAAACGCCATCAGCTGTGGGGCAACACTCGCCATGTAGCCGCCGGTGTCTGATGAGAGTTCGAGCGCGAGAACCGTTCCGCATTGGCGGCGCCCGCTAAAACGGGTGTCGTTATCGAGACGCTTGACGGCCGCCGTCTGGGCCTTAGCCAACGCCGCGATCCGCGCCATCACCGGCTCGGTCTGCCACACCTCGATGTTGGCCAGCGCGGCTGCACAGCAAATCGGGTTGGCGGTGAAGCTCGATGAATGGAACAGCATCTGGCTGCGATCGGCGGAACGGTGGCTGTCGAAGATTTCGGCTGTTGCGAGTGTCGCGGCCAGCGGCAGGGAGCCGCCGGTCAAGCCTTTGCCCGTGCACAGGATATCGGGCGCGATCCCAGCCTGCTCGCACGCCCACATGGTGCCGGTGCGCCCCCAGCCGGTCATGACCTCGTCGGCGATTAACAGCACATTGTTGGCGCGGCAGATGCGGGCCATTTCGGCCAGCACCTCGGCTGGGTAGATCAACATGCCGCCCGCCCCTAGGATCAGCGGCTCGAACAGGAACGCGGCGGCATCGCCCTGCCGACATGCCGCTTCGAGCGAGTCGAATGTTGCTTGTTGGCGTTCGATGTCAGGAAACGGGATGCGCGTCACGTCGAACAACAGCGTCTGGTAGGGGGCATTGAACACGCCTCGTGCGCCAGCCGACATCGTGCCGACGGTATCGCCGTGGTAGGCGTGCTCCAGTGCGAGGATGCGACACCGATGCGGTTGGCTGCGATTGCGCCAATGGCCGAGCGCCATCTTGATGCCGACTTCGACCGCCGTCGATCCGCTGTCGGAGTAGAACACGTGGGCGAGCGGCTGGTTGCGCGCTGGTTCGGTCGGGGCCAGTTCGGTTGGGGCCAGTTCGGTTGGGGCCAGTTCGGTCGGAGCCAGGGCGATCAGCGCCGATGCGAGACGTTCGGCTGGCTCGTGGGTGAAGCCGGCGAAGATAACCTGGTCCAGGGTATCGGCCGCGTCGCGAATTGCTGCCGTGATCAAGGGGTGGCGGTGGCCGTGCGTCGTGACCCACCACGACGAGATACCATCGAGGATGCGGCGGCCGTCGCGCACGATCAGGTAGGCACCCTCGGTTGACGCGATCTCGATCGTCGGCTGGCCGAGCCCATGCTGCGTGAACGGGTGCCATATCGGGGACTGTAAGGCGGGAGATGGTGGGGCCGGCTTCATGGTTCGACCTCGTCGATGAACGCCGAAAGATCGAGGCCCGCTGCAAAGGCCGATGCCAGGGTTGCTTGATCGAGCGGATCGAGGTGTGGCAACCGGCCAAGATGGCGGACGGCGCCGTGGCTGGCGATATGGTGTTCCGATAGACGGTTCGCATCGCCAACAAACACGACGCCAACGATCGGGATATGTCGCGCGCGTGTGGCCTCGATCGACAGCAGCGTGTGATTGATGGTGCCGAGCGCGGTGCGGGCAACCAGGACCACGGGGATCTGCCAACGGGCAAACAGGTCGGCCATCGTCAAGTTCTGCGTGACCGGGACCAGCAGGCCGCCGGCGCCTTCTATGATTAGCGGGCGCATGGCATGCGGGGGCACGAGGCGTGCTTCGTCGATCGTCACGCCGTCGGCGATGGCGGCGTGGAGGGGGGCGAGTGGCGCGGTTAGCCGGTAGGCCTCGGTGTGGAAGCGGTCGGGCGGCAGGCCGCTCAATGCGCGCACGGTGTCGGTGTCGGTTTGTCCACCCAGCCCGGATTGGATCGGTTTCCAGTATTCGCCGTCGAGGGCCGCGACCAGACCGGCTGCCACGACGGTTTTGCCGACGTTGGTGTCGGTTCCGGTGACGACGAAGCGCCGCGGCGTTCGGGCGAGCGTGGCTGGCTGCCGTGATGTGGGCAGAACCATCGTCAGCGGGCCCTGACGGCGGGTAGCGCTTGCGCCAAGTCCGACAGCATCGCGTCGGTCGTGGCATCGTCGACATTGAGCGTGACGACGATGCGCAGCCGCGCGGTGCCCTCTGGCACGGTGGGTGGCCGTATGGCGCGGATGTCGTAGCCGCTCGCCTGCATGCGCTCGGCGAGAGAGACAGCGCGGCTGTCGGTCCCGACGACCACTGGTTGGATGTGGGTGGGCGATGGCGTGAGCCCGCAGGTGGCCGATAACTGGTCTCGAACGCGCGCCACGCGAGCAGCAAGCGCGGCGCGCCGCCATGGCTCAGCTTCGACCAGTGCTAGCGCGCGGCGGACAACAGCCGCCATGACGGGCGACGGAGCCGTCGCATAGATGAAGGCGCGCGCGCGATTGATGAGGTAATCGCGGATCACGGCGGGTCCGGTCACCAGCGCGCCGGACGCGCCGAGGCCCTTGCCGCAGGTGTGTAGGCAAATGAGATTTTCGCGGCCCTCATACGGCGCGGCGAGCCCACGACCACCAGGGCCGAGAACGCCTGTCGCATGGGCTTCGTCGACCACAACGTAGGCGTCGTGGCGGGCGGCGATGTCCATCAGGTCAGCCAGCGGGGCGGTGTCGCCGTCCATCGAGTAGACGCTTTCGACGGCGATCCATGGCCGCCCGGTGCCGCCAGCTTTGCGCCACGCGGTGAGCGCGTCGACGAACGATTGCGGGTCGTTGTGGCGGGCTTCTGCTGTAGCGGCTCTGGTCAGGGTAAGGCCTTCGTGCGCGCTGGCGTGGACGAGGGCATCGTAGACCACGAGATCACCGCGCGCTGGCAACGTCGCCAGGATCGCCGCGTTAGCCTGGAAGCCGCCGCCGAAATAAAGCGCGGTCTCAGCGCCGAAAAACCGGGCGGCCTCGGCTTCGAGTGCCTCGTGCTCGTCGTGGTTGCCGCGCAGCAAGCGCGATCCGCCAGCGCCTAACGGTACGCCACGGTCCAGGGCTTCGCGAGCGGCTTGGGCGAGTTCGGGGGCCTTGGCGAGGCCGAGGAAGTCGTTGGAGGTGAAGTCGTGTCCGGCGCGGGGTTGTAGCGTTCGCAGCCGACCTCGGCGGGCGAGGGCTTCGAGTGCGCGGGCATGCGAGGTCGCACGAGGCACCGTTGTAGGGGCGGTGTTGGCTGCGGCCGACTGGCTGCCATCTTCAGGCGGGGGCGCCATCGGCGGCGAACTCCGAGCGGGGGACGGTTGGGGCGCCGCGTTGGGCGACCGGCTGAAGGCAGGGTTTAACGGGTCCAGTGCTCGCTGTTTCCGCAACAAGCCCTAGCTTGGCAAACAGCGCGCTATCGGCGTCCTCGCCGGGGTTGTCGGTGGTCAGCAGACGGTCGCCAGCAAAAACGGAATTCGCTCCAGCGAAAAAGCATAACGCCTGTGTGGCATCGTTCATTTCGGTGCGGCCCGCTGACAGGCGGACGTAAGACTTCGGCATCATGATCCGCGCGGCCGCGATGGTGCGGACGAAGTCGACCGGGTCGATCGGTGCGGTGTCTGCCAGCGGGGTGCCGGGGATCGCGATCAGCATGTTGATTGGGACACTGCCGGGATGCTCGGGCAGGTTGGCGAGCGTCACTAGCATGTCGGCGCGGTCGGCAGCGGTTTCGCCAAGGCCGAGAATGCCGCCGGAACAGACATTGATGCCTGCGTCGCGAACGCGTGACAGTGTGTCCAAGCGGTCGGCGTAGGTGCGCGTGGTGATGACGCGGCCGTAGTGGGCTTCCGACGTATCGACGTTGTGGTTGTAGTAGTCGAGGCCAGCGCGTTTGAGCGCGACGACTTGGATGTCGTCGAGCATGCCGAGCGTCATGCAGGTTTCGAGCCCCATAGCCTTCACGCCCTCGACCATGGCGAGAACGGCTGGCATGTCGCGTTCTTTCGGTGAGCGCCAGGCCGCGCCCATGCAGAACCGCGTCGAGCCGGCGGCCTTGGCCTTGGCGGCCTCGGCGAGCACGCGCTCGACCTCCATCAGTTTCGAGGCTGACAGGCCTGTATCGTGGTGGGCTGACTGGCTGCAATAGCCGCAATCCTCGGCGCATCCGCCGGTTTTGATGCTGAGTAGCTGGCTTTTCTGGATGGTATTGGCCGACCAATTGGCGCGATGCACGCTGTGGGCGGCATACAGCAGGTCGTTCAACGGCGCGGACACGATTTCAAGCGCTTCGGCTGCCGACCAGTCGTGGCGCAGCACGGCTCCGCCAGTAGCGGTTCCGGCGGACAGGGCGGCGGCAAGCGGCGGCGTGAGCGTCAAGGCGAAGTCTCCAGGGCCAAGATCCGTGCAACTGTTGGCCGATTGTCATCGTCATGACAAGTGTGGGGCATCCGACACCAGCGCAGCCGACAATTCGGCGACGATGGCGCTGGTGACAAAGCGGCCGTCGCGTGTGGCGCGGAGGCGGTCGCCGGGCAACGCCCCAATTGGCAGCCGCTCGACCATGCCGAGGCTGGCCAGATTGTCGATCGCGGCGGGTGGTAGGACGCGGCCGGTCAGCGTCCGCATCCGCGCGAGGTCGATACCTTCGGTCAAACGCAGGCCCATCAGCAACATTTCGTCGGCTTGCTCGGCTGGCGACAATTCCGTGATTTCGACTAGGCCGTGGCCGTCGCGCTCGACACGGGTGCGCCAGGCTTCCGGACTGCGCTCGGTGACAGTGGCTTGGCGCGCGCCGGTTTCGATGCGCCCATGCGCGCCGGTTTCGATGCGCCCATGCGCGCCGGTCCTTATGCGCCCATGCGCGCCGGTCCTTATGCGCCCATGCG
>JAWXCP010000243.1:0-13009 GCA_034408685.1 Hyphomicrobium aestuarii | reverse complement strand
ACTTCCGGTGGCAACGCCGCGATCGCCTTTGGGTCGAGCTTCATCAGTTCGGCTTCCATGCGCGCCAGTTCGTCGGGCCCTGGCGCCGCGCCAAACCCGCCCATGCCACCGGCCCCGCCGCCAAGGCCCATGCCAGCCATCATCTTCTTCATCATGCCCGGGTTGCGGCCCATCTCCTTGACCATGTCGGCCATCTGGCGATGTTGTTTGAGGAGCCGGTTGATCTCCTCGACCTTGGTTCCAGAGCCCGACGCGATCCGCCGCTTGCGCTTGCCGTCGAGCACCTTCGGATTGCGCCGCTCCTTTGGCGTCATCGATTGGATAATCGCGTGCTGGCGTTTGAGCATGCGGTCATCGACGCCCGCTGCCGCCATCTGGTCCTTCATGCCGCGCACGCCCGGCATCATCCCCATCAGGCCGCCCATGCCACCCATCTTCTGCATCTGCACGAGTTGCGCGGCCATGCTTTCGAGGTCGAAGATGCCCTTCTGCATCTTCTGCGCGATACCCTGCGCTTTCTCGATATCGGCAGTTTCCAGCGCCTTCTCGACGAGGCCGACCATGTCGCCCATGCCGAGGATTCGACCGGCGACACGCTTGGGATCGAAATCCTCGAGCGCGTCCCACTTCTCGCCGATGCCGAGCAGTTTGATCGGCTTGCCGGTGACCGCGCGCATGGATAGCGCCGCGCCACCCCGGCCGTCGCCGTCGGCCCGTGTCAGCACCGTACCGGTGATCCCGATGCGACCATCGAACGCCGTCGCGGTGTTGACCGCATCCTGGCCGGTCAGGCTGTCGACGACCAGCAGCACCTCATGCGGGGCCACGATCCGCTTGACCTCGGCCGCCTCGTCCATCAGCTCTTCGTCGACGGTGACGCGCCCTGCGGTGTCGTAAATGACAACGTCGTAGCCACCCAGCTTGGCCGCATCGAGCGCACGCTTGGCAATCTGCACGGGCGTCTGGCCGCTGACGATCGGCAGCGTCGCAACGCCCGTCTGTTCACCGAGAACGCGAAGCTGCTCCTGTGCCGCAGGCCGCCGCGTGTCGAGCGAGGCCATCAGCACCTTACGGCGATCGCGATTGGTCAGCCGGTAGGCGATCTTGGCCGTCGTCGTCGTTTTGCCCGAGCCCTGCAGCCCGACCATCAGAATGCCGACCGGCGGCGTCGCAGCGAGGTCGATCGGCTCGGCCGTCGAACCCAGCACCGCGACGAGTTCGTCGTGGACGATCTTGACGACCATCTGCCCGGGTTTGACCGAGCGGATGACTTCTTGCCCGACCGCTTTGGCCTTCACCGCGTCGACGAACCCGCGCACCACGTCGAGCGCGACGTCGGCTTCGAGCAGCGCGCGGCGCACCTCGCGCATCGCTTCGCCGACGTCGCTTTCGGTCAGCGCACCGCGGCCCCGGATCTTGTCGAGGACGCCATTCAGACGATCGGACAGCGACTGGAACATGCTGGGCTTAGGCCACCTGGAGGCTTGAATAACTGGTCATCGCCGAACTTTGATAGCCCTGCCGCGTGCACAGGCCTGCATACCAGGCCTCGACGTTGGCGAGCTTCGGCCGCGCGATCGGCAGCGTGAAATAGCGGTACATCAACGTACCTGCGGAGATGTCGGCCATGGTCAGCGTATCGCCGAGCAGAAACGGCCGACCCGACAGCTGCCGGTCGAGAATTCCAAGCTTTTCGCCAGCCTTCGAGGCAGCGGCATCGACAGCTGCCATATTGCGGCTGGCAGACGGCATGCGCACCAGCTGCGTAAAGCACACGCCGATGATCTCAGGCTGCAACGTCGTTGCCGAAAACATCATCCACTGGTCGGCAAGTGCGGCACCCTTGGCGTCAGCCGGACACAAGCTGCCAAGGCCATACGTCCGAGCCAGATAGCGGACGATCGCCTCGCTCTCCCAAAGCACCAACTCGCCGTCCTGTAACACGGGGATCAGCTGGTTAGGGTTCATCGCCGCGTACTCGGGCGCGTCGAGGCCACCGAACGCTCCACCCGCATCGACGCGCTCATGAGCCAAGCCAAGTTCGGCCAGCGCCCACATCGCTTTCTGCACGTTGGCCGACGTTGTCCGGCCCCACAGCTTCAGCATCTCGATGTCCCTTGAGGTCGCAAGTTGACGGGGTTCGCAAGTTGACGGGGTTCGCAAGTTGACGGGCCAAAACAATTTGCGCCCGGCAGCGAAAACTCGCTGGCGAGCGTGAGCGGGCCGTTGTGACAACCCGAAGTTCGCCAGAGAGTTGCCCGAACGCACCCGCGCTGTCAATCGCGTCAGCGGCTGAGAACGGCAACTGCCAGTCCAGATACTCGGACCACTTGTCGCGTGTTTAGGTGGCAGACGGGTGCTGGCGCACCCTCGACGTCGCCACCGCCGCCTGGGTGCTCCAGCCCAACTTTCAAAAAAATAGCAACTTCGTCGAAAAAGCGAAAGTTCTTCGCCAAAGCATTTTACGGTTGCACAACTCAAAAGTGAAAAATATACGTTAATGAAGGGTTAATGCCCAAATAATACGGCGTTCAATGGCAACCAGCGTTCAGTAAAGCACAACCTGAGCGGGGAGTTTTGTCCGGGGGCCGTTCGAGCCGTTCGTGATGATTTGAGTGAGTGTTCTGGGGGTCAAATGTCCACAATTCGCGTCGAAGCCGTGCCGATTAGCCGCTTTTTCCTAGGCTTTTTCGGCCTCGACCATCTCCAGCTGACCTTCGATCCGTCGCCGTATCCAGGCGCGATCCCCCAAGATACGTGGTACACCATGGAGGGTGTGTTTGTGCCGCGCACTGGCGGCTTGCCGAAATTAGCGGTCCAAGGTGCGAACGGAATAACCACGCTAGCGCAGGTGAATGGCAACCTGCGCGGAGACCCCCTCGTCCAGGCGATCGGCCCGCCCGGGTCCCGTTACAGCACGATACTCCCGGTCGACATCCCCGAGTTGGCATGGGCCACGATGTCAGCCTACGCTCGCGGCATCAACGCCGGACAGTTCGAGTATTACGCGTTCAACGGCGACTATACGAACTTCCCGACGCAGAATTCATCATCGGTCATTTCGTCGATGATGATCCAGGTCGGGCTCGATGCGAATTCCTTTCCATCGTTCGGAAAAGGCGTCACGTTTGGTCTCCAGACCTACGTCGGTACCGGCGGTGATGATCGCATAACGATGCCGACGATCAATTTCAGCACGGTGTCGGGCGGCAACGGCAACGACGTATTGTTTGGAACCGACAGCGGGCGTTTTTCGGTCGAAAAACTATTCGGCGGCAACGGTGACGATCAATTTGTCTGGTCGTCCGGTTTCAACATTTATCATGGCGGCGACCCCCGCTTGAAGTTCGAACAGGATGGCACCGATACGATCGTCTATAACGGGGCTGGCCTTCTGTATGTCGATGTTGGTTCTGGAAGCCGTGGCTTTCATCAGTTACCCGAACTCATCGTCATCGCAGACGGCAGCGGTGATCGTTCCGGTTCCCAGGACTGGCTGTCGTCGATTTACGATTTCATCATCAGCGACAAGACGGACCAGATCGTTATTGGCCCCAATGTAGCGATCACGTTTCGTGAAATCCGCTTCGACATGGGCGACGACGACGGCGGCAATGGCGACCAGTTCGACCTGTCGCAGGCAGGCGGGCGGGTGATGATCACACCCGTCGATCCCTTCGAATTCAAGCTCGACATCGGCCTATCGGGAACGTCAGACGCGTGGTGGGTCGCCAATGCTGAAGACATCATCGGCTCGGCCTACGATGACTTTATCTATCTGCCGTCCGAGACGCTGCGGATTGACGGCGGTGCCGGCTCCGACCTCATCGACGCTCGCAGCGTCACGGCAGGCGGCAAGACAGGAGCACGCGGTTACGACATCGAGATCGAGGGTGGCGACGGAGACGACATCATCATCGCAGGCGGCGGGCGCTCGTTCATCACGGGCGGGTTTGGCGACGATGACTATGTCATCTCGGCTTTCTCGACCGAGGAACTCGTCACAGAAGTCATTATCGACGGTGGTGACTCGGCCGACCAATTATTCGTCTCCTATGGTTTCTTTGACGGCAAGTTAAGCGCATTCGACAATAACGCATTGTTCCAGTTGAAGGGCGGCCTCAACTTCGAGCCCAACGAGGTCTTCCTCGGCGCCCTATTTCACCAGACCCAGAACCAGCTGCTCAACAACACTGATCTGACACAAGGTATCCTGACTCTCTCTGGCAATGTGTCATACGTAAAGGCAGGCGACGACCTCGTCATTGAGATCTCGCCCGGATTGCGGGTTCCCACGCTCTTTCTCGAGCAAGGTCCAAATGGCGGAGACCTCGAAGGCTTCGGTGTCGAGGGACAGCCCGCCGTTTACGTGCGCATTCTAGGTTTTAATGATGGTGATTACGGTCTCACGTTTCCGACAGTCGAGTTTAGTGAAGATCAACTGTCAGGAACATTAGGCTCTGTTTCGCAATCGTCGAACTGGGATGAAATCGTCAATGACCTGGTGAACGGTGGGAACCTGTTCGAGGGCTTCGAAGAACAACCCACCGCCGACCGCCGTCCGAGCGAAAACGCCGAGGTCCCTGAACTCCAGATCTCCGGCGGCTCTGAGTCCGACCGGATCGAAACCGCTTCCGCCCTACGGCAGGTTGTGCGTGCTGAGGCCGGCGACGACACGGTCATCAGCAGCAGCGGAGACGACACGCTGTTCGGCGAAGATGGGAACGACGTGCTCGACGGGCGCGCCGGTGATGACACGCTCGACGGCGGTGCCGGCAACGACACAATGACCGGTGGAACCGGCAATGACACGTTCATCGTCGGCAACGCAGGCGACGTCGTCATCGAGTTCGCCAGCGAGGGGGTCGACACGGTCGAGGCCTCGACCGACTTTGCGCTGGCGGCCAATGTCGAGCGCCTCATCCTTACCGGCTCTGCGGTTTTTGGCACCGGCAACGCGCTCGATAACACGCTTGAAGGCAACAGTGCCGACAATGTGCTCTTCGGCGAACTTGGTGACGACACGCTATATGGCGGCGGCGGCCGGGACGCGCTCGACGGTGGCGAGGGCAACGATACCTATGTCTACTTTGTCGAGGAAGGTCACATTTCGATCGCGGACCGCGGCGACGCTAGCGACACGGACACCCTCCTTCTCGGCGGCGAGGAAGGACCCGATGGCATGCGCGTCTACCGGCTCGCCGCTGCACCCGACGATCTCGTCCTTGATTTTCCGACCGGCGGACGAGTCACCATCGAAGGCTTCATGCGTGGTGAGGGCATCGAAACGATCACCTTCCAAAACGCAGCGCCACTTTCGCGCGCCGATCTTCTAGCGATGTCGCCGCCAATTCTTGACGATACGCCGCCACGCGCAATCGCAGACGACGCAATCAACGTCTTTGCCGCCACCGTAGCAATCCCCGCCGAAGCCTTTCTCTACAACGATCTTGGCGAAGGCCTGCGGCTGGCCTCAGTCGGGCCAGCCAGCATCGGCTCGGTGACGCTCGATGCAAATGGAGACGTGTTGCTGTCGGCGGGGGCCGGTTACGTCGGCGTCGTCAGCTTCGAATACACGCTCGAGGCAGCCAACGGCCAACGTTCGACCGCTCTTGCCAGCGTAAGCGTCACCGGTCGCAACATCGCGCCAGAGGTTTTCATCACGGCCGGAACCGAAAGCGCCGACAATTTGATTGGAACAGCGGGCGATGATCTCATTATCGCCGGTGGCGGCCAGGATATCGTCGATGGAGGCGCGGGCAACAATACCATCGACTACACCGGTGCGGCTGGAGCCGTGCGAATAGACTTGTCGGCAAACCTTGTCGAAGAGTTGGCGCCCGATAGCAGCACCAATGTCGCTTCGACCGACACGCTCATGCGCATTCAAAACGCCATTGGCTCCAGCTTCAACGACCGGCTGATCGGCTCGTCCGCTCCCAACGTTTTATCTGGCGGCGCGGGCAACGACGACATCGACGGTGGGGCAGGTGCCGACATTATGATCGGCGGGCTTGGCGATGATCGGTATTACGTCGATACAGCCGACGACATCATTTTTGAAACCGCCGGCGAAGGCTACGATCGTGTGAACACGACGGTCGACTACACGATCGCTGCAGGTCAATCGATCGAATCTCTGATCGCGGTTGGCAGCGCAAGCCGCATACTGACCGGCAATGAACTGGCGAACACGTTGTTCGGCAATTCCGGCGATGACACGCTGGACGGCGGCGAGGGCAACGACGTGCTCCATGGCCTCGGCGGCGTCGATACGATGATCGGTGGCTCAGGCGACGACGTCTACTATGTCGAAAACATTGGCGACCGAATCACCGAGCGCACTGGAGAGGGCTATGACCGCGTCGTCACAACGATCGATTATACCCTCGCCACGGGCCAAGCGATCGAGCAGTTGGCCGCTCGCGGCACCGCTGGCCTGACGCTGACGGGCAACGAAATCGCCAATACGTTGTTCGGCAATACGGGCCACGACAGGTTGATCGGTGGCGAGGGCAACGACGTGCTCCACGGCCTCGGCGGCATCGACACGATGATCGGCGGCCTCGGCGACGACACATACTACATCGAAAACATCGGCGATCTGATCATCGAACGCGCTGGTGAGGGCTACGACCGCGTGGTGGCGACGGTCGATTATGCCTTGGCGGCCGGGCAAGCTCTCGAGCAGTTGGCGGCGAGCGGAACCGCGGGCCTCCGCCTGACCGGCAACGAAGTGGCGAACACGCTGTTCGGCAATGCTGGAGCCGACACGATCGACGGCGGGGCTGGTAACGACCTCCTCTATGGTCGTGGCGGATCGGACGTCTTCATGTTCGGCGACGGTTGGGGCGCCGACCGCGTGGCGGACTTCCAAAACGACGTGGACACCCTCGACTTCTCGAACGTGACGGGCCTCGACGCCTACACCAGTTTGGTGATCACGCAATCGGGCGCCCACGCGGTGATCGCCTTCGGCGGCAACACCGTCACGGTCGCAAACACACGCATCGCCGACCTCACCGACGACGTGCTCGTGTGACGGGGCATCGAGGCCGATATCGGCGTGATCGCGATGCTGAGGCTGCTGAGGAACGCTGCAGGCGGCGCCGGAAACATGTGGCGACCTCATTCGTCACATGGGCGGTGGCGCTTGCGGCGGCGTTGACCGCAACAGACGGCGCGTGGGCGTGCACGCTCTATCATGAGCAGCGGCGGACAGTTTCGCAGATCGTTGCTGGCGACACGCTCGTTCTCGACAGCGGTGAGGAGGTCAAGCTCGTCGGCGCGTTGCCCCCTCACGCGATGGGCGCATCGCCGTCGACGCCCGCTGAAGCGCAAACCCGGTCCGCGCTTACGGGTATCGCGGCCGGCCATCCAGTCGACATCGCAGTGTCGGGACGCCGGACCGACCGCTACGGGCGGTTGCTGGCCCAGGTGTTTCTGGTCAGCGAGCCGCAACGCGATAGCGGCGGACCCGCGACGACAATTGCCGCAACATGGGTTCAAGGCCGCCTCGTCTCGGACGGCTGGGCGCGCGCCTACGCGTTGCCCGGCAGCACGGCATGCCTCGACGATCTGCTTGTAGCTGAGCAAACCGCACGCGCTGGCAGCCGCGGGCACTGGGCAACCGGCGCCTTCGTTGACCGTGACGCCAGCAGGATAACTGATCTGCTGGCGCTCGCCGACACATTCCAGACCATCACGGGCAAGATAGCAGAGGTCTCGAATGGCACTGGCAGCGACCGCGGTGCAACGGTTCTGACGTTCGAGCCCGCGCCAGTGGCAGCGCGGCGTCCTGATGCAATCCGTCCTGATGCAATCCGTCCCGATCGAAGCCAGCCCAATGCAATCCGGGCCATGACGGTGGTCATACCGCAAGGCGTCGCAAGCTCTGCCCTTCCGGCAACGTCGGCTGCGCCCGCCGATGGGTCGCCAGCCGGGCGATGGAAGCGCAAACGGGCCACCGAGAATTGGCAGCATCTGATCAACGCCGAGGTGCGCGTGCGCGGCTGGATCGAAGCCACGGCCAACGGCCCGCGTATTAGTCTCACAGATGCCCGCGAAATCGAAGTTTTAACCGGAGAACGCAGCGCCACACCGCCGCCGACACCGCCTCCGAAACTGACGCCCGAACTCGTGCCGACGTCGGACGAGCAATCGACCCCTGATGCGCAACAGGATCCCGTGGCCCACATACCCGAAGCCAAAATCCCCGGTACGCGCCGTTGACGCGAGTCCAGGGTCATTGCCGGCGTGCGAAACCCGCGTCCTCGCTATCCCGCCTGCAACGCCGATCGCCAAATAATCCAGCGCCGAGCACAAGCGCGAGGACGACACCAGCCAGACCGGGTCCAAAGTCTTCGGGAATCGCGAGTTGCCATGCGGCGACAAAGCCGACGGGTTCACGCCAGCACCGCGCTTACCGGCCGACGCGCCGAGTAGGGCAGCGTGGGGCCATAACCGAAGCGCATCACAATGTCGGGCCGACGTCCGGGCAGGCCGACGAGGCTCGCCAATTCGGGCCGCAATTTCGCAACTTCGACCGGCTGATTGATATATGCGGTCTTTAGGCCAAGTGCGGTTGCCTGCAGCGCGAACCGCTGACACGCGCGGCCGGCGCGCACCCAGTGATCCTTGTCGTCGCTCTGCGAAACGAAGACTGCGATACCAGCAGACGAGCGCATGTGCTTCGCGTATTTATCGTTTTCAACGTCGGCCTTGAACACCCAATCGAATAGGCGTGGACCTAGCCATGCCGGAAGAGTGGGGTTACCGCTTGCCGCGCTGAACAGACCGTCGCCTTTTTCGATGGCCTCGCGCGGACTGAAGCGCAGCCAAGACCGAAGTTCGCGAACGAAAGCCGCGTCGGCAATTTGTGCGGTGTTACCGGCCAAGACCAAGTCGCGAATACGATCCATCTGAGGGCGGTCTGTGACCAGGACCAGTTCGACGCCTGGAGTAGCCGCTGCGGCCGCGAGTGCTTCCAAGTTTGCAGCGCTGACCTGCCGGCCATCATACTCGGCGCGCGTCGATTGGCGTTCGGGGATGGCGTTGAACAAGGCGGCGTTACCGATTGGAGCAGATCCGAACGTCAATTCCACGGCACCGTCGCCGACATCGTTGAAACGGAGCTCGCCCGGACGGCCACGCACGGCGGCAGCAAGCGCAAGGTTTTCCGCGGCGCAGCCAAGACTGACATAGATATGATGGTTATCAGGGTCAACAATTGGCGTACGCCGATTGAGATCGGGCAAAATCTCGATACGCCGTTGGGAAACGATAAAGCGCCAAGGTTGCGTATTGTGGCCGCTAGCGGCAAGCGTCGCGTAGCGAATAAGCTCTTCGATAGGAGGTTCTTGACTGAGCGCTGACCTGCTCGCCTTCACCACGTCGGCATACTCCTCCATCGAGCCCATTGTTTGGAAGCCGAAATAGGTGGCGCCAGCACCGGCAACTGCAAAACTGCCGGCACCGATGAGAAACTGGCGCCTCATTCAATTGTCCCACAATTGAAATTCCCACTCTCGAAGTCGGCCTTTACCGCCTGGACCGTTCTTTCGCAAATTTGGACACCGCGGCTCATAATCAAAACTCCACAAAAAAACGCGTCCGGCGGGTGCGTCCGACCGGAGCACAAAATCCGGTTTTAAGTTCAAGGCGAAATGATTACTTTCAGTGCTTTTGTTTTTGATGCGTCGCCGAAGGTTTCGTAGGCGTCCATGATCTGATCCAGTGTGAACCTATGGGTGATCAGCAATGTTGGATCGATCTTCTTCGATCGCAGAACCTCAAGCAGCATCGGCGTGCTGACCGTATCGACGAGCCGGGTCGTGATCGAGATGTTACGATCCCACAGCATTTCGAGGTGGAGGTCGACTTTGGTGCCATGCACGCCGATGTTGGCTATGACGCCGCCGGGCGCAATAATGCGCTGGCACATTTCGAAAGTCGCGGAAATGCCGACCGCCTCAATCGCCGTGTCGACGCCGCGGCCGCTAGTCATCGTCATGACGGCGTCTTCGGCTTTACCGTCAGCACTGTTGATCGTCGTCGTGGCTCCAAATCGCTTCGCCACCTCCAGCCGGTGATCGTCGAGGTCGATCATGATGATCTCGGCAGGCGAATAGAACTGCGCGGTGAGCAGTGTGGCGAGACCAATCGGACCAGCGCCGACAATCGCGACAGTACTGCCCGGCGCAATCTTTCCGTTTAGAACGCCGCATTCGAAACCCGTAGGAAGAATGTCGCTCAGCATGACGAGCGCTTCTTCATCAGCGCCGTCGGGAATCGGGTAAAGGCTGGAATCCGCATGAGGAATCCGAACATACTCGGCCTGGGTCCCGTCGATTTTGTTGCCGAGTATCCAGCCGCCTGTTGTGCAATGGGAGTACATTTGTCGCCGACAATATTCGCATTTTCCGCACGCGCTGACACACGAGATCAACACCCGGTCGCCCGCCTTGAAGGCTGTCACTGCTGCACCGACGGCTTCCACGACACCGACGCCCTCGTGGCCGAGGATGCGGCCCGGCTCACACGTCGCGACATCGCCCTTTAAAATGTGCAGATCCGTACCGCAGATCGTTGTTTTCGTGATTTTGACGATGGCATCGGTAACCGCGACGATGACAGGTCTCGGTTTTGTTTCGAGAGCCTTTTTGCCGGGACCGGCGTAGACCAGCGCCTTCATTGTCGTGGTCGTGGTGGGGGCGGCCCGCCCGCGTGCTGCGAGATCAAGCATGATAAAAAGTTCCTTGCATGGGTAAAAACCCATTACTCCGTCATGCAGAGACGCTAGTACTGGCCGTAGGCGCGGCAGTAGCCCCGGAAACTACGCAGTTAGTGTGAGAAGAAACATTCGCGAGGCGAGAAGGCCCAGACCGTGCTCACGTCTTCGAATCGTGATCACACGCTGATCACACGGCAAATGCAGCATGGTATGGGTCGTTGTGATGCGGATCAAGACAGAATTCCGAAGGCTAATATACTGATATGGCAAAGAAAAGACTGGATGCATCCGTCTCATCCATCACCAAGCCTGCTCACTCAGGATCACAGCTAGTCTACTGGCTGCTCAAGTCGGAGCCGGATCGATATCCAATTGATATTTATTACTTTAATTCGCGCGTGGCGAGGCGATTTGGCATGCCATCACACACTTATCACACGCCAGAGGTGACTTTAAGTGAGTAGGCCTGAGACTGGATGGGTTCGAGTGGCGGTCGTTGCATCGCCATCCCCAAGCCTTCAAGGTTCTGGTAAGATAACTGGAGGCATGATGACGACCCGGTTGAGCGCGAGCGAGTGATGACGTCGTGACCGGAGAGGATTGAGATGAGTAAGAAGGTGACATTGAGCGTCTCTGGACGCGGGAGCGGCACCGACGCCCCTACGGTCGAAGATTTCTTGGGTCAGGTCCGTGACTATTTCGACGTTCTAGCACAAGTTGAAGCCACGCTAGCGGAGGACGGGGAGAGCGCTATCGAGTGGCGCATCATCGGCGCCAGTAAGAACAGTCCACTGTCCATCGAGGCGGAGGCGTTCCCCCGCCAATTCGGAGTGAACGTAGATGAACGTTCTAAACACGTGGTTGAAAACGTGGCAGCTGGTTTGCGACAGCTTCACCAAGCTGCGCAGCGGCCTGCAAATTTCAACAACAAGGCGTTAACAGCGGCTCAGAGAATCTTTGATCGCGTCACCAATGGTCTCGAATTGACCCGCTTCGAACACGGCGGGGGGGGGACCGCGATCGAAATCACAACGTCGGTCGCAAGAACGTCAGCAGATCACGTTCGGGAGGTCCTGGCGCCCAAGAGCAGGCCGTACAAGGAACTCGGTTCGATCGAGGGGTATTTTCGAGGGATCGACCGAGATCGTGGACGGCCCGTGTTCTTGATCAGGCATCGCCTCACAGGTGACGAGGTGAAGTGCTTCGTCTCCGGAGAAGCAGAGCGCGAGATCAGCGTCAGAGAAATCGGCGACGTGTGGAAAAATCGTCGCCTGCAAATACGTGGGACAATTCACTTCAAAGCTGCCGGTCGAGTTTCGCATATCGATGCGACGGAAGTACGGTTCCTTCGCGACCGGAATGAATTGCCCGACATCGACGATATTGCCGATGTGGATTTCACCGGGGGCTTGAAGTCTGAGGAGTATCTGGAGAGGCTTCGCGATGGCGAATAGTCCTCGGCGGGTATACTGGGACGCGTGCGCCTGGATTGCCCTGATCCAGCGTGAGAAAATCGCGGTTGGTGGGTCCGATCGCGACACTCTGTGTCGCGCTGTCATCTCAGAAGCGAAAAAGAACAAGATCGAGATCTTGACCTCGACGCTCTCCCTTGTCGAAGTCTGCAAAAATTCGAAGGTCCGAACATCTGATGACGACCAGATCGGAGCGTATTTCGAGAACGATTATATCTTACTTATGAACGTCGATCGATTGGTTGGCGAGCACGCCCGCAAGCTTATGATAGAAGGTCATACTGCTCTCAAACCGCCTGATGCCATCCATATTGCCAGTGCTGTCCTAGGTAACGCCTCTGAGTTCCACACGTTCGATGGCGGTGGAGAAAAGAAGGGCTTGCTTGATCTCGATCAAAAGATCGACCGGCTCGATGGTGGCAAGTTGCGCATCTGCATTCCCGATGTCGGCGGCACGCCACCACCCCTGCTGAGTGGAATGCAGAAACCATGAGATCGCCAAGAACAAGGAAGACCGACAGCGCACAAATTCCGTCTACGTCTCAATTCTGGCTGCTCAAGTCGGAGCCCGTCGTTGAAGCCCACAATTTACTGGCAACTACACCGATTTCAACTGCTTCAGAAAATCTTCATCACACGCTCATCACACGACAAGTTTGATTTGCTATGAGATGACCTGAGACCTCATAACCTGAAGGTCGTTGGTTCAAATCCAGCCCCCGCAACCACCGGAACCAAACTTAAGTTCACTGTTGGTTCGCCCAACAGGGCCGCCAGATTTCCCGTGAGTTCCAGCTTTGAGGGT
>JAWXCP010000242.1:0-3701 GCA_034408685.1 Hyphomicrobium aestuarii | reverse complement strand
GGCGTTGCATCGGGGTAGAACGTGCGGATGCCAGCCGCGCGCCGCACGAACACGGCCGTGAAATTGCGTCCATCGTCGGTTATCGGCAGCAAGCAGCCTTCGCTCTCGTTGCCGCCGGTGGGGTTGTCCACAAACGCCCGCGTCACGGTTTTGAGGATGTCCTCGCCCGATAGGGTCAGGCCGTAGCCCTTGCGCGCGTCACGCGCCATCGTGCCGTTGGCCGCCTTCATCTCGACGCCCATCGTATAAATGGTGCCAGGCACGATTTCATTCTGCTGGTAGTTGGCCAATCGGCAGGCTTCGCCGCTCTGCTGCAGTTGCAGGTATCGCCCATGGAAGTGCAGCCCGCCGATGCTCTCCCCGGACGGTTTCGGCTCGCCGCAGATGATGTGGTCGAACGCTTTGACGTCGAACCACGCTGCGGTCAGCTCATCGAGATAGGCATCGACCGTTGCTGCCGCCGACCGGTTGCCGAACACGCGGCCACCGGTGAAGCTGCGAATGCGCTCCAGGACAGCGGGATGGGCACGCATCATGGCCTTGAATTCGCGCGGCGCCACGACCTTGCCGGCCGGGCCGCAGGTCGCCATCAGCGCACGATCAAACGCGTCGAGTTTAGGCGGCGGTGGCGTGATGTCGGCGCGACCACCATAGGCTGCCGGCCGTGGGATCGGATTGTCGGTGTCGTCGAAAAACGGCAGGCATTGCCTGCTGGTTTGCGTGTCGCCGGGTGGTGCATCCTTGCTGATGTCCGGCCGCGTCCCCGGCAGCCCTGCGACCGCTGCGCCAAGTTTGCCGCACGACAGCGCGACCCACTTCGATGCGCCATCGACCGTGATCAGCACGTGGGTTGCGACGCTCTTGCGGTTGAGCCCGCTGGCCGCGAAGGACTGCCCGGGTGCCACCGTCACCGGCTCTCCGCCCCGGATCGCACGGGTCGCCTCGCATGCCGACGTGACGGTGAAGGTCTGCGGTGTGTCGAACGGCGCCTGGGCCCGCGCGCCAGACCGATCGCCGAATTGCGTGCCGACGAAATAGAACATCGTGATCGCAATCGCGGCCAGCAGCCAGACAATCGAGAACTGTTGCCGCCGTCCGAACCTGCCGCCCCGTCGAAACGTCATGCTGCGCTCCGTGGCCGTTCCCGGCGATCGTGTTTGGGTGTGAGGGTTAGGCGGTCGCTGCTGTCCGGGCAAGGCCGTGTCCGGGCAAGGCCGTGTCCGCGTTCAGGCGGGTTCACATAAAGACCGTGCTGAGCCGCCACCACTTGCCCGAAAATGCCACCTGGTCGAATGCGACGGGCCAAAACGATTGTCATGGGCGACGGCCATCCGGTACACGCTGCCCTACCACTAGGGCCGCACGAACGAGGCCCCCGCGCGGCACGACACCACCAAACACCCATCGGACGGGCGAGCATGACCGGCAGTAACGACGACACGTCCGATTCTAAGGCTACGAACCCCCAGCGTGCGCCAAAGCCGACTGGCAGTAAGCCACAACCAGCTGGCGGCAAGCCGCAACCAGCCCAACAGCCGAAAAAAGCTGCTCGCCCCGCTGGTGCGCCAGAGGCCCGATTGGTGCGCGGTTTCCGCGACATCGAGGCGGCCGAACTCCGCCGCCAGGAGGCGATGCTCGCAACTATCCGGCGCGTTTATGAAACCTACGGCTTCGAGCCACTTGAAACACCGGCATTCGAGTACACCGATGCGCTGGGCAAATTCCTGCCCGACCAGGACCGGCCGAACGCTGGCGTGTTCTCGCTGCAGGACGTTACGCCCCAGGACCGTGGCGAAGGGCGCAGCGATGGCGACGAGCCGTGGATGAGCCTGCGCTACGACCTCACCGCGCCGCTGGCGCGCTTCGTCGCCCAGAATTATGATCGGCTGCCAAAACCGTACCGTCGGTATGCCGTGGGTAACGTCTACCGCAACGAGAAGCCGGGACCCGGCCGCTACCGCCAGTTCATGCAGTTCGACGCCGATACTGTTGGCGCCGACAGCATCGCTGCAGATGCCGAAATGTGCATGTTGGCGGCCGATACGCTCGAAGCGCTGGGCATCAAGGGGAAGTTTGTCGTAAAAATCAGCAATCGAAAAGTCTTTGATGGACTTCGAGAGCGTCTGGGCTTGCTTGGCGCTGACCATAACGCTCAGTGGCTGACCGTTATGAGGGCGCTGGATAAGCAAGACAAATTCGACTGGCCAGAAATTGCAAAGCTGCTTGGGGATGGCAGAAAGGATGCAAGTGGCGATTTTACACCTGGAGCCCGTCTGTCCAGCGACCAGATTTTTGCGCTCCAAGCGTTCACACAAATTCGCCTAGCTCCGGGCCAGAGTGAAAGCATTCCGGAATTCTGGAGATCACAGCGCGACGAGTGGAGGGAATGGATCGGACAGACCGAAGCTGGACAATTAGGTCTTGATGAGTTTGAGCAGATTGCAAATATACTGTGCGCTTGCCGCAGCGATCTTGCGCGATTCAGCTTCGATGTGAGAGTAATTCGCGGCCTGGAATACTACACCGGCCCGGTGTTCGAGGCCGAGCTGACGTTCGAAGTCAAAGGCGACGACGGCCAGCCGGTTCGCTTCGGCTCGGTTGGCGGCGGCGGGCGCTATGACGACCTCATCGCCCGCTTTACCGGCGAACGCGTGCCCGCCACGGGTTTCTCCATCGGCGTCTCCCGACTACAGGCCGCGCTTGCGTTGATCGCCAAGGACGAGGCCCCGCGTGAGATCGGCCCTGTCGTGGTCCTCGTCATGGATAAGGCCGAACTGCCGCGCTATCAGGCGCTGACCAACACGCTCCGCCGCGCTGGCATTCGCGCGGAAATGTACCTCGGCTCGGCCGGCATGAAGGCGCAGATGAAGTACGCCGACCGCCGCAACGCTGCCGTCGTCGTCATCCAGGGTTCGAACGAACGCGAAGCGGGGCAGGTGCAACTCAAAGACCTGATCGAGGGCGAAAAAGCCGCCGCTGCATTCAAGGACAACGCCGAGTGGAAGGCCGCCCGCCCGGCTCAGATCACAGTAAGTGAGGCTGAAATGGTCGCCGAGGTCCAGCGCATCATCGCGCGATACGCTTGAGCTTCCACGCACGCCGCGAAACTATCCTTGCGCGCGACGCTTGAACCGGCGCGCGCGCCTTGCTACCCGCCGGTCATGATCGCCCGCATCCTCACCGCCGAATCGGCTCTGAGCTTCGACCAACTCGAAGCCCAGGCGCAGCGCATCCTCTCCGCGTTCGCCGCCAGCGGGCACGAAGCCGTTGCCCCGTCGGTCATACAACCCGCTGGCGTGTTCCTCGACGCCATCGGCGAGGCCCTGCGCGCGCGAACCTACGTGTTCACCGACCCCGGCGGCAGCGAATTGTGCTTGCGGCCCGATCTCACGGTGCCCGTGTGCCGCCTCCATCTGGAACGCGACCCATCCGGCTCGACCCATGCGCGCTACTGCTACAATGGCGCTGCCTTCCGCTATCAGCCAGCCAGCGCCGGTCCAGCCCATCCGCGCGAATTCCGCCAGGCCGGCATCGAGCAGATCGGCACCCGCCCCGGCGTCACGCCCGAGCGCGCCGACGCCGAATGCCTCGCCGCCGTGCTCGACGCGCTGGCAGCTGCTGGACTGCCGCCTGAGGCGGTCGACATCCGCTCGGGCGTGACGCCGGGGCGGGTGCCGATCTGCTCGATGCCGGCCTGGCGG
>JAWXCP010000241.1:0-4141 GCA_034408685.1 Hyphomicrobium aestuarii | reverse complement strand
GGGCCCAACCTCCATTGGCTTTCAGCCGATATTGGGGCGGTAAGCACGCCGCGTTTTCAGCTCGGCTTGGTCTGCCTGGGCCCATCGCGTCAAGTTCTCGGTCGTTCCTGTTGTGTCCGCTATCGGGCGCTTGAGGGTCATCCATCGTGCCTGTCTCAGCCGTACTGGCGAGGCTCCGATAGATCAGCCCTGCGACGAAACGGTCCTGCAGTGACCCCGCGTCGAACCCGGGCTGGTAGCGCCCGGGTTCGTGTCGGCGGCTCAGTAGCCGCGGCAATCGCGGTAGCGCGCCCACCAGTAAGGGCTGCCCGTTGCGAAGGCCTTCCGCTTCAGGCCGTAGCAATCGCCGTAACCAGCGAAGTGGTAGCGCGGGCCGTAGAAGTGGCGGCGGGGGAAGTGGCCGATGAAGAAGTGGTGGCCGTGGCCCTTGAAGCCCTTCTTGGCTTCGGCCGGGGTGACGGCGCCGGGGACCGCGGCGCCGAGGATCGTCAGGGCGAGAGCTGCGGTGGCGGCCTTGAGGGTAGTGCTGAAGTTGGCAGACATGGCGGGAACTCCTTGGGGTTGGCGTTAGACGTTGGATGTTTGCGGGCTGTGAGATCAGCCTCACATCCGGTCTGTCGCGGCGGCCCGGCAAAAGGTTCAAGCTGCGCCCATATTTTTTTCGCGACGACTTGCGGCAACGGCGGCCAGCCCCGTCAAACCGCCAATAACCACGGCGCTGGACATTTCCCGCGCTAGCAAAAATTCATGCGCAACTGGCAAGATGCACAGCGTACAGGTGATCGATGCTATCTTGTTTGAACCTTTTGCCGGGTCACGGCGACCAACGTTCGTGACCAGAGGCAGTGCCGGTAACCATCTCGATGAACCAGCCCGCCGATGACCGTCTTCTGATTGCGAGACTTGCGGCCGCCGACGAGGCCGCACTCCGCGCACTCATGGGGCGTCATCAGGTCCGCGTGTTTCGCTTTCTTCTGCAACGCGTCCGTAACGACGCAATTGCCGAGGAATTGACCAACGAAGTGTTCACCGAGGCTTGGCTCCATGCAGATACATTCGAAGGACGATCGAGCGTATCGACCTGGCTGTTGTCGATCGCCCACAACCGCGCCGTCAGCCGTTTGCGCAAGCGTCGCGACGAGGCGCTCGACGACGAACAGGCGGGCGCGATCCCCGATACCGGCGATAACCCGGAAGTCACCGCGCAGAAGGCCGACAAGAGCAGCGTCATGCGGCGCTGCATCGAGCGGTTGTCGCCTGCCCATCGCGAGATCATCGATCTCGTCTACTATCACGAGCAATCGATCGCCGAGGTCAGCGCCATTCTCAACTGTCCGGAGGCGACCGTGAAAACCCGGATGTTTTACGCACGCAAACAACTGGCCGACATTCTGAAGGCCGCTGGCATTGATCGGGGATGGCCATGAGCGAGATCATCGAACCGATGGCTCCACCTCCCTCGGAGCGAGACGACATAGAGACCCTGCTGCCTTGGTATGTCAGCGGACGGCTCGATGCGGCCGACCGCGAACGGGTCGAATCCTGGCTGGCGCGGGATGCATCGTTGGAGCGCCAACTGGCGCATCTCGACGATGATCGCCGTGCGACGCTTGTCGCCAACGACGCGGTGCGGATGCCGAAATCGCTCAATGTCGAAGCTGGAATGGCCGCAGCCCTGGCGCGGCGGCCTGCGACGCGATCGTCTGCCGGTTGGTTCGGCGATGCTGTGGCCAGCGTGCGCGGGTTCTTCGAGGCGCCATCGCCCGGCGCTGTGCGTTGGGCCGGAGCGGCGGCCGTTGCGATCATCGCGATCCAGTCGGCGATCGTTCTCACACTCCTGCCGGGCGCTCCGACCCAGCCGAGCTACGAGACGGCGTCGGGTCAAAAGGGGACCATGACCGAGGCTGGCACGTTCGCGCTGCTGCGTTTCACCGACGGCGCAACCATGAAGGACGTGTCGTCGACGCTGTCGGGGCTCGGGATGACGATCGTGTCCGGCCCCAAGCCGGGCGGATTGTACCATGTCAAGATCGGTGAGGCGGGCATGTCAGCGGCGGCGCGCGATGCGGCGATCGCCAGCTTGCGCGCCCGCCAGGAGATCGTCGTGTTCGCAACGCCAACGCCATAGGGAGGCTCTGCCATGGCACGATCACTTGGTTTGCAGGTCGCAACGCTCGTTACAGCTGCTGCATTTCTGGTCGGGCTGACCGGCGCGGCGGGTTCGGCTGGACGTCAACCCGGGTCGAACTTTGGTGCGGGTCGGATGCCGGGTGCATTCCCCGGAGCGGGTTCGTTTCGGGTCACGCCACTGTCGCCACGCGGCCAAAGCGGCCCGCGATTTGACATCGGACCTCGAATTAAAATTGGTCCGCGTTTTGACGGCAGCATCGGCGAGCGCGTCAAGCAGCGCGTGCCACGCGGTGAGCTAACGCGCGATCCGAAAATCGGCAACAGCACGATGCCGGACCGGCCGCGCGCAGAACCGAAACCGAGGCCGAAACCAAAGCCCAAACCAGGGTCACAGCCAGGGTCACGGCCAGGGGATAGCGGTACCGATATCGCCGACACTTCGCCAAGGCCGGGCAGACCGGGAACGGGCCCTTGCCTTGGCGGGCGCAAGACATCGAAGCTGTGTCTGTGCCCCGGCGGCTTGGTCGCCCGATCCATCGGGCGTGGAGCCATCTGCGTCCCGGTTGCGGGTGGTGGTGGGTCTGATCGGCCGATTGTCGTGCCGCCAAGAGGCCCGACAGTTGAGCCGTTAACGCCTGGTCCGGTTGGACCCTCGTTCGCTCAGCCGCGCGCGCCAGCCCTTACACCGCCTCCAAGACCAACCGGGTCGCCGCCGATTGCGGGTGCGCAAACGGCCGCTGAAAGCGATCGCGACTTCAAGCCAAACGAAGCGTTGGTTGTCGTGCCCGCCGACGCGCCAATTTCGCTCGAGGTCGGCGTCGCGTCGCGGTTCAACCTCGAGATCCTCGACCGCTGGCCGATCCCGTTGATTGGTAAGCGCTGCATCCGGTATCGCATTCCCGACGGTCGGCCGCTGGAAAGCGTGATTGCCGCTCTGCGCACGACGACGGACGTTTCCGACCCGCAACCCAACTATATCTACCGACAGCAACAGGGCGCGGGCTCCGCCGGAGAGGCCGACGGTCTGCAGTATGCGCTGGCAAAAGTGGACCATTCCGCCGCGCTGCGCCTTGCGACCGGTCGCGGCGCGATTGTGGGCGTCATCGACACCGGCATCGATACGAACCATCCCGATCTGCGCCACCTGACGATCGCGACGTTCGACGCGACGGCTTCAACTGGCACGGGCCCCGGCACGTCTCCCGGAGCGTCTCGAGGTAAATCGGATAGTAAATCCGACGGTAAATCGACCGGCAAGGGCCGTAACGAAACCCACGGCACGTACACCCACGGCACGGACACCCACGGCACGGACACCCACGGCACCGACAGCCATGGAACGGCAATCGCGGGCATCATCGCGGCCCAGGGTCTGACCCGTGGGATCGCGCCGGCGGCTCGCATCGTCAGCGCGCGGGCGTTTGCAAAAACGGCCGGCGGCTCGGGCGTGGCGACGACGTTGATGCTGCTCAGGGCGCTCGACTGGACGGTCGGCCAGAACGCCCGCATCGTCAACCTCAGCTTTGCTGGCCCCAACGATCCGCTGCTGCGTGAGGCGGTCACCGCCACCTCGGCGCGCAACGTCATCATCGTTGCCGCCGCAGGCAACAACGGCGCGTCGGCTCCGCCAGTGTATCCGGCCGCTTACGATGGCGTGATCGCCGTCACCGCGACCGATGTCGACGACCGCCGTTACGAGAACGCCAACACGGGCATGTATATCTCGATCGCCGCGCCCGGCGTCGATGTCCTGACGGCAACCGTCGACAAATCGCACGGGCTGCAGTCTGGCACGTCGTTTGCCGCCGCCCACATCACGGGCATCATCGCCTTGATGTTGGAGCGCGATCCCGAGCTGACGGCGGAGGAGGCGCGGGCGCTGCTGTCTGTCAGTGCCCTCGATCTTGGACCAGCGGGGGCCGACCATGAGTTCGGCGCCGGCCGCGCCAACGCAAATGCTGCGCTGCGGGCCATGACCGCAACTGCCGATGCCATCGCGATCGGGACGAGC
>JAWXCP010000240.1:0-2964 GCA_034408685.1 Hyphomicrobium aestuarii | reverse complement strand
CCCCCGATCGGGGGCCCTCTGCGTTAACACCTGCATCCACCGTCAGTGATGTACTTTTACTCCGCCCAAGTGATGTACTTTTGGTCCGGCGTTGACAACCGGAATGAATCAGCATCCGGCCACCTGCGCAACCGCAAAATGCGGCTCCCGAGAAGAAAATCCGCGCCCTATCCGGCGCTCGCCGGGCGCCACGAATACTGCGGATTGCGCCAGTCGATCCCATCCAGCAGGCAGGCCAGCTGGGCACTGGTCAGCGACACCACGCCGTCCATCGCCGAAGGCCAGATGAAACGCCCCTTCTCCAGCCGTTTGGCATAAAGCGACATGCCGATTCCGTCGTGCCAGATGATCTTCACCAGCGAGCCGGCGCGTCCGCGAAATACAAACAGATCGCCACCATGGGGATCGCACTTGAGGCTCTGCTGGACCAGCAGAGCCATGCCCTGCATGCCCTTGCGCATGTCGGTGTGACCCATCGCGATCCACACCCGTGCACCCGGCGGGATCACCGCAGCGCCTTCAACGCCGCTGCCGCCAAGGCCGCCGGTGCCGAAGCGAAGATGCTCACCCGGCTGCCGCGCCCCAGCTCAACGATAATCGCCGGTGGCGCGATCGTCCGTTCCGCGCGGTCTCCAGCGACAACAACTGCCTCGGCAAAACCTGGCTCGGCGACGGACTGACGCAACTTGTTCCGCCAACTGTAAATCAGCGCCGTAGAAACGTCATGCCGCCGCGCCACGTCGGCCACACAGGCTCCGGGCGAGAATGCCTCGGCCAGGATCTGAACCCGCTGTTCCTCGCTCCACCGACGGCGTCGCTCCGGACCCGAGAAAACCGTAACCTGACCCATCAACCGCTCCTGAGTGCGCTCATAAGAGTACGCTTAAGACCGGTCGCTCAGCGCCCAGACAAGGCGGGACCCGCCGCAGGGTTACGCACCTCTTCCCAGTCCATACCGAGATGGGCCGGGACGTAGGGCGCGATGCCAAATTTCTGCCCGAGCTGAAACGCGCGAACCATCGCGCGCTCGATCTCTCCGATTGTGTTCTGCGATGTGCCGTGTTTGCGAGCGATTCGATCAAGGCGGATGATCTCTCGCGCAGCTTCGCGAAATTCCGCGCGCAGGCGCGGGTCTAAGCTTTTGCCTGTCATTTTAGGTCTGCAATCGGAACGGATCGTCAATGCCGATGCGTTCAGCCTCGCTCAAAAGAAAGTCGAGCCAGCCTTCGGGTTCTTCTAGGCCAGCGAGCTCGTCGGCATAATAAGCGCTGAGCCGTGTCCACGCCCTTTGCTTGTTGCCACCGCACTTCGCGAGCAACGAACGGTACAGCGCCCTGCAACTCACCGCTTCGTTGTGATGCTTCCAGTAGGTCTTGACCAGATCGGCGAGCGACAGGCTGGCGCGGGCACGCTCCGCTGCCGCAGCCCAGTCGATATCGTGCGCCTGGTTGGGGGCGACGGAGGCCACGTCCCTCATGTCCGCGAGCTGGAAGATCGCACCGGACACGGAGATATCCGGCCGGCGGGACTTCACGCCCGCCATGATGGTTGAGCAGTCGAGACAAATGAGGTGAAGCTCGTGGTGGCTAATGAAAGGCTCTATTTCGAACTCGGCATCTTCCTCGTCCAATGACGGGTTGATGAGGATGAACTCTGTATGCCGGACGAGCTTGCCGGCCCACGGACGCTTGCGATTGTTGGAGCGGCGGAGAACTTCTCCGCGATCGCGCTTACAAGCCGGGCACCGCCAGTCCGGCGGTGCGGCTTGCCACAGTTCGGGAGCACCGCCGCCGTCATAGGCCGCTATGTCAGTCGCGGTGGGAGGCACGGTGGCGGCTGGCTTCTTGCGGCCTGCGGTTGCGACACCGTCCCGCGATACCGAGCGAGCCGTGAACGCATCGACATCCTTTGAAATGGTTGTGTGCTGCTCGGAACATTCACGCAGGAACCAGCTGTGCAGATGCCGGTGCATCCCCATCGGATTGCCCGCAAGCGGAGATGGGAGGTTGCCTGGCTCCAACGTCATCTCGTTGCCTAGTGTCATCGCTGCCAGCGTTTCGGCGAGCGCGAGCCGGCGCTCGAAATCCAGACGCATGTCGGCGAAAATCGTCTACGCAGCTCCGAAGTCAATCAGATGTTCGTTGTTGGGCCGCGCCGTCACGAAGCAGCTAATTTCGCTCGGCCGAAAACTGAAGCTGCGCGGGATGTCTCGGAATTTGCTTTTCACAGCTCCGTCGGCGCTATTGCAATCCAGACAGACTCTACTCGGATCAAAACGGGCGACAAGTTTCGATCCCAGCTTCTCAAGATGTGAGGTGTGGGGAGGAATGGCAGCTCGCCATTGTGGCCCAAGATTGGTGTGGAGAATGCCCCTGAGATGGTCGGTCAAATGGTCATGGTGGACGTCGAGACGCGCCAAGAGAACGCCAGCGTCAGACAGCCGCAAAATATCAGGCTTGCGGCGAGCACAGCCTGGGCACTCCCAGTCGGGCGAACACGATGCCCAGTTTTCATCGAGGTCTAGTTTTTCGGTGCCGAACCGGCGCATCGCCGCCTTGGTCGCAGACGACCAGCGGCCATCGCGCTCAACATAGAGTCCTTCTAGCTGTTCGTCGGTCAAGGAGCTCAGCTTGGGGATGCCGAACTCCACCGTATGCCAATCGACCATACCTATCCTCTGAGACAGTTCGCCAATTGTTCTCATCTTCAATGACGTGTAGATCAAGGGCCATAACGGTCGTGTGGAGCGACAATCAGAGCATGGCCGGCTGGGAGGCGCTGGTAAGACCCGTTTTCGCCTCCGCATACACTGCGCTGGCGTAGCTGCTGCGGGCTTTGAGTAGGAAACGGCGGCGCACGGCGGTATGGCGGAGAGAGAGGGATTCGAACCCTCGATAGAGTTGCCCCTATGTCAGTTTTCGAGACTGATGCCTTCAGCCACTCGGCCACCTCTCCGCGCCCGGT
>JAWXCP010000239.1:0-4936 GCA_034408685.1 Hyphomicrobium aestuarii | reverse complement strand
GCGTGTGCTTCAGCTTCGCAACCGAAACATACGTGATTCCAAGCGCTTCCGCGCCTCCGCCACCTCAAATTCCGCGCTGCGGTGAATAAATCAGGCTAAATTCTTGACAGTCTTGGGTTTGCACCTAAGCCAATCCGACCGGGAGATCTGCATTTCAGGTGGCTGGCGTTGCGACTTGGATTTCGACTGCATCGCCCTCTCGGATGAGCGCGTTGGGACTGAGAATAACCGTGTCATTTGCGGAAATGCCGCCCAAGATTTCAACCCGTGTACCAAGATCGCGACCGACGATTACGGAACGGAACTTCGCCGTTCCCACGTCGACCACGGCTACGTTCTGGCGGCCATTGCGTATGACCAACGTGTTGGTGGGCACGGTAACAACGGCTGGACCATTGGTGAGCTGGAGTTGCACCTGACCTGTCAAGCCAGCAACGATCCGTTCACCTGGATTGGCCATGAGAAGCTCTGTGCGCATCGTTGCCGATTCCGGATCAATCACGCGAGAGATGCGGCTGACCTTCGCCTCAAAGGTTTGACCCGGCAGCTCGGCGAACGTGATCTGAGCTGGACCATCGAGCGTCAGGCTCATCGCCGCCGCCTGCGGCACATCGATTTGGACTTTCAGCGCCTCAAGCCGAGCAATTCGCATTAGGACGCTGCCAGCCTGACTGTCGCCACCGGTGACGCGATCACCCCGATCGACAAAGCGCGTGACGATCGTACCGTCGAAGGGCGCTCGCACCGTCAAGAACTTTTGCAACTCCTCAAGGCGCCGAACGTCTGCGCGCGCCGCTGCAACGTCGGCGTCCGCCGACCGCTCATTGGCGCGGCGCTCGTCGCGTGTCTGCTTGGATAACGTGCCAGACTGAACCAGAGCCTGCCCGCGATCTGCCGTTTGCTCGGCAAGTTCTTGGCGGGCCATGGCCTGCTCAACAACGGCTTTGAGGCGCGCGATTTGATGTTCGATCTCGGGCGCATCGATCCGGAGGAGAACATCGCCGCCTTTGACCTTGTCGCCAATATCGACCAGCCTTTCGGAAACGTAGCCGGTCGCTCGAGCCGCGATGGCTGCTTGCTCTACCGCTGCGGTTCGTCCGAGCAATGTGATCGAGGGGCCAGTGGTGATGGCTTGCGGATTGACGGTACGGACAACTGTAGGCCGGGCGCCTGAAGGTGGGGCGCCTGAAGGTGGGGCGCCGGCAGGTCGGCCACCTGCAGGTCGGGCAGCTTGGGCCGACAGCGCCGCTGGTCCCGGCGCGCCAGCAGTTGCAAACGTCTGAGCTGCAAGCGGTATGCGCCCCAATTGAGCTGCGATCAGTCCACTGACTTTGGCGGGGTCCATGGCATATGCGGTTAAGGCCGCGCTTAGCGCACCAGACAAAATGGCAAGCATCACAATCGACGACTTCATCTCTTGGCTCCGGGTGAATTCATCGGTGAGGGTTGAAAAAGTCGCGGCGCATTGTCTGATCACTCCGCCGGAACAGCAGCTGACTCAGATGATTGGCGCGCCTGTTCATTTGATGAGGTGCGTCTTCCAGGGTTACGGCCCGCCAATACGGCAAACAAAAATGGCACGATCGTGAGCGTGGCAACAGTGCCGAGCAGCAGCCCGCCAATCACGGCCCGGCCGAGGGGAGCGTTCTGTTCAGCACCTTCGCCGTAGGCAAGCGCCATCGGCACCATGCCAATGATCATCGCAGTGGCAGTCATCAAGACCGGCCGCAGTCGCGTCCGCACAGCCTCTAACGCAGCATCGAATGCCGACGCCCCGGAAACCCACCGATCGCGCGCAAAACTGATAACCAGCACCGAATTGGCCGTTGAAACGCCGATGACCATAATAAGCCCTGTCAGGGCCGGAACAGAAAGTGGCGTTCCTAGAACAAACAAAAGGATGATGGCGCCCGAAATTGCTGCCGGAAGTCCACCCATCGCAATTGCCGGGAGCAGCCACGATTGAAAGTTTACAACAAGAACCAAGTACACCAGCACTGCCGCAAGTGCGATCCCGCCAGCCATCTCGGTATAGGCGCGATCCATTTCCTTCCCTTGGCCCGCGATTTCGATGCGGTTGCCCGGCTTGAGCGTTTTTGCCACCTCGGCTACCGCGGTCGATACTTCGCGATAAACGCCACCGAGGTCGCGATTTTCGACGTTGGCCAAAACTGTTTGCATAGGGACGAGGGTTGTACGCTCAATAATGCCAGGGGTCTGGCGTAATTGAAGTGATGCGAAGCTACGCAAACTGACAAGCTGCCCCCCGACGGAAGCTCTAACCGGCGTATTTAGAAGTTGCTCAACCGAGAATAAATTGGCTGGTGGCGCCACAATTTGGACTGCGTAAGAAATACCTAACTGAGGGTCACTCCAAAAACTCGGCGTGACCGTGCCACCGGACCCGAGCGCGGATAGAAGCGCGTTGCTGGCGTCCTGCGGTGTGACACCGAGCTGAAGCGCTCGACTTCGATCAATCTCCAAGTGATACGTCGGCACATTTGGCACTTGGCGCAAAGCAACATCCGTGGCCCCGTTGATCTCGCGCAGCCGGTCGATCAAATTGCGCGCGGCGGCGCTATTACCGACGGTGTCGCGGCCAATCAGGCGCAACTCAATGGCCGTTTGTGCACTTCCCGCCAGTGTTTGCGACGTGGCGTCGGCGGGTCGGAAATAGATGACCAGCTCCGGGAAACGCTGCTTGATAGCCCTGCGGAGAGCCGAAATAGCGCTAGCCGTTGGTCCGTGTCCCTTAGCGAGTTCTATGAGGATTTCGCCGTCAAACGCGCCAACCGAGCCGCTCTGCACCCAAGCCAAATTGACCGGGTCAGGTGAGCCGATGTTTTCTGCGACCAGCGACAAGTCCTTTGCCGGTACGGTTTCGCGAATAACGCGCTGCACATCGGCAAAAGTTTGTGCGGTTTCCTCCACCCGCACGCCAGGCTGGGTACGCACATACATCTTGATCAGGCCGGCATCGGTCTGCGGGAACAATTCACGGCCAAGGTTGAGGGCTGCGACCGTGCCTCCACCAACGATGCCTGCCAGCATTGCCACGGCGAGCCACCGACGACGCGTGAGCAAGGCCACAAAGCCGGCGGTTGTGTTGGCCATGCCGGCTAGCGCCCCACCGGCGAGATCACTCATACCGTGCACGGCAGCTTCGTCGCGGTGCGTTTGAGGTGGTTCACGCAGAACCATCGTTGCAAGCGACGGTACGAGCGTGCGTGATAGGACGTAGGATGCTACGAGCGCGAAGATCACCGAAAGTGCCAAGGGCACGAAAACGAATGCTGCCGTGCCGGTGAGAAAAAAGAGTGGCGAGAAAACAATGCACACCGCTAGCGTCGATACGAACTCCGGAAACGCGACCTCTTCGGCGCTTTTGAGGATTGCTTCGCGTAGAGGCATTCCACGCTCAAGATTTCTGTCAATGTTTTCAACTTCAACGAGAGCGTTGTCGACGAGGATGCCAATCGCTAGCATCAATCCGCCAAGCGTCATAAGGTTGAATGTGTTGCCTGTGATCGAGAGACCCGCGACAGATGCCAGAAGTGCCAAGGGGATCGAGGTGAGGACAATGAGCGCCGACCGCCAATTGCCGAGGAATATGAGGACGACCAGGCCAACCAGAGCGGCCACAATAACGGCTTCTTTAATCAGCGCATCGAGGGCGTATCCAACAAAGATCGATTGATCGAAAACGGGCTCGATGGTGACACCGGCTGGAGCTGCTGCCCGGATCGCGGGTAGCCGCTCCCGCACCTGCCGGACAAGATCGACGGTTGAGGCGTCGCCGAGTTTCAGGATGGAAATCATCACGGCGTTCTGGCCGTTGAGCCGGGCGATGTTGGTTTGGACCGCTTGCCCGTCCCGGACGCTGGCGACATCCGACACGCGAATAACACGGCCGTCGACCGACCGGACAGGCAAATCGCCAAACATAGCAACGGAGTCAGGACTTGCGTTGACAGTGATCAGGATCTCACGGCCTTCCGTCCGTAGAGAGCCCGACGGAAGCGTAAGATTTTGAGCACCGACAGCGCGCGCGACATCGCTGGCTGAAAGACCGTAAGCCTGTAAGGCTTCCGGCTTCAGATCGACCATGACCTGTCGCGCAGCCCCACCGTAAGGTAGCGTAATCCTCATTCCGGGGATTGACTGTATTTGTGCACGGAGCTGGATGCGGGCGTAATCAAACAAGGCGCCATCGTTTAGCGTATCGGAAGCGACAACGAGTTGCAGGATCGGGACGCTTGATGGAATGAACGGAATGATCAGAGGTGGCGTCGTGCCCGGCGGCATGCGGCGAAGAATGGTTTGGCTGACCGAGCCGATTTGGGCGAACGCACTCGTAATGTCAGTTCCAGGCTGAAACTCAACCCGGACGATGGCGACGCCATTTAACGTTTCAGATCGGACCTCCCGCAGGTTGTCGACGTTGTTTAAAATCGAGAGCTCGCTAAACGATGTGATCTTGCTGGCCATCTCGACAGGGCTGAGGCCGGCATAGGTCCACACCACGTTGATGGCCGGAATTCGGACCGTCGGAAGAATGTCTGTCGACATGTTTCGTGCGGAAAGAACGCCAAACAGCAGCGTCAAAAAGGCAAGCACGCCTATGCTGTGGCGGTGCGAAATTGCGTAGGCTACGATCCACATCAGACGCTCCGCTAGCCATCGCCTACGCCAGAATAGGCGCTGCTGAATTGCGTGTGGTGTCTCCTTGATGTAGTGAAAACGATACTTAACGCACGGCAGATCAGCGTTTTGCGCATGAGCAACACTCTCTTCCGAGCCCAGATCAACTTCATCTGCAGGGATAACCGCTAGCGCGCGCCCAGCTCAAGTCAATGCGCGGCGGCGGTGGCGGTGGTGGCTTACTCGACCCGCCGTAGTTGACGCGTTTGTCTGGCGGCGGTGGCGGCGGTGGCGG
>JAWXCP010000238.1:0-18855 GCA_034408685.1 Hyphomicrobium aestuarii | reverse complement strand
TCCCCACTGCTGCCTCCCGTAGGAGTCTGGGCCGTGTCTCAGTCCCAGTGTGGCTGATCATCCTCTCAGACCAGCTAAGGATCGTCGCCTTGGTGAGCCATTACCTCACCAACTAGCTAATCCTACGCGGGCCCATCCTTTGGCGATAAATCTTTCCCCTTTCGGGCTTATGCGGTATTAGTCCACCTTTCGGTGAATTATTCCGTACCAAAGGGAAGGTTCCCACGCGTTACTCACCCGTCTGCCACTCCCCTTGCGGGGCGTTCGACTTGCATGTGTTAGGCCTGCCGCCAGCGTTCGTTCTGAGCCAGGATCAAACTCTCAATTTGAAAGCTGATTCTGGACTATATCGGCTTGGAGGTTAATCCAAGTTACTGCGTAATAGGCACCACACTAATCTCACACGACCAATTACGATCATGAGAAATCAGGTGATTGGCATAGAAACGCAGTTGCCAGAGTTCATTGTGACCAGCACCTCACGATGCCAATCCGCCAGGACTCCGCCGCCTGCGTTTCCCTTCCTCAATATTCGATTGTCAAAGAGCAAACTCTGTAGCGTCCCGACAACGACAGGTTCTCGACCGGTACGACCGGCCTAGAACCCGGATGTCTAAAGTGGAAAGCTCGTCAGAGCCGCGCAGCGCTCAGCGCCACGTCGATGAACGGAATAAACAGTAACCAACCCTCCCTGTCAACACCTCTGTCAAAAAAAGTTCCGAAAGCTATGTCGAATCGCACTAAGTACATGAGATAGGCAGGTAATTTCTCGCCGTTGCGCTGTTCATCATTCGGTGCCTGACCGCTCCCGCCCGTCGCTTTATGCAACAAAAATCACGTCGACCACGCAATCGCCAATAATACTGACAGTGGCCACGACGCCTCGTGCCTCACGTGCCCCTTCGTGGCACGCTCATTCCGCCATGGTTAGGCCGCGTTCCTGCTGATGTCATCTTGAGTAACGCGTATACAGGTAGCCGAAGCGGATACTGGCAACCAACAGCTGGCTGACCTGGGGCGGTCCCATGGTCGGTCCCATGGTCGGTCCCTGGGGCGGTCCCTGGCGATAGGCACCGCGCAATCGAGCTGACAGGACGAGGGGAAGCAGTTGGTCGAGCGGCGCACACATACGGTCAAGGCCCGCCGCCGCTCGGCCCCAGCGGCGGACAGACCCCGTGGACTGCCTCAAGTCTATCGCGGTGGATCGCGCGGAGGCCGGAAAGGATCAGCCGATTTCGATCGCGCGACCGGCCCTGCTGGCGGCCGCTTCCGTTGGTTTGTATCGACATGCCTCGCCGCAGCAGTTGGCGCCGTCGCAATCGTCGTTGTCATCTTCGGCTCTAACGACCGCATCGAACCCTGGCCGAAAGCCATGGAACGAATGGCCAAAGATCGGGGCGAGGCGCCGCTGATTGCACGCCGCGTGGACGGCCTGCGCTGGTCGGTGCCCAAAGCTGACAAGCTTCAGGTGATGTCGGGGGCCCAAACGACGCGGTTCATCATCCACGACACGCAGAAGGTCAAAAAGGCCAACCGCGAATATATTTACGCAAAACCCTACGTCCGCATCGTCAGCCGACTTGCCATTGTTCCCGAAGCCTATGCCGACGTCGTGCCCCCGTTTAACCCCTTCAAACTCTACGCCACCGAGCGCCAAGCCGAAACCCGCGCCCCCGGCGCTGAGACGGCAGGTACCGACATCAATGTAAAAGTCGTAGAACTGCTTGGTGGGATCCTGCCCGGCGACGATGGGCAGGAACTCGACGCCCAGGAAGTCTCGGAAATCGTCGGCCGCAGCGTCGATGAGGGGCCCGCCTCGGATCCGTCGGTCATCGACTTGCAAGCAGGGGCTGCAGGCGGATTGGCCGCGATCAAGGATGAGGGTCAAAAAAGACGCCTCGCCGAAGAGCCCGCGCCGATCAATACGACGACGCTCGCCAAGCCAAAAAGTGAAACCGAGACCTCGAGTGGCGCGGACCTCGAAGGCAAGCAAGTCCGTGTCATCAAGGCTGGAAGACCGGAACCGTTGATAAAGATCCTCCAACAGGCCGGCGCTGACGTGTGGACCGCGCGCGCCATGGCCGAAGCAGCCAAGCAAGTCTGGCCCGACCCGACGCTGGCAGCCGGGCACGAAGCCCGCATCACCATGGTTCCGTCACTCACCGTGCAAGGTCGTCAAGAGCCAGCGCGTGTGTCGGTTTTCACCGAAGGCCAGGAGCACAAGGTCACGGTCTCCCGCAGCAGCGCGGGTGAGTTCGTCGCCGCAGCAACCCCGTTCGAAGATGACGGCGGCATTGAAATGGCCGATGGCGCAAGCGCGCAGCTTTCGAGCCTCTATGCCAGCTTCTATGCCGCCTCGTTGATGCAGAACGTTGCGCCCGAAACGATCCAGCAGATGCTCCGCGTGCATGCCTACGAGACCGATTTCCGGCGTCGGGTGCGTGGCGGCGACTCGGTCGAGATGTTCTTCGATAGCCGCGATGACAACACCAGCGATGCAGCGCTCGGCGACCTGCTCTACACCGCGATCACCAGTGGTGGTCATGGCGGCCGCTTCTGGCGATTCCGGTCGCCCGACGGGGCCGTGGACTACTATGACGAAAACGGGAACAACGCGAAGCGGTTCCTGCTTCGCAAGCCGCTTCGCAGCGATGACGTGCGTTTGACGTCCGGGTTTGGTACGCGGTTCCATCCGCTATTCAACGAACGGCGCATGCACACGGGCATCGACTGGGCAGGGCCGATCGGGACGCCGATCGTGGCGGCTGGCAACGGCGTCGTTGAAGAAGCGCTATATAAAGGCGGCAACGGCAAATACATCCGCATTCGCCACGCCAACGGGTATCAAACGGCCTACAGTCATATGAGCGGCTTTGCCCGCGGCATGGAACCCGGCGCCAAAGTGCGCCAAGGCCAGATCGTCGGCTTCCTCGGCAACACCGGCTACTCGACGGGCCCCCACCTTCATTACGAGATCCTAGTCAACAACCGTTTCGTCGACCCGCTGTCGATCCAGGTGCCCCGCGAACGCCAGCTCGCCGGCAAGCAGTTGGCGGACTTTTTCAAGGAAAAAGCACGCATCGAAGACCTGATGCGTCGCCCACCGGTCATGATGTCGTCGAAATAAAACGAACCGCTGCGGTTGGGCGACCGCTCGTGTTGGCCGGCCGACCATATTGGTCGCTCGATCATATTGGACGACCGCTCGTGTCGAGCGTACGGCGACGTCCGTGTCCAAGCCGCTACGCTGGCTTGGCGCTTGCCGCAAAATAGTTGACCGCATCGTCGGTTGAAAGCCGCCACTGATCCGCGATTGGATCAAGAACGAGCCCGGTGATGCGAGGCCGATCGACACCGGCACGCCGCAGGTAGATCGCGAGCTCGTCGGGTCGGACAAACCGGTTCCAATCGTGCGTTCCGCGCGGCAGCCAGCCGAGCACGTATTCGGCAGCAATGATCGCCAGCGCACAGGAACGAACCGTGCGGTTGATCGTCGACACGATCAGCACGCCGCCAGGGCGAACCGCTGCAGCAGCGCGAGCGAGAAAAGCCGCAACGTCTGGAATATGCTCCACGACTTCCAGGCACGTGACGACGTCGAACGTCTCGGCCGCCGCAGCCACATCCTCGATCCGCGCCACCCGGTAATCGATGTCGAGACCCTGCCCGCCCGCATGCGCTCGCGCCGCCGCAATGGTCTCACTGCCTGGGTCGATGCCGGTGACGCGGGCGCCCATACGGGCCAGCGGCTCGGCAACAAGACCGCCACCGCAGCCAACATCGAGAATGCGCAGGCCGCTGAGCGGAGCGGACCCGGGCGCAGAGTTCGCCGACAATTGCGATGGCTCTGGCTCGGCAAAATGGCGCGTAATCGTGTCGCGCAAATAGGCCATACGCGCTGGCCCGAGCTTGTGCAGCGGCTTCATCGGCCCTGTGGGGTCCCACCAGGCTCGGCCAAGCGCGTTGAACGCCTCGACCTCCCTCGGGTCGAGTGTCGAAGCGGGCTGCTCTGTCGGGCGGTTGGCAGAGTTGGTGTCGGATGTCGCTGTCATACCCGTGACAAGGCGCATCCGGCGCAGAACCTGTCAACGCGGCAGACGCGACGGCACGTTCAGCAGGTAGCGTCGGTGCGCGTCAACGGGGCGCGTCAGGGATAACGAGTTTTTGGCCGAGGAAAATCGTCGTGTTGGTCAGGTTGTTGGCCGACATGATAGCTTTGACGCTGACGCGGTGCTTGAGCGACAGCCCATGGAGTGTGTCCCCCTTAACCACCACGGCAAGTGCGGCTTGTGCGGGCGCTGCCGCCGCTGCGGAACCACCAGGCGGCGAGACCGTCGCCGGTACGGTCGTCGTCGGCAGCGCTGCTGCTGCAGTGCGGGCAGGTTCAGTGGTGGCTTTGACCTTACGAACGATCGGAGCGCTTGCGACTGGAACGCTTGTCGCTGGAACCCCCGCCCGAGGTTGAACAGGACCCTCGGCAGCAGCCGCCGCCCCAGTCGCAGCCCGTGAGCCGATGCTCGGTTTAGATGGCAGGCCAGCCTCCAGATCGGCCGCGCTGAACCCGTTGCGCGGTTCGGATCTCACCACCGGTGGCGTGTCGGCAAGGCTCCAGCCCGGGCCGTCCTCGTTTATGATCCCGGCACTGCAGCCGCACACCACGATCGAACCGATCGCAACGAGAACAACGGTCGGTCTGAACGGCATGACGGCTCCAATCGAGCTCTCAAAGGGTCTGCGTCGTCGACACAGGCTATGTCCCATTATGAAAGCCGTGAACGCGGATACAAGAATCGCTTTCACTCATCGCTATTGGACCGCTTGGCCGGGCACGTGGCTACAACAAGGCCAATTCAGGCCCGGACGCGTAACGGCACGTGAACGTGGAGCACACTGCCCGCTGACGATATCGACGCCGGGCGGCTTTCCGCAAAACTCGAGTATGAGATGACCACCACGGACCAAAATAGCCGTGACTCGTTAAACCGTGTCCCCCTGCCAGCGCTCATTCTCACGGCCGCCGGCGCAATCCCCTTCCTCGCACTTGCCATTGCACCGTGGCTCGACGTCGAGCCGTTCGGCCGCCCGGCTGGGGAGCCGCTGTCCCTCTATGCGCTTGCGATCCTGTCATTCATGGGCGCGATCCATTGGGGCTTGGCGATGGCCACGCCAAACGCGAACCAAGCAACGAACTATGCCGCGAGCGTCATTCCAGCTCTGGTCGGCTGGTTTGCGTTGATCTTGCTGCCGGTGGCGTTGGCGCTGCGCGTGATGGCCGCCGCGTTCGTGCTGCTGCTGATCTACGACATACGCGCCACACGCCTCGGCACGGCGCCGCCGTGGTATCCGGGTCTGCGTATCCCGGTCACCGTGGTGGTCGTGACCGCGCTTGCGCTCGCCTCGTTGGCAGGCGCCCCCCTATGAGCAAACGCGCTTCGTCTGGCTCTTCAAATGGCGGCGCTTCGAAGTCCGTCGACACCCTCATTCTGATACTTGGCGATCAACTCACACCAGCGATCTCGAGCCTGACAGCCTGCGAACCGTCGGGCTCGGTCGTGCTCATGGCAGAGGTGTGGGACGAGGCGACGTATGTTCGCCACCACAAGAAAAAGATCGCGTTGCTGTTTTCGGCCATGCGCCATTTCGCGCAAGAGCTTCGCGAGGCCGGCTGGACGGTCGACTATGTGGCGCTGGACGATCCCGCCAACAGCGGCGATTTTAGCGGCGAAGTCGCGCGCGCCCTCACGCGCCAAAAGGCCAAGCGCGTCGTCGTCACCGAGGCTGGCGAATGGCGCGTTGCCGAGATGTTCAAGACCTGGCCAGACACGTTATCCGTTCCGGTCGAGGTTAGCCCCGACACCCGCTTCGTCACCACCCGGTCCGAATTTGCGAGCTGGGCCAAAGATCGCAAAACGCTGCGGATGGAGCATTTCTACCATGAGGTGCGGCGAAAGACCGGCTACCTGATGGACGCCGACGGCAAGCCAGCAGGCGGGCAGTGGAATTTCGATGCGGAAAACCGCAAGCCGGCCAAGGCCGACTTGTTCATGCCCGAGGTGCCGCAATTCGAACCAGACGCCATCACCCGTGAGGTGCTCGACCTCGTGGCGCGCCGATTTGGCAACCATGTCGGAACGCTGGAGCCGTTCTGGTTTGCCGTCACCCGTACCGATGCGCGGCACGCGCTCGACCACTTCATCAAGCACGCATTGGCGAAGTTCGGCGACTATCAGGACGCGATGCTAGAAGGCGAAAAATTTCTCTACCATGCCGTGTTGTCGCCATACCTCAATTGTGGCCTGCTCGACGCACGCGAGATCTGTGATGCGGCGCAAGCCGCCTATCGCGAGGGTCGCGCACCGCTCAACGCGGTCGAAGGCTTCATCCGCCAGATCATCGGTTGGCGCGAGTACGTGCGCGGCATCTACTGGCTCAAGATGCCGGGGTATGAGCGCGAGAATTTCTTCAAAGCCGTGCGCCCTTTGCCGGATTTCTATTGGACCGGCGACACCGACCTCGCGTGCTTGCGCGCAGCGATCACCCAAACGATTGAGGAAGCCTACGCCCACCACATCCAGCGGCTGATGGTCACCGGCAACTTCGCGATGCTGGCTGGCGTCGACCCGCACGAAGTCCATGAATGGTATCTCGCGGTCTACGCCGACGCCTATGAATGGGTCGAACTGCCCAACGTGATCGGCATGAGCCAATTTGCCGACGGCGGCGTGCTTGCATCGAAACCTTATGCCGCTGGCGGCAACTACATCAACAAGATGAGCGACCACTGCAAACACTGCCGATATGACGTAAAAAAGCGGGTCGGCGAAACCGCCTGCCCGCTCAACGCGTTGTACTGGCACTTCCTCGACCGAAACCGCGAAAAGCTGAAGGGTAATCAGCGGCTGGGAACCGTCTATGCCGCCTGGAACAAAATGAGCCAAACCGATCGATCCGCTACGATTACCCAGGCGGAAACGTTCTTGTCGAAGCTCGGCGGCAAACGCTGACCGCCGTTCGCCGATAATACAACCGGATGAACGCACTACAGCAATCGCCGCGCCATAAATCACACGCAACAAATACTCAGTTAACTGCGGTGATCTAAGCGACACGGTCGCGCTCTTGCGCGGCATTAAGCAAACTGCCAGGGTCCGCGTCAGCGGGGCAACGAATCACATCGGGGATACGAAGAATGACGCCGCAGCAAGCGCTGACGCTCCAAGCTAACGGAGCGTCGAATGAACGTTCCGCGCGTGACTGGAAAGCCGTCGTCCAGACCTATCAGGTCCCGAGCGTGTCACGAAGTACCATTGAGCTTGTGTTGACGATCGTACCTTTCGTTGCATTTTGGGCTGCCGCCTGGACCGCGATGTCGGTCAGCTACTGGCTGTCGCTAGTGTTCATCGTGCCAGCATCGCTGTTCCTGCTACGGTTATTCCTGATCCAGCATGATTGCGGACATCAGGCATTGTTCCGCAGCTCGCGCACCAACGATTGGGTCGGCCGCGCGTTGGGCATCCTGACCATGACGCCGTATGACGTCTGGCGCCGCAGCCATGCGATCCACCACGCCTGCTCCGGCAACCTCGACCGCCGCGGGACTGGGGACATCATGACGTTGACGATTGCCGAGTACCGCGCGCTGCCGCCTTTTGAAAAATTCAAATACTATCTCTACCGCCACCCGGCCGTGATGTTCGGCGTTGGCCCAGCCTACGTGTTCCTGCTCGCCCACCGTTGGCCGACGGGCCAGATGCGAAACGGCTGGATGCCGTGGCTCAGCACCATGGGGACCAACCTCGCTATTGCCGCAGTGTTCGGCTCGATGATTTACGCCGTCGGCTTGGGCACGTTCCTGGCCATCCACTTGCCGATCGTTCTGCTGGCCGCAACGATCGGTGTTTGGCTGTTTTATGTGCAGCACCAGTTCGAAGACACGATCTGGGAAGAGACGCGGCACTGGTCTCACGAAGAAGCAGCCCTCTACGGCAGCTCGTTCTATGACCTGCCGCCGCTGCTCTCGTGGTTCACTGCCAACATTGGCATCCACCATGTCCACCACCTCTACAGCCGTATCCCGTTCTACCGCTTGCCCGAAGTTCTTCGGGACCATCCTCAGCTCGCCAACATGCGGCGCATCACGACAATGGACGGCGTCAAGACGCTCAAGTTGAAATTGTGGGACGCCGACAACAAGCGCCTCGTATCGTTCACCGAAGCGCGGCGGTTGCCGGCCCCTGGCACACCCGCGTTGATGGCAGCTGAGTAAGCGGGCAGCGCTCGCGTGGTGTACGGCATACCACCGTAATATGGATGAGAGACATAGGATCGTCCTATGTCTCTGATACGACAAAAGTTTTTATGTCACGCACTTGAGTTCACCGTCGCTATCGTTAACGTTCGAGCACCCACTTTTGGAGATGCTACATGAACGTTTTGATTCTCGGAGCCTCCTACGGGTCGCTACTCGGCGTCCGCCTCGCGCTGGCCGGCCATGATGTGACCTTGGTCTGTTTGCCCGCCGAAGCTGACACCATAAACGCCGACGGCGCAGTCGTGCGCATGCCGGTCAAAGGCCGCGACGGCCTCGTCGAAATCAACTCGCGCGATCTCTCCGGCAAACTCCGGGCCGCCACAACCGCAGATGTGACGCCAGCCGGTTTCGACCTCGTCGTGCTGGCGATGCAGGAGCCTCAGTACCGCTCCCCCGGCGTACGTGAGCTGACGCAAGCCGTAGCCGAAGCCAAAAAGCCGTGCATGTCGATCATGAACATGCCGCCACTCCCGTTCCTGCGGCGCATTCCCGGCATCGACGCCGCCGCAATCCGGGACTGCTATGCCGACGCAACGGTCTGGGACGCCTTCGAGCCGGGTCTGATGACACTGTGTAGCCCAGACCCGCAGGCATTCCGTCCCCCAACAGAGGCCGTCAACGTCCTGCAAGTGCGACTACCGACGAACTTCAAGTCGGCCCCGTTCGCCGACCCGGCCCACACTGCGCTACTGACCACCCTCGAAACCGACATCGAAGCATCGCGGTTCGTGGTCGATGGCGAGGCGCTGTCGCTCCCCGTGAAGCTCAAGGTGTTCGGCTCGATATATGTACCGCTCGCCAAGTGGGCGATGCTGATGGCCGGCAACTTCCGCTGCATCAAAGACGACACCGTGATCTCGATACGCGATGCGGTCCACACCGACCTCGACGCCTCGCGGAACGTCTACGAGTGGGTCGTGTTTCTCTGCATCAAACTCGGCGCCGCGCGCGTTGATCTGGTGCCGTTCGAGAAATACGCGGCCGCAGGTGATGCGCTTCAATCCCCCTCGTCGGTGGCGCGCGCTCTTGCGAACGGCGCGCAAAACGTCGAACGGGTCGACAAGCTGATCCAAACGCTCGGTCGCGGGCAGGGCCTGTCTCACCCGGAAATCGATCGCACGGTCAGCCGCGTCGAGGCTTGGCTCGCGAAGAACCGCGCGGCTGCCAAACCGTAAGTACCGTTGGCCGGACGCTATCGGCGACACCATTCGCCGCCCCAACCGACCCGGCCATTTCAGCCCTTGCCGTCGCCGACGTTGCGCATCCACGTCTCGATCGAAATCGTCCCGCCAACCGCGTCGGCCTTGCCGACATCCTTCGCCGGCAGCGCATCTTGCAGCATATCGATGCGCTTCCATTCCGCCATTGGCGGCTCTGACTCGGCGATCGGTGTGTAGCGCGATTGCTGATCCTTACGATAGGTGTGGATGTAACGCGGACAATTCGGCCAGACCTCAGTCACGGCGACGCGAACCACGAGTTCGGCGCCAGGGAATGTCGGTAGCAGCGGATCGTCAGCCGTAACGCTTGCCGTGCCCTGAACGCGGATGCGGTTGGGTGTCTCGAAATCGATGAACAGCAGGCCGACAAGTCCTGTCGCCGACACGTTGCCCATCGACAGGAACATGCCGTTGCCATCGTAACTCGGGAACGCGAGCGTCTGCGGATCGAGCACGCGAACAAATCCCGGCGCACCGCCCTTGTAAGATACCGTTGGCTGCCCCTGGGCGTTGACGGTCGACAGGAACATCATATCGCGACTGGCGATAAAACCTGCTTCCATTTCGCCAAGCTCCGTCTTGAGCGCAATGGCCTCGATCCGGTCTGCAATTCGCCGCGTGTCGAACTGGTCTTGCAAGGCACGATGCGAGGTGTTGAACAGGTGGCTCATGGGAAACTCCTCTATCAGTTCTATCTCGACCGTAGCAGAGCCCGTTGCGATTTAAAGCGACGAGCCGCAGCGACGAAAACCAAGCGGCCGATAGACAAATGGCCGGAGCATGAATGCCCGGCCATTCTGAGTTGATCCAAGCTTAAACGCGACGGTGTCAGTTGCCCGCCCGGCGCGATAGCGAGATCGCATACGACGGCGAGCGCGGAGCAAACAGCGTGTCGTCCGGTGAGGCCGCGAGACCGGTCGCGATGTTGGTCGGGTCGAAGATGCCAGCATCACAGGTTGCGTTCGGCTCAATGGCCGAAAGTGCCAGTGTGCCGAGCGTGATCGTCTTGCGCGCGTCTTCGCCGTCCCACTGCTTGGTCAGGTCGTCGGTTTTGTCGCCGGGCTGACCGGGAATGGCAACGAGCGTGAACGTCGCTGGACCCTTGGCAAGGCGTTCGGTCAGTTCGGCAACGAGGAAGTCGGCTGGCTTGGCCTTGGCTTCATCATCCGTCAGACCCGCTTCAGCGGCCGGAACGAGCTTGAACTTGATCAGGCTCTTTTCGCCGGCTTTACCCGTCGCCTGATAGCCATGGATGCCCCAGTAGTTGACGCCAGCATAGCTCGCTGGAAGCGGCTTGGACGCGAGATATGCACCCTGAGCCTTTGTGCCAGGATTGGCGTCGCCGAACGCCTTGATCTTCGCCGGGTCCATTTTTCCATCAGCTCCCGGCACGCGGGCTTGGACGAAGCCATACATCTGATCGAAGGTTGCAGCGAAATGGACCGGAGCGTTGACGAACACGAACTCATTCGTCTGCTTGCCGTCGACATCGAGCTTGAAAGCAAAGCCGCGCACGGCAGCTTTCGTTGTGTCAGCGATCTTCGGGTTACCACCGCCTATCGAGAACCGACCAACGACTGGTACCGCCTTGTCATAAGCGAGAGCTTTAGTCACCGCAGCAGCAGCGGCTGCAGCAGTGTAGGTGCCCTTGACGCATTGGCCCTTGGCGTGGCTAGCGCGCTGTCCTGCCGCCTGCTTGCCAGAAATCGAATTCAGCGTGTTGACGAAAGCTTCTACGTCTTGTGCTGCGACCGGCGTTGCCATGAAAGCTGCAATGGCAACGGCGGATATGGCGAAGGTCGCAACAGCTACGGGGGTCGGCCGCAAGATCATGGCGAAAGCTCCAAGGACAAGGATTGCAATCATGATGTGACCATGCACGTCTTGCCCCCTGACATACAAATGTCGGATGCGGCCTCGTAAACGGTCACTGCTTTGTATACGGACGAAGAATGACGCCGTTACGGTGGGCGGGGATAGAAACTTTCACACAGAAATTTCCACACGGTCATTTGAACCCAGCCGTTGGTGACACGGCGGAGCCGACGGGCCACCAGACGGGCGTTCAGACAGGCCACCAGACAGTCCTTCAATCACGCGGATAGACCCGCACAGTGTGACCAGTTGGCACCACTGCCGTGTCGCAAATGGTCAGCCATACCGCACGAACAACGGACCCGTTCAGCCAAAATCTTCGGTCGTGAAGCGATACGGCGTCGCGCAGAACTCGCATGTCACGACGATGGTCCCGTCCGGCTCGCGCAGGTCGGCCAGTTCCTCAGGCTTGAACTGTTTGATGAACATGCCGACGTGATCGCGCGTGCATCCACACTTCGCCTCGACCTTCTGCTCGGGAGCGACCCTGACACCCTCCTCGTGAAAGAGGCGGAAGAGCAGCCGCTCCGGCGTGAGCATCGGATCCGTCAACTCGTGATCCTCGACGGTCCGGGCCAACGCCTCGACGCGGCGCCATTGTTCCTCGACAGGTTCAGCCTCCCATCCGCTCTCCGCGCCATCGTCGCGTTCCGGCACCTCGTGCCCGCCTTCGGCCGTCAGATGCTGGACCATCAGGCCGCCGGCCCGCCAGCGCCAAACACCGCCAGCAAATACCCGCGCGACCGTCAGCTTTATGAATGACGCGATCTGCTCGGAGGCCCGGAAATATTCCTGTGCCGCCTCCGACAGCGAATTTCCCGAGATCTGAACGATACCCTGGTAGCGCTCCATGTCGCCGCCGGGATCGATCGTCAGCGCCATATAACCAGAACCGATCAGATCGGCGGGCGTGATGCGTTCCTGCCGTTCGGCCGTCAGCTTGGCGATCGCGTCGGCATCGAAACTGGCGTAGCCGCGAAACGATCCGCTGGTCTGGTAGTTGACGACGACCACCCGTAACGGCCCGTCGGTATTCGTCTGTAAGATCAGCTTGCCATCGAACTTCAATTGCGAGCCGAGCATCGCCGTCAGCGCGATGGCCTCGCCGAGCACGCGATTGACCACCTCGGGATAGGCATGGCTGGACAGGACGGTATCGACGGATGTTCCAAGCCGCACGATGCGTCCGCGCGCGCCCGATTGCACGGTCTGGAACGCGATCACGACATCGTCGGCAAGCGGATCGCCGCTAGGCATCCCGGCCTGGCCTGTTGCCACGTCTGTCATCGCTGGTCTCCGAAACGCAGTTCCCCATCACTTCGCACCGAGGCACCACGCCAGAATGGCCTTCTGCACGTGGAGGCGGTTTTCAGCTTCGTCGAACACCACCGATTGCGGACCGTCGATGACCTCAGCTGTAACTTCGTGGCCACGATAGGCCGGCAGGCAATGCATGAAAATTGCGCCCTTGGCCGCTTTCGCCATGAGCGCGGCATCGACGGCATAGGGCCGCAACAGCTTCTTGCGCCGGGCGGCATCTGTTTGGCCCATCGACACCCAGGTGTCGGTTACGACGCAATCGGCTCCTTTCACCGCCGCCGCCGGGTCGGCCATGACCTCGACCTGAGCCTGTTCGGCGCGCACCCAGGACATGACCTCGTCGGCCGGCGCAAACATCGGTGGGCAAGCGATCTTGAGGCGGAAACCGAAACGGCCAGCGGCATGCATCCAAGATGCCGCGACGTTGTTACCGTCGCCGACCCAAGCGACGGTACGCCCCTCGATCGGCCCGATGTGCTCCTCGAAGGTCATGAGATCGGCCATTACCTGGCACGGATGGCTCTTTTCAGTAAGGCCGTTGACCACCGGGATCGTCGCATGTTCGGCGAGTTCGTCGACGGTTGCCTGGGTGTTGGAGCGGATCATCAAGATGTCGATGTAGCGCGACAGGACGCGGGCCGTATCGGCGATGCTTTCCCCGCGGCCCAGCTGGAGGTCGGTGTTGTTGAGTGTAATCGTCTGTCCGCCAAGCTGGCGCATGGCGACGTCGAACGATACCCGTGTCCGGGTCGATGGCTTTTCAAAAATCAGGCCGAGGACGGCAGTCTCGATATCGGGAGGCAGCATCGACGCGGGCGGACGTTTACCCGCTTTCTTCATCGCATGTGCGGTATCGAGGATGCGGCGCAGCACCTGACTATCGAGCGCGTGGATATCTATAAAATGGCGAATGACTGTGCGATTGGACATGGGGGCCGTCGGTTCGGTTCTAGCGCCGTTTTGACTATGGTTCAGTGGATGGTCTCGGCTGGCTTTGGCTTGTTCGGGATCGGTATCGTCGCCTTTGCGGTCGCCATTGCGTTTGGGTGAAATGAGCTTCTAGCGGACCCCTCGTCACGCAATGGTGCCCACTTGGCGCGCAACCCGCACCAGACGGTCGATCGCTTCGGAAATCTCGCTCTCCGACACAGTGAGGGGTGGAATAACGCGCACAGTATTGTCGCCAGCACCGACCAGAAGCAGCTTTTCGGCGATCGCTGCGGACACGAACTCGGCTGGCGGCCGCGACAGCTTGAGGCCGGTCAACAACCCGCGCCCACGGATTTGTGTCACGAGACCCGGCGCCGCGTCCTGAACCCGCGCGAGACCCTGCTTCAAAAGCGCCGCCTTGTGTTCGACCCCCTCGAGGAACCCCGGCTCGAGCATGATATCGAGCACGGCATTGCCGACGGCTGACGCCAGCGGGTTGCCGCCAAACGTCGAGCCGTGAGACCCCGCCGTCATGCACGACCCGACGGCCTCGGTCGTCAGGATCGCGCCGATCGGAAACCCGCCGCCGAGCCCCTTGGCGACGGCCATGATGTCCGGCGCGATACCAGCCCACTCGTGCGCGAACAGGCGTCCCGTGCGGCCGGCACCGGTTTGCACTTCGTCGAGGATCATCAACAGGCCGTGCCGGTCACACAACTCTCGGACGCCTTGGAGACACTGGTCTGGCACCACGCGGACGCCGCCCTCGCCTTGCAACGGCTCCAGCATAATGGCAGCCGTCTCCGGACCGATCGCTGCCTCTAGAGCGGCGTGGTCGCCGAACGGCAGATGGTCGAAACCGGGCGCCGGTAGCCCGAATCCTTCGAGGTATTTGGGGTTACCGCCAGCAGCGAGCGTCGCAAGTGTCCGGCCGTGGAAGGCACCCTCGAATGTGATGATCCGCCAGCGCTCGGGCCGCCCATTTGCGTAGTGATAGCGCCGCGCGGCCTTGATGGCGCCTTCGCACGCCTCGGCCCCCGAGTTGCACAAAAAGACCCGTTCGGCGAACGTGGCCGCCACCAGTCGTTGGGCAAGTCGCTCCTGTTCGGCGACCCGGTATAAGTTCGACGTGTGCCACAATACGCCCGCCTGAGCTTGCAAAGCGGCGACAAGGTGCGGGTGCGCATGCCCCAAGGCATTGACAGCGACACCCGAGCCGAAATCAAGATAGCGGTCGCCGTTGGTGGCGATCAGCCATGAACCCTCGCCGCGGGCGAATACGAGGTTCTGCCGCGCATATGTCGGCATGACGGCTTGCGACGGCATCGCGCCAGGGATGAAAACTGCCGACCCGCGAGCCGTTGTTTCGAGTGTAGGCGACGTAGCAGCATGCTCCGGGCCGCCGAGCGGCCGGTTGGTCGTGACTGCCGGTGGCGTGATCATATCTGATCTCCGCTCGGGACGAGCCGTCATGGTGGCCCCATTTCGTGTGTCAGGGCAAAGATCGCACGAAGTAATACGAACCCTAGCTCCGCTCCTGTGCAGTGAAACACAGGACATGAAAATCAAAAAGCCGCCCCGGAAGGGCGGCCTCTCAACAGTCTTAACATCGGTGATAAGCACCAGCGCCTGGGCTGTCAACGCACCATCTGGACCCTCGGAACGCCAGCATTGACGGCAAAACGCGAGGGAAGGCGACGAATCGAGATGTTGCCCCTCAGCAACGGCCCCCTGTCAACGGCCCAGCTGATTCGTTACCAGACTTGTCTCAGGCCAGCCCGTCTGGCTTAATCTCTCAACTGTTAACCCTGTTGGGCAGCAGTCGCGTTACCGAAAACGCGCTTGTTTCAGTATTGTTCTGGCCCCGCTGTTCGCGTCGCTAGTCGAGTGCCTCTCGCGGGTCCTTCGCGGAAGAGGCAATGTTAAGTCGGTCGCATACCGCGTGCGTCATGCGCGGATCCAGTCGTAAACGTCATCGTTGTTTTTGACTTTGGTTGTTTCGTTCGCTGCGGGTCCAACCGCCCGCGATGCACAACAGCCTAAGTCTTATTCGGTCAGGCGTGTCAACGCCGCGCTAGCTGCCACTTGGTTGCACGCGCTGGGGATTGTCGCGTCACAACCGTGCTGTTGCGTTTTGTCGATGTGGTCGCTTGCCGTCAGGGCGCGTCCGCACCGGCCTGTTGCGTGCGTGATGCCGCCGTCTGAGGCTCCGCCAGTTTTGTTTGTGCCGAGTTGTCCCGTTCGCGCCGTCATGGCCGCGGACCTGATGTTCTATTTTTCGTGGGAGCCACAAGATGGGCTGGAACGACGAGCGCGTTGAGCTTTTGAAGAAGCTGTGGTCCGAGGGCCTGAGCGCGAGCCAGATCGCTGGCCGCCTTACAGGCGTGACACGCAACGCGGTGATCGGCAAGGTTCACCGGCTTGGCCTGTCGGGGCGGGCCACGACATCGCGAATGAAAAGCATGCGGCCGCGCGCCCGTGCCAACAATACGCAGGCCGCAATCGCCAAGCGCCAGAACGGCGGCAAACCGCGCTTCGGCTCGATTGGCGGCTCAGCTCTGCGCAGCGGGTTCAATGGCGAAGTCGAGCCTTATGTGCCGCCGGCCGAGGAAATGATCATCCCCGAAAACGAGCGTAAGTACATTCAGACGCTGACAGAATGCTGCTGCCGCTGGCCGATCGGCGACCCGCAACTCGCCGACTTCCACTTCTGCGGCAAAGACAAAGTGCCGGGCCTGCCTTACTGCGAATTCCATGCCCGACGCGCCTTCCAGCCAGCCCAGCCGCGCCGCCGGGATCGCGAGCAAGCTCCAGCGCTGCGCATTACCGCAACGCCCGCCGATACCGAACCGGCTGGAGCCTGACCCAACTTAAGGGTGGCAGGCTCCGTCAGGGGCGCTTGCCACCCCACGCCATATTATTTGCGAAGCCGCCGCGTGTGAGGCGATTTCGCACTTCTGCGCAGCCGCGAAAGCCCGTACGTAGGCCCCAATCAGAAACACCGCACAATGAAGGAAGCGCACTTCATGGGCCTCAAAGCACCCAGCATCATTACATTTTTGGTATCGGTGATCCTCGTTGTCGCCGTGCTGATGATCAAGTTTGCCGGCGCAACCGTGCCAGTGATTCAGGGCCACGAGTTCTGGGCGCTGCTGTTTGCCTACACACTCCTGGCGGCTGGCTCGCTGACCCGCTCGTTATAACGCAGCAACGCAAATCAGCGCGGCTGCTAACAAAATCCATTCGTTCCCGTATATGACACCGAACATTGAACGTTCGGAGCACAATCATGTCGGACAAAATCGTCAAGTCGGATGCCGAGTGGAAAGCCGCGTTGAGCCCGGAGGCCTATCGTGTTCTGCGCCAGCACGGCACCGAGCGCGCAGGTACCAGCCTGCTCGATAAAAACTACACCAGCGGTACGTATGCTTGCGCGGGCTGCGGCACGCCAGTTTTTGAGGCCGCAACGAAATTTAACAGCCGAACGGGCTGGCCAAGCTTCTACGCCCCGATGGATGGCGCTATCGGCACCAGCGTCGACAGCAGTTTCTTCTCCGTCCGCACGGAAGTTCATTGCGCGCGGTGCGACGGCCACCTTGGCCATGTGTTCGAGGACGGACCGAAACCAACTGGCCTTCGCTACTGCATCAACGGCGTCGCACTCAAATTCGACCCAACCTGACGACCGAGACCGCGGGCCGCCGGTGATGCCGGTGGCCCGAAACCGCGAAAAGTCGGCGGAATGCGGCTGAAATCCGTCTCGCCGATTGCGGGCACTGCAACACAAAGTCTCGCATTGCAAAAGATTAAATTGCTGCAGATGCAAACCAACGCGGCACTGCATCCACAAATATAATCATACAAAAATAACAAACGCGCTATTATGGTTCGTTAGCCGGTTCGATCGGGGCGCCCATTTTGGCTCTGGTTCGCGCGTGGCCCCCGCAAAGCACTTTAGTCCGCGAAGCGCTTTAGTCCGCGAAGCACACGCAATCGGCTGAGCGGATCAATGTTTGCCCACAAGGTTTGCCAAATGGCCGATAAGAAAACGATGGTGGCACTGCAATCCATCTCTCAAGCCGCTGGGCTTGCCGTGGCGTGCGCCGACGCCGACGCCGACGAACACTCCGGCCAAAGTCGGTCGGCCACGAAGCGTGTCCCGGCATCAGCTGAGACGGCAACCCTCGTAGGGCCGATCAATGCGTCTGCCGACATGACCTGGGCGGAGCCAAAATTTCGTGACACATTTGAAATCGTCGCGCCGATAAAGCCATCAAGCCCGAAGTACGTATTGACGACAACGCTCGCCCAATGGCTGACGTCGCGCGCGGGCTATAAGACGAGCTGACCGCCGCCTTTTGAATGCGGTTTTCAAACATAGAGCCACCGTTATATCCGGCGTGCCGAAAAAAAGCGTTTTAGCAACGCCGCTGAAGCCTCGGCACCAATTCCATCGTACGTTTCTGGAACATGATGGCACGTCGATTGCGCAAAGACCCGCGAGCCATGTAACACGCCGCCGCTTTTGGGATCGGCCGCCGCAAAATACAGGCGGCGTATCCGGGCAAACGAAATCGCCGCAGCGCACATCGGGCACGGCTCGAGCGTCACATACAGATCATGCCCGCCAATTCGTTCCGACCCCACCTTCCGGCACGCTTCGCGAATAACCAGCATTTCGGCATGCGCCGTGGGATCGTTGCGTTCGCGGGTTCGGTTTCCGGCCATCGCGAGAACCGCGCCGTCTGGTGCAACGATCACCGCGCCGACCGGCACCTCACCGCGCACGGCAGCGCGTTCGGCCTCACCGAGCGCAATATCCATCGGTGTCGGCCGCGGCTCTATCCGGTGCGTCATGCCCGTAGACGTAGCGCGGCGCGCGAATTGGAGATAGAGCGCAAGACTTGCCAGGAACGGACACAACCCGATGAAGCCGCCCCGCCCGCCACGTGACAAATCCCGATCCGGTCGGCCAGCTGGATCGACGCCAGGATCAAATCCAGGATCAAATCCAGGGTCAAATCCGGGATCAATGCCCGGAACAAAGCCCGGAACAAGGACTGGCGTAAAATCCGGCGCAAAGCGCGGGCCAGGCCAGTTCGGCGTGCCAAAGCCGAAGCGCGGTTCCTACAGCCAGCGCCTTATCGCCTCAAGCGTGGCCGCCACCAAAAGTGTCACCGAGCCTCAAGACGGTCGGCC
>JAWXCP010000005.1:0-15837 GCA_034408685.1 Hyphomicrobium aestuarii | reverse complement strand
CCTCGCCGAGACGGCCGACCGGGATCTGCGGGATGATCTTGGTATCGAGCACGTCTTTGGGCACCGCGCGGACCATCTCGGTTGCGATGTAGCCTGGGCAAATCACGTTGACGGTCACGTTCTTGTTGGCATTCTCCTGGGCCAGCGCCTTGGTGAAGCCGATGTCGCCAGCCTTCGATGCCGAGTAGTTGGTCTGGCCCATCTGGCCTTTCTGGCCATTGATCGACGAGATATTGACGATGCGGCCGAAGTTGCGCGCTCGCATGCCCTCGATCACCGGGCGGCACATGTTGAACAGCGAGTTCAAGTTGGTGTTGATGACGCTGTACCACTGCTCTTGCGTCATGCGGTGGAACATCACGTCCTTGGTGATGCCAGCGTTGTTGACCAGCACATCGACCGGGCCGAGGTCCTTCTCGACCTGGGCAATACCAGCGGCACACGCCTCGGTGTTTGACACGTCCCACTAGTAGACGGGGATGCCGGTGGCGGCCTGGAACTGCTGGGCGGCGGCGTCGTTGCCGGCATAGCTTGCCGCGACGCGGTAGCCTTTGGCTTTCAACGCAATCGAGATCGCCTCGCCGATACCGCGCGTTCCGCCCGTTACAATCGCCACTCTCGACATCGTGTTTCTCTCCCTTGGGTGATTATTTTTATCAAGTTGCTGTCCAACTGGCCAGTGGTTCGGCCGTCAAGCCGAGTCTTCGAAAGATACCTGCCCGAGATACCTGCCCGAGATACCTGCCCGTAGGTGTCTACAATCGGGCAGGCTCTGTTGTTTGTTGGGTTGTCAGTCGGCGAGTTTACCACCGCGCGCCGGTCTTCAGGCGTGCCGGTCTTCAGGTGCTCCCGTCGTCAATTGCAACCGTCTTCAATCGCGCTCGACGCACACCGCGACGCCCATGCCGCCACCAATGCACAGCGTGGCGAGGCCCTTCTTCGCGTTGCGGCGGCCCATCTCGTAGAGCAGCGTCGTGAACACGCGTGCGCCCGATGCGCCGATCGGATGGCCGATCGCGATCGCACCGCCGTTGACGTTGACCTTTTCGGTGTCCCAGCCCATCGCCTTGTTGACGGCGCAGGCTTGGGCGGCAAACGCCTCGTTAGCTTCGATCAGATCGAGGTCGGCGACGGACCAGCCGGCTTTTTCGAGCGCCTTCTTCGAAGCCGGGATCGGACCAGTGCCCATGATCGACGGGTCGACGCCGGCGGTGGCGAACGACGCGATGCGTGCCAGCGGCGTAATCCCGCGGCGTTTGGCTTCGGCGGCGGTCATCAAGACGACAACGGCGCCGCCATCGTTGATGCCCGATGCGTTACCCGCCGTCACGGTGCCTTCCTTCGGGTCGAATGCCGGGCGCAGCTTGCCGAGAATGTCCATGGTCTGGCCGTCCTTGATGTACTCGTCGTCGGTAACGATCACGTCGCCTTTGCGGCCCTTGATCGTGACGGTTGCGATCTCGTCCTTGAAGCGGCCGGCCTTGCGCGCGGCTTCAGCCTTGTTCTGCGACGCGACGGCAAATTTGTCCTGGTCGTCACGCGTGATCTGCCACTGGCGGGCAACGTTTTCGGCGGTGGTGCCCATGTGATAGTTGTTGAAGGCGTCCCACAGGCCGTCCTTGACCATCGTGTCCACGAGCTTGCCGTCGCCCATCTTGATGCCATCGCGCATGAACACCGCGTGCATCGACTGGCTCATGCTTTCTTGACCGCCAGCGACCACGATTTTGGCATCGCCGGTCGTGATCTGCTGCGCACCCAGGCATACCGCGCGCAGGCCCGATCCACAGATCTGGTTCATACCCCAAGCTGGAGCATCGACCGGAATGCCGGCGCCAAGAGACGCTTGCCGCGCCGGGTTCTGGCCATGACCTGCGGTTAGCACTTGGCCGAGAATGACTTCCGAAACGTCGCCGCCGGAGACCGAAGCGCGTTCGAGCGCGGCCTTGATGGCGATTCTGCCGAGTTCATGTGCGGGGAGGGCGGCGAGCGCCCCATTGAATGACCCGACGGGCGTGCGGGCGGCGCTGGCGATGACAATCGACTGGTCGGACATGGTTCAGGGTAGCTCCGGTCAAGGCAGTTGAAGGCGAATGTGGAAGCGAACGGCGAACGGCGGCGTCGGACGGTTAAGTCGGCAAACTGCCGGTCGGGAAGGCATAGTGCGTCAAGATGCGGCGTCAATTCCTCGAGTTGGGGGTGAACTGGAAGTCGCGCTGAACGGGCGGCTGTCGTGCGGTTGAAACCATTTCCTGCCGCAGTGCGAAAAATCCTGGAACGTCAGCCAAATGATGTGTTACTCTGTCGCATCATCCGCACAAACTCAAGTCGCAGAATCAATGGGGACGGAACCAAATATGCTGAACCGATCGGACGCGCCGACCGAAAAGCGCGAGCTGGTGGTGATCAAAAAGTATGCAAACCGCCGCCTCTACAACACCGAAACAAGCTCGTACGTCACACTCGAAGATCTTGCCACCATGGTGCGGTCGGATCGTGATTTCGTCGTCTATGACGCCAAGACCGGCGATGACCTCACCCACGCAGTGCTGACCAACATCATCGTCGAGCAGGAGAGCCGTGGTACCGGCCCGTCCATGCTGCCGATTCCGTTCCTGCGTCAGCTGATCCGGTTCTACGACGACAGCATGGCCAAGATGGTGCCCGGCTATCTGCAGTTCAGCCTGGAGTCTCTGGCCAAGGATCAGGACCGCTTTCGCCAGCAGTTCGCGCGTTCGTTCGGCAACCCGACGGCGGCCCTCGACGTCTATCAGGAGCAGGTCCGTCGGAATATGGAGCTGTTCGAACAGGCCTTGTCGTTGTGGACCGGACCAGGCGGGCTGAGTGGCATCTCTCCAACCGGCGACAAAAAACCCGGCACACCAGGGCCAACTGGTACGCTTTCGCGCCAAAGCTACACGGGAGGCGCGGCTGTTCCAGGCACGGGATCGTCGACATCGCCCGCTTCTACCACCGAGCGTGACGAAATTGGCGAACTTCGGGCTCAGCTCGCGGCGATGCAGCAGCGCATCGAGCAGATTGCGCCGACCAAGGATTGACACCAGCCTGAGCAAGCTTCGCAGTGGACGGTCGTCGACGGGGGTGCTTGGCCGGGGTGCTTGGCCCCTGTAATCGGGACGAGGGTCGCAGGTGCCGAAAGAACTGATTTACGCCGCTTGGGCATTCGCTGCCGGTGCGGGCATCCCGATCATGGCGGTCCTCAACAGCGGCCTTGCCCGGGCGCTCGGTAGCGCCCCGGCGGCCGTCGTCGTGCTCCTCATTGTCGGTCTTTCGGCGGCCATCGTTGTTCTTGGCCTGACAAGCAGCGCCAGCGGCAGCGCTTCGGCCGTTCTCGAGGTCGCTAAGGCGCCCTGGTTCCTTGCAACCGGCGGGCTCATTTTCGTATTCTATATATTCAGCGTCACGCTGTTGGTGCCCCGGTTTGGCGTGGCGAACACGATTCTATGCGTCGTCGTCGCCCAGATCGCCGTTTCGGCCATCATCGACCACTTCGGATTGTTCGGGCTGCCGGTTCGAGCGGTCGACGGGATGCGCTTGGCTGGCATCGGCCTCGTGCTCGCCGGTCTCGTGGTCACGCAATACGCGAGCGGCCATGCCCAGTCGGCCGCCACGCAGTCTGAGCGGTCATAGCCGCCAGACCGACGTCAGCTTGAATTCGGCGTCCTCCAGTTCGCGCGTCACCGGGACGCTGTATTCTGCGGCGGTTATGAAGCGTCCTTTTGGGAAATAATTGCGTTGGGGGTCGCCGATCAGGACGGTCGCGCCGTTGGCAACTGCCGTTTCGATATAGGCGAGGACGTTCTCGGCCAACTGGCGCTCGTAGAACAGGTCGCCAACCAAGATTACACCGAAGGGTCGTTCGTCGGAGCGTCGTTGCGTCGATTCCGCCGTTATCGATCGCGGCGAGATCAGGTCGTGTGCGGACGTCGCGACCATCACTCCGTTCGCCGCAGCATTGAGGGTGGTTGCCGCCAGCGACAGCGGATCGATGTCGTTGGCTCGTACGAAGACAGCACCTGCTTTCGCCGCCGCGATCGCTGACAGACCAGAGCCTGAGCCGAGGTCGAGCACCCGCTGGCCTGCGACAAGTGCGGGCGTGTCGAGGAGATATCGGGCCAGCGCCTGCCCGCCAGCCCAGGCAAAAGCCCAATAGGGCGGGGCGCTGTCGACGAGGCCGAGCGCGTCCTCGGTCTTTTGCCAGACTGCCACGCTTTCATCGGCCAAATAGAGGCGGATTTCTGGAAGAAGTGGCGGCGACAGCAGTTTTGTATTTGCGATGATGAAGGCTGCGGGATCGAGCATCTCCCCGACATGGGAGCAAACCCTTGCGCGCGCAACTGGCAGGGTCGGGCCCAACGGGAAGTGTTCGGCCGCGCCAGCTGATGGCTCAAAAGTGCGGCGCGCGTGATGGGGCGCCGGATTGCGCACCTGAGGGTGTGGGCTCATTCGCATCGGCCAGTATCGAGACCCACGAAACTTGGTTATTTATCTGCTAATATGAGACAGCAATACGGGACAAATGGCTGAAAGCGATAACCGCACAGGCATCCTCGTACTTTTTTAGAGTTTTGACCATAATGTTTCGCAAAAGACGGCAGTAACTCTCAGCCAGTAACTCTCAGCCAGTAACTCTCAGCCAGTAACTCTTGGTATATGCATGTCCAGCAGCAATCGGGTTGAAGCGGTCTATCGCCGCGACTACATTCAAGACATCGCTGCAAAGCAGGAAGCCATCGGGCGGGCTTATTGGCGGCGCGAAAATGTGCTTCTCGCGCCATTGATGCTGGTCTATCTGATTGTGGGCTGTCTGTTCGTCGTGATGGCGGATGCGTTCGTGTCGCCGATGCTGCCGGGCACTGCACTGCCCCTTCGATTGGCTCTTAGCGTCCTGTTTGGCGGCTTGCTCGCGTATGTCATCAACGGCATATGGTTTGACTCCGTTTGGAACATGGTGGTCCGTCAAGGCTTGGTGACCGGGCCGAGTGCTGGTGATATCCGGGTCCGAATTGACGACGCTGGCGTTCAATGGACGACGACAGACAGCGAAGTGTTTCTTGCCTGGAATGGTGTCGAGCGAATTGCTCTGCGCGAGACAGCCATGGTATTTCTCAATACGCCAGACACTTATTATATTCCCCGGCTTGCGTTTGGTACCGACGCGGACCTCGTCCTCGTTTTAGAACGGGATATTCTTCCGCGCATGTTGATCAAAGCCCGGGATCTGACCGAGCAGGATCCAGGCATCCGGGCGCTGGTGCGAAAGCCCGAGCCGAAGGCGGCCAAAGTCAAGGCATCGAAAAAACTGAAAAAGGCTTCGAAGAACGCGGCGGCGGGGGTCGAGACCGACGCCATCAACGCCGATGCGTCTTCCCTCAACTTCGATCCATCCGCGGTCGATCAATCTGCCTTGACCGAAGTGGTGCATCCCGACGCTGCGCTGAGCGAGTTCGAGGCTGCGCCTGAGTTTGGGCCCCCGGATTTTGGCTCACAGGACGTTACCACGCCGGACTTTGCATCGGCTGAGTTTACGCCACCACCGTTGGGTTCATCCCAGGCCCCAGCTAGCGATCCAATGTTCGACACGCCACCCATCGCCACAGTCGATGGCGGTTTTGCAACTTTTGGCCTCGATCGTGACCCCGATGCGGTCAGCGCCGATGAGCCGGTGGCGCGTCGCGGGTTTTTCGGGCGATCCAAAAAAGCCAAGGCCGCACCGAGCTTCACCCCCCCTCGCCTAGACGTGCCTGCTGAACCCGTGTTCGATTTGACCCCGGTCGAAACGTTCGCCGCGCTCGAGCATCCGTTTACCGATAGTTCGGTCGACCCATCGTCTCGCCATGGTGAGATGACCGCCGCCTCACCTGTTTCTGAACAGCAGACCGAACTTCCCGAAACGCAACCCACTCCGCCGGTGTTCGGCAAGCTTGGGTCGCAGCGGTCGCCAAGTCTGAGGGGGCCAGCACTCTCGCCGCGCCCGGCGACCGTTGTCTCAAGCCCTGCAGCCCATCATCCGGCTTCGACCAAGTCCGATTTTGCCGGGTTTATCGACGATATCGCACCGCCATCTGGCAATGCGGCGGCAGACTGGCCCGAAATGTCGCCATTGCTCGATCAGCCGCCGTTTATGGCGAAAGCCGGTATGGTGGGCGCTGGCGCCACACATGCTGCGCGCGGACCTTCGCACCCGACAGGCGCGGTCAAGCAAGCCCTGACATTCGATCCATTCGACACGCCGCATAACCCGATGCTGGAACCTGCCAACAGGGCTCCAACGCCTGCGCCCGCGCCGTCGCCGCCGCCATCGAAGTCGTCATCGATGTTCTGGCCGGCCCCTGTTTCGGCTTGGCCGGCACTTTCGAGTGGTCGTCGGCAGTCAGAACCTGTCGCGTCCGCCCAGCTTCCGATTGACGCCCCGATCGGTGATCAACGCGCGGGCAACCGTGATCTGGACATGAGCGGCGCCGAGGATTTCGCCCGGCGTTATGCCGACGGTGCGGTTCACGGTGCGGTTCACGGTGCGGTTCACGGTGCGGGTTCGGCCGCCGAAACAGGTCCGAGCGGTGCCGACGTGCTCGAGCGTGACGAGCTCGAATACGACTCGCTTGCAGGCCCATCGGGTTCGACTGAAGCAGGCGCACCGGATGCAAGCTATTGGCGTCTCGGCAAGCGCAAAGTCCGCGGCCGGATTCGCCGGTTCGACGCAGCAGGCGGGGCTGGCCAGTGGCCCGACCGTTGAATTTGGGCCCGTTGAATTTGGGCATGGCGTTAACACCGCGTCCCGCGTCATGCTGCCCTGCGGCGTGGCGGAACTTGGCGTAGCCTGATGATCGGCGCATGTTTTCGGTCTAGCCACGGCCAAGACGGAGCGCCCATGCAACCCGACGAGATCGCACCCGCGACGACCCCCGTTCCACCTGCGCCGACACCGCCATCGTCGCATGGCTCGCTGGAACCTATCGAGCTCAAGCCGCACGCGCTGCCGGCTCGCCCGCACATCGTCGTCGTCGGTGGCGGGGCTGGCGGACTTGAACTCGTGACCAAGCTGGGGCGCCGCTATGGGCGCTCCAAGAAGGCCGATATCACGCTGATCGATCGCTCGCGCACGCACGTTTGGAAGCCGCTACTGCACGAGATCGCGGCGGGCAGCATGGACCCCGATCGCCACGAACTCGACTACCTTGCCCAAGCCCACTGGCATGGCTTTACGTACCGGTTCGGCGAACTTACCGGTCTCGATCGCGCCGCTCGTAAAGTGACAAACGCTGCCAACTACGACGACGAAGGCCGCCCGATCACGCCCGAGCGGTCGTTCACTTACGATATTCTCGTTATTGCGATCGGGTCGGTATCTAACGATTTCGGCACGCCGGGCGTGTGGGAGCACGCCATCCGGCTCGACACGCCGGTCGAAGCGGAGCGGTTCAACCGCCGCCTCGTCAACGCCTGCCTCTACGCCCACACACAAGCTGGCCCGGTTCGCCCTGGTCAGCTCCACGTCGCGATCATCGGCGCTGGTGCGACGGGTAGCGAACTGTCCGCCGAACTGCATCGCACGGCGCGCGGCGTCGTTGCCTACGGCATGGACAACATCGATCCAGACAAGGATATCAAGATCACGCTCCTCGATGCGGCCGACCGGATCTTGCCGGCGCTGCCCGAGCGCATCTCCAGTTCGGTGCTTGAAAAGCTCCAGGAGCTGAAGGTCGACGTGCGGACCAAAGCCCGGGTCACTCGCGTCTCGAAGGACGGCGTTGAACTCCAGTCGGGCGAGACGATCCCGTCGGAACTCGTCGTCTGGGCGGCTGGTGTCAAAGGCCCTGACGCGCTGACGAAGCTCGATGGTCTCGAGGTTTCACGGTCCCACCAGCTCGTCGTCAAGCAGACCCTCGAAACGAGCCGGGACCCGAACGTGTTTGCACTTGGCGATTGCTGCTGGCTGGTGCCTGAAGGGTCCGATAAACCGCTTCCGCCGCGCGCCCAAGCAGCCCACCAGCAGGCCGATCATATGCTAGCGCAGATCGCCCGGCGCATCAAAGGCGAGCCGCTACGCCCGTTTAAATACCACGATTTCGGATCGCTGGTGTCGCTCGGCCATTACACCACCGTCGGCAGCCTGATGGGGTTCATCGGTGGCCGCTCGATGTTCCTCGAGGGGCTGTTTGCCAAGCTCATGTACCGCTCGCTTTACAAAATGCACGAGGTCGCGCTGCACGGGTATTTCAAGGTCGCGCTCGATACGCTGTCGCGCCTGATCACGAGGCGCACAGAGCCGATCGTGAAGTTACATTGACCGTGCGGCCGGGTTCCCGTCGCAACTTGCTCGCTATCCCGATCACATCTGACGGTTTCTGCTGAGGCGATGCTAATTTGCATCAGCCGAATTGTTGAGACGTGTTCGGATGTTTCCACCGTGGATTGCAGAAGCCCTTGGCGCTAAGTGCGAAATCGTGCGGGTTTCACGAGTTTGCGGTGTTTGGAGTGCCCATGTCAGGGAGCGAATTCGACAGCCACCGCGCTGCCCCTGTTCTGCATCTCATCCTGCCAGATCACGCGTTGCCCGATCCCGCGTTGCCAGATCACGCGTTGCCCGATCCCGCCTTGCCAGATCACGCGTTAATCGAGGGCGCCACGACACAGGCCCTTCGGTTGCGCGATCTGCAACATGCTGCCGCCGTTGAATGGCTCGATGCCGAGGCAACGCTGCGAGCAACCGAATCTGAACTTGCGGCGCCGTCGCCGTTCCCGGCGCCAACCCCGTTGGCCAGCGATGCCGAAGGCGGCGTCGCGCTTGTGAATTCGGGCAACGATCTCGCAACGCGGAGCCCCCGCCTGCCGTGGATCGCTGCCACCGCTCTTTCGATCCTGGCGGTCTGCGCGGGATTGGTGCTGTACGAGCCGGCCGTCGCTTCGCTCAGTCAAGATTTGGACGGTTCTCCGCCCGTGACGGCCGCGCCCGCCGACAGTTCCTTGTCCGGGGCTACGATGGCTCCCGGTTTTGCTTCAGGAGGCATTCGCGCCCATCCAGGCGATGGTACGGGCATAGAGACGCTGTCGGCTGCCACTTTGCCCGATGATTTCGGTGCCCGCATTTACGGTCGGTTCGCCGCTGCCCCGGCCCGCGAAATCGCCTGTCTTGCGCGGGCCATTTATTACGAAGCGCGCGGAGAAGGTTACGACGGCAAGGTCGCCGTCGCGCAAGTCGTGTTGAACCGTGCGCGGTCACAAAAATGGCCGCCCACCATTTGCGGCGTCGTCCACCAAGGCGAAGCGCGCGGGGAAAAATGCCAGTTCTCCTATGTCTGCTTCGATCATCTGTCTCAGCCATCGGGCGAACTGTGGGACGAGGCGCAGACCATCGCCGAACTCGCAACCACCGGTCGCGTCTACCTGCGCGAGCTCGAGCATGCAACGCACTATCACACTATGGCGGTGAAGCCGGTCTGGCGCGAAAGTCTACGGACGATCGCGACCATCGGTGCGCACATCTTCTACACCGAGCCCGGAGGCGTGCGCGCCTCGCCAACCGACGATGGCCGCTATCAACGCGCGGTTGCCGCTGCTGCGGTCGCCAATTCGGTCAAGCCCCAACGCAAGATTTCGGCCGCCACTCGGTCAGCGACCGTCTCGACCGCAAACCCGTCGGTCACTGAACCTTCATCCGAACCCGTGGTTCCAACTGCGCCGAGCATGACCACGTCGGCTCCACCGCGCAAAGCAACCAAGGTTGCCAAGCCGAAGTCGGCCAACGGCCCAAACACTGGCGCAGAGACCGACGGCAAGCACACAAACATCGGCGACCTCGCAGAACCGATTTTCCGCCACTGAGGCGGTCGCCCCCGAATGTGGCAGCCTGCCTTTACCGCAGACCAGCTTGCGCAGACCGGCTTGCGTGCTATCTCACGCGGCCACATGCGCTGGCTGCAGCCGCCTGCGCTTTCCCGTTCGTCCGCCTTCGCAAGCTGCCCTGCCAATAACGCCACCGGAGACGCCGCCATGAAACAGGTGATTGACGAACTCGAACGGCGGCGCGGCGGGGCACGGCTCGGTGGCGGACAGACCCGTATCGATGCTCAGCACGCCAAGGGCCGCCTCACCGCCCGCGAGCGGATCGAGCTGCTGATGGACGAAGGGTCGTTCGAGGAGTTCGACATGTTCGTCGAACACCGCTGCGCCGAGTTCGGGATGGATAAGGCCAAGTTCCCTGGCGATGGCGTCGTCACGGGATGGGGCACCATCAACGGCCGCGTTGTTTACGTCTTCGCCAAGGATTTTACCGTTTTCGGCGGGTCGCTGTCGGAAGCCCATGCCCGCAAGATCACCAAGATCCAGGACATGGCGATCAAGAACCGGGCGCCGATCATCGGCGTATTCGATGCTGGCGGCGCGCGCATTCAAGAGGGCGTCGACGCGCTCGGCGGTTACGGCGAAGTCTTTACCCGCAATGTCATGGCATCGGGCGTCATTCCGCAGATCTCGCTGATCATGGGGCCGTGCGCGGGTGGCGACGTGTACTCGCCTGCCATGACCGACTTCATCTTCATGGTCAAAGACACAAGCTACATGTTCGTCACCGGCCCGGATGTCGTGAAGACCGTCACCAACGAGACGGTCACGGCGGAGGAACTCGGCGGGGCGAAGGTCCACACGACCAAGTCGTCCATCGCCGATCGCGCCTACGAGAACGATGTCGAAGCACTCCTTCAGATACGGCGCTTGATGGATTTCCTGCCGTCCAACAATCGCTCGGGCGTTCCGCAACTGCCGACCGCCGATGGAGCCGACCGGATCGACGCGTCGCTCGATACGCTGGTGCCAGACAACCCCAACAAACCTTACGACATGCACGAGTTGATCGTGAAGCTTGTCGACGAGGGCGACTTCTTCGAAATCCAGGAACAGTTCGCGCGCAATATGATCACCGGCTTCGCCCGCATCGAGGGGCGGACCGTCGGCATCGTGGCCAACCAGCCGCTGGTGCTGGCTGGCGTGCTCGACAGCGATGCCTCGCGCAAGGCCGCCCGTTTTGTGCGCTTTTGCGACTGCTTCGACATTCCGCTGCTGACCCTCGTCGATGTGCCGGGGTTCCTGCCCGGAACCGCGCAGGAATACGGCGGACTGATCAAGCACGGCGCCAAATTACTTTATGCATTCGCGGAAGCCACCGTGCCGAAGGTCACGTTGATCACGCGCAAGGCCTACGGGGGTGCCTACGTCGTAATGAGTTCCAAGCACATTCGCGGTGACGTCAACTATGCGTGGCCGACCGCCGAAGTTGCCGTGATGGGCGCTAAGGGTGCCGCCGAAATCCTCTACCGCTCGGAACTCTCAGACCCGGAAAAGTTAGCAGGCCGCATCGCTGAATACCAAAAGCGGTTCGCCAACCCGTTCGTCGCGGCCGAGCGCGGCTATATCGACGAGGTGATCATGCCGCGTCTGACGCGCCAGCGGGTTGCGCGCGCCTTCAACATGCTGCGCAACAAGACGCTCGAAAACCCGTGGAAGAAGCACGATAATATCCCGCTTTAGTCTCGCTCGCGGGTGCTGTTCCGCTCGGCTTCGCCGATCGGGCACCCGCCGCGGGGGCGGCGCTCGCGCCGGGTCGCTTTGCTCCCTGAGGCCTGCGGCCTCGATGTGGATTTGTCGCTCGCGGGTGCTGTCCCGCTCGGCTTCGCCGATCGGGCGGCCTCCGTGGGGGCGGGCAATGCCCGGGTCGCTTCGCTCCCTGAGGCCTGCGGCCTCGATGCGGTTTTGTCACTCGCGGGTGCTGTTCTGCTCGGCTTCGCCGATCGGGCACCCTCCGTGGGGGCGGCGCTCGCGCCGGGTCGCTTTGCTCCCTGAGGCCTGCGGCCTCGATGCGGTTTTGTCACTCGCGGGTGCTGTTCTGCTCGGCTTCGCCGATCGGGCACCCTCCGTCGGGGCGGCGTTTGCGCCGGGTTGCGTTGCTCCCCGAGGCCTGCGGCCTCGATGCGGTTTTGTCACTCGCGGGTGCTGTTCTGCTCGGCTTCGCCGATCGGGCACCCTCCGTCGGGGCGGCGCTCGCGCCGGGTCGCTTTGCTCCCTGAGGCCTGCGGCCTCGATTGGATTTGTCACTGATTATTCCAGAATATCGTCATGGCCCGCGCTCGGCGGGCCACCCAGACGGGGTTGCGCAGGCCGCCACTGTGACTGGGTGGCCCGGCCGAATCTGAAACTCACGGGAGTCGAGCCATGACGGGCGATCGGGAGCGCATACGAAGAGGCTGTCCGCCCCTTCACCCCGACCAGGGGCCGGCCCCTGGACCCGTCCTGGTAAAACTGCTGCGATGGCAGGCATCCATGCGGCCAAGGTCGATGAGAGGCGCCATTCAAACGGCAACAGTCGTTTCCATCAGAGTATTAGGAGCCTGTCGCGGAGATTTGAAACCAAAGATGCGGTAGAGGCTTGCGCCGCTTTTCGGATCCATCGACCGAGCCAGCCAGCGACAGCGAATAGCGCAATGATAAAGAAGACAATAAGTAAGAAATACTGTCCGACCGTTATGGCGCTGCTCCGTTGCCAAGATTGCACGCATCCATAGCACGCAAAGCGTGCTGAATATGAAAACGGCGTAGACATATCATTTCCGAAAGTTGGAGTGCACAATCTCAAATCTTCCGGTGGCGAATCTTATCGAGATGTTTGGTACGACGCGATATGGTTCGGTCGTCAACCACGGCAGATGACGGTGGATGTTGCGACTGATCGGTTCATTCGTGACTTCAACTCTGATTCCGCGAAGACGAACTCCCGGCGATATCTCGTCGGTCGGTAAAGATCCTCGGCCGGATGTTTCGTCTTTCGGGTCGCGGAACGTCACCAGCAGCGGCGCCGCTTCCGGCGTGATCCTGCCAACACCAGAGCGCGATTGCACTTCCGCGATCCATTCACGGCCGGACTTTGTCGACTTCTCGCCGACAGCTTTAAGTAGTTCAGCGCTCAGATTTCGGTGGGTAACGGGCCTCAGTGTCACGTAAACAGTCGATACATTAGGAATTTCGACAGCGATTGCATCGCCGCGAACCGTGAAGGTCCGGGCGATTATACGATTGTCAACAAGTAAAGAGGGCTCCAGTGTAAGGCCATATGTGGCTTCAACCACACCACTCCCTGTTTTTAGGCCCTGTGGTGTTTCAAATTCGGCAGTCATTTTGAAACGTAGGGTCGCCCACGGAAGGTAATAAACGTACGCCCCGGCTAAGATAAAGACGACAGTAATGAGAGTGATCAATCTATTCATCCCGCGCTCCCGCCAAGCTGAAATATCGCAGACATGTCAGAGCTGACTTAAAGTCTCAGCGCGACATCAAAATTAATCGCGAGCGTGACAGCACCTCATGCGTACCGTCTCAACAGTCAGTCCGTCGGCCTCTCACAGCGACCTGCCTCCCCAATTACAACACCATGACGAGGTTTTCGGCCGTCGCGCCGTGGACCGCTCGAACCGAGATCCCCCGGTCGAGCGTGACGAAGCGCCCGCCGTGACGCGTGGCCAGTGCCAAAAGGTAGATATCGGTCAATTGCCGTGGACCGAGGACACGACCGTGATCAATAACGGCAGCGTCTAGGAGCGACACGTCGTCGGGCCAAAATGCGTGCAGCGGGGGCTTGGCCCAACCGCGCAGCATGGCCAAGGCGTCGGCGATCGAAACCGGGTTCGAATACCCCGGTTGCGAAACGATCCGCAAAAAACCGTTCTCGGTCAGCGGACACGTGGCCCACCCGTGGTCGCGGTTGTCCCGCCACCACGCTTGGGCCCCGCGGTTGTGCAGATGCTTGGTGTCGAACAGCGCCAGCAGCATCGAGATGTCGAGCAGCGCTCGCATGGGTCCGCGCCAACCCGTCAGATGGGTTTGTTGGTAGCGTGGTCGAACGCCTCGGCATCCTCCCGGTCGATTTCGATTTGTAGCCGCTCGATCATTTCGGATGTGACCGGAGGGCCGTCGCGGGCCGGGAACACTGGCCAATCGTTGGCGGCGCGATATGGGGTCGAGGCTTCCGAGAAACCAGCTTCGCCAAACCCGGAGAACGCTGGACCGGAGAACGCCGGGTCGGGCGTGGTTAGCCCACGCCGCGCGAGTTCGGACAGAATTTGTCCCATGGTTTTACCCTCCGCCCGCGCCAAATCCCGCGCGGCTGCCAGAATGTCGTCATCGATGTCGACGGTTGTACGCATACATTTGATGTTTGCACATCTGATGTGTGGGTGCAATAGATTTCGAAGTTACATGGGTAAGGCTGCGTAGCTTCGGCCGGCCGACGACATCATCGACCCGATCCGCGGATCGACCGCCGATTTCTGGTAGACCGTCACGTAGATCGTCTCCAACCAATGACGTAGCCGCTCGGGTGACACCGACATCAGGGCCGGGACCTGATAGGCGAGCAGCATCATCGGTGGCGGCGCTCCGCCCGTTTCGAGCGGCAGAATATAGCCAAGCGATCCGATCCGGCGGCAGCCGAGGCGGCGGTAGAAGCGGTAGCGCGCCTCGGTATCGTTGTCGTGATTGAAGCTTTTGCCAGGCTCGTCGACCTCCAGCACCATCGTCGCCGGGCCGCGCGTTGAGCCGTAACGATAGGCTTCTTGAAACAGCGCTTCGCCGATCCGCTGGCCCCGTCCGGATGCGGCCACGGCCATGTACTCGAGCAGGAAAAAGTCAGCGTCGGCCGGAAATATCGTGATCGCAAAACCGTTTACCGCGCCGCTCTGTTCCGACACCATCAACACGTAGCGCGGGTCCGATACCATGGTCGCGATTTCGCCCGCCGTCTTTTGCTCGGTCGGGTCGATCGCTTGCTGGTAGATCGCGATCAGCTGCGATAGTTCGCGCGCGTGGGCAGGCTTCAAGATTTTCAATTTCGCCGGTGCCGTCATGTCATATTTCGTCCTGTTGGAACCATCCATCACGTCGTCCAAACCCATTTCGGCCGTCAATCGCTGCCGGTTCGATCTGGACCACCGCGTGCCGCGTGTGCCACGCTTGCACAACTCGAAAGCCCCTGGTGACCCGTATGCGATCAACAGCAAAGACATTTAACGCGCTCGCGCTCCTCGCCTTCGTATCGCTCAGTCACGGGGCTGCAGCACAATCCTCCGGCCAAGACGTGCCGGTTTCGACGGTGGCTTGCCTCGAGGCCGGGTCGGATCAGAGCGTCGTTCAGGGGCGTCTCGGGCTGCAAGAAGGGTTCGGCCCGGCTGCGTTCATCGTGGTGGTGCCGCAAGGCGTGTGCCTCACCGGCAAAGATGCCGCCGATCGGGTCGAGGCGGCTTACAGTGTTCAGCTGTTTTCCAACACCGCCGAAGGTTTCCAGGATCTCTACCGGTTGGCTGGAGAAAAGGTCTATGTCCGAGGTCGCGCGCAGGCTGCTCGTACGTTTCAACAACGCGCGCCAATTCTGTTCGAAGTCATTGAAATCGCGACCAGATAAGAGGCCGTAGTACCCGATGACGAGCGTACCCGATGACGAGCGTACCCGATGACGAGCGTACCCGATGACGAGCGTACCCGATGACGAGCGTACCCGATGGCGAGCGTACCCGATGGCGAGCGTACCCGTGACTGAAAAAAATCGATTGCGCGAGGTCGCCAAAGTCAACCGCGCCGCGGCCTTTGCCACGCATGGACCGTCGGCGGGCGAGCTGGTCGCCGCGCATGGCCTCGGTTTCCTCGGTGCAGCGATGGCGCCAGGTTCGTCGGTTGCGGGATTTTCGGCGATCCGCGACGAAATCAATCCTGCGCCGTTGCTGCTAGGGCTGCACGCGAATGGCCACCCGCTCGCGCTGCCGACCATTCAGGGCT
>JAWXCP010000237.1:0-4326 GCA_034408685.1 Hyphomicrobium aestuarii | reverse complement strand
GTCGAGGCCCAGGGCTTCGAGGTGGTCGGCATCGCCGATGTCGCGCCAGGATTGTTGGTTCCAGCTGGCGCCTTGGGTCTGGAGGCGCCGGGGCCGTCGGCGATGGCCGATATCTTGCTCGCCTCGAGCGTCGTACGCGTACTTGGCCGCCACGATATCGTCCAAGCGGTGATCGTCGCCGATGGCGTGATCGAGGCCATCGAGGGGGCGGAGGGAACGGATCGCATGCTCGATCGCGTGGCCGCACAACGGGCCCGTGCGGGGCCAAGGTCGGACATTCTACGCGGCGTCCTCGTCAAACGGCCAAAGCCCGGCCAGGAAATGCGCATCGATATGCCAGCGATCGGCCCGCGCACGGTCGAGCGCGCCAAGGCTGCGGGACTGGCGGGGCTCGCCGTGCTCGCCGGTGCGACGCTCGCCGCCGACCGCGAAGACTTGGTCGCCATGGCCGATCGCGAGGGGCTGTACGTCTATGGCTTTACCGAGGGCGATCCGAGCGGTGCAAGCCGACCCGGTTTGCATCGACCCGGTTTGCATCGACCCGTCGTGCATGGACCCGTCGTGCATGGACCCGGTTTGCATCGACCCGTTGCGCCGCCGATGTCCCCCGGCTCTGCCGTTGCTGACAACTACACGGTGGCCCAAATTTCCGTACCGGGCACACCATCACCCCGTCGCATGTTCGCGGGCGCGAGCCTCGCCCGATCCGAACTTGCGGACGCATGTGCGGGCGCGGCCGCGCTGGAAAGCCTTGCCGCCTTGGGTCCGTCGGGTTCCGCCGTCGTCGTTAACGGCTATGTCATCGGCATCGATCCAGGGGCCAGCGCGATCGATCTCGTGGACCGGACACGCACGATCCGGCCGTGGGGCATTGCGCGCTGGCGGCGCCGGGCGGGCGTCGTGATCGTCAACCACGCGGTGGGCGATGCCGCAGCACTCGTGTCGGCCGCTGTCGAAGCCAAACTCGCCGCGATCGCGATCTGTTCGGGGACGGCGCGTCATGATGGTACCAGCGTCGGACAGCTTGCCGAGTTGGCAGCTGGAACCGGGATCGCCGTCGTGAGGATGACGCCGAGGCTGCCGGGTTGACGGCACGACAGACGACGATGGGGGCTGAATGAAGCAGATCACGATGAACCAACAGGTCGACAATCACTGGGAAGCGCCGAGATCGAGACAGGCGCTGCTGACCGCCCGTGCCGCACGGATCGTCATCATCGTTGGCGAGCATTCGGGTGACGCGCTCGGGGCCAAGCTGATGACGGCACTCAAGGCGCAGTTGCCGGGCGGCATCGTGTATACAGGCGTCGGCGGCCATCAGATGGAAGCGTGCGGGTTCCGGTCCGAGTTCCCGCTCGCCGATATCGCGGTGATGGGCCCGATCGCGATCCTCAAACGCCTGCCGACGCTGGTCCGCCGGGTCTACCGCTCGGTCGATGTAGCGCTCGCGGCTGATCCTGACGTCGTGATCATCGTCGATGCCCCCGAATTTACCCACCCGATCGCCAAGCGCATCCGCAAGCGAAACCCCTTTATTCCAATCATCGACTATGTGTCGCCGACCGTCTGGGCGTGGCGGCCCGGCCGGGCTAAAAAAATGGCGCCCTATGTCGACCGTGTGTTGGCCTTGCTGCCGTTCGAACCCGATGCGCATCTCCGCCTGGGAGGACCGGCCTGCACCTATGTCGGCCATCCGCTCACCGAGCGTCTCGATTGGTTGAGGGACCTCGATCCGACACCGCATATGGCCGCGCTCGGTCTCGATCCGGAACGGCCGGTCATCGTCGTGCTGCCTGGCAGCCGCCGCAGCGAAGTCGAGCGGCTGATGGGCGTGTTCGGCCCGGCGTTGGCCTTGTTCGAAGCCCGCGCGTCGAAAATGGGCGTGCACCACCAGTATGTTCTACCAGCGATGCCGCACGTTCGCGCTCTGATCGAAGCGCAGATCGCAGCGTGGCCAGCTGGTGCCCCTCGCCCAGTGATTGTCACTGGAGATGACGACGCGCAAAAGTTCGCGATCTTCAAAGCCGCGCGCGCCGCACTGGCCGCGTCCGGCACGGTGACCCTGGAACTGGCGTTGGCGCGAACGCCCATGGTCGTGACCTACCGCGTCGACGCCATCGTTTCGGCGCTGCGCCAATTGATCAAAAGCGATACCTCGGTGCTGCCAAACCTGATCGCTGGCGAGCGCGCCATCCCGGAATACCACCAGGAGCGTTGCACGCCAGACAACCTCGCCGACGCACTGGCAGATGCCAGCTTCGACACAGCCCATCGCGCCGCACAACTGGCACAACTCGACCGTGTGCCGCTATGTCTATCACTACCGGACGGCATCGCCCCCAGTGACGCGGCGGCAGACGCCGTGGTGCCCTATGTTGCGTTCAGACTGCAAACGCATCGGTGAACGGCGTTGTTCTCGCCGTCCCGGCATCATCTGACTGTGCGTTAGGGTTCAAGTATCCTTGTCGTTGAAAAAACATGCCGTTAGTGTACTCCGACGGGGGGGACGGTACGACAGGTGATCGTGGGCGGCGGGTTTCGACCACGCGCGCGCCCATTCGCCGATGTAGGTGCCCCGGGGACTGCTCGCGTGAAGACCGGAGCTGGGTACGATGAAGTGTAATCCTCTGCGTTGGCTGATCTGGGGTCTGGTGCCGATCGGTGTCCTCAGCGGCATCGCTACGATCTCCATTCGCGATAGCGTCCAGAACGATCTGTCCCGCCGCGTCGATACGGCGCTTCAATCGGCCGAACTCGGCTGGGCAAAGCTGGGTTTCGACGGCCGCGATCTGACGATCTCGGGCAAAGCCGACGCAGACGACGAGCCGGGACAGGCGGTCAAGGTCGCCAACGCCATTTACGGCGTGCGCGTCGTCGAGGTGAAGGCCGACCTGCTGCAAAAAGTGTCGCCCTACACTTGGTCTGCAACGCACACGGCAGATGACAAACTCGTTCTCGGCGGCCATGTGCCAAGTGAGAAGGCCCGCAAACAGCTGATCTCGGCGGCGAAATCCGCGTTCCCGCGGACGCTGATCGACGACAAGATGGAACTTGCGCGCGGCAATCCGGCATTGCCGGAGTGGCAGCCGAGCTACGGGTTCGCACTGAAGCAGCTCGCGTTGCTCAAAACCGGCAAGGCAAGCCTGTCGGATCTGACGCTGTCGCTCGAGGGTGAAGCGAAGAATACCGCGTCCTACAAGGACATAAAGACGGCCCTGGCGAGCGGCTTCAAGACCGGCAAACTCGGCAGCGAAAAGATCACCCCGCCGGTCGTCGATCCCTACACGTGGAGCGCCAGGCTCAGCGGCAATCAGGCCGTTCTGACAGGCTTTGTGCCGAGCGATCAGGCTCGGGGCGAAATCATCGCGGCGGCCGAAAAGGCGCTCGGGAAGACGCCGGTCGTCGACCGCATGGAACTGGGTGCTGGTGCGCCAAAAGATGCCAGCAAGGCCTTTGCCGTTGCCATCAACCAGTTGGCGACGCTGCAGGACGGCGTGGCCGAACTCAAAGGCAACCAGCTGACGCTGACCGGTAACGCCACCGATGAAGGGATTGCCGAGGCAACCCGCAAAGCATTCAAGGCCAAAACCCCGAGCGGCTTCAAGACCGCCGAGGCGATCAAAGGGCTGCGACCCGTCATTCCGACGATCGACCCCTATGTGACGCGCGTCGAGGCCACGGCAACTGGCATCGACGTCAGCGGTCACGTGCCATCCGACGGCGCGAAGGATGCCGTGATCAAGGCGATCAAAGCGAAGTTTCCGGGTCGCGCGGTGACAGATCGGCTGCAACTCGGTGCGGGTGAGCCTGAAGGTTACGATACCTGTTTGCTGGCGGCCGTTGCCGGCCTCAATCGGATCGGAACCGGCAGTGTCAAGCTCAGCGGAAAGTCCGTTGACCTGACCGGCGTGACGGAAGACGAGGCGATCGCCATGGCTCTGCCGGGCGAGGTCCGCACCGCCGCCAAGGGCGTGTGTGATACCAAAGTGCTCGTCCGCTACGACGACACCAAAAAACGCCTGGCCACTGAAGCGGAAGCCGCAAAGGTGCGCGCCGAAGCCGATGCTGCCGACGCGCGCCGCAAGGCTGAAGCCGATGCGGCCGCCGCCGAAGCCCGCCGCAAGGCCGACGAGGAAGCCCGTAAACTTGCCGCTGTCGAAGACGCCAAGCGCAAAGTACTCGCAGCCGAAAGCGCCAAAAAGACCGAGGCCGCCTCGGCCTGCGAAGTCGCGCTGCGCAGCGCGAACGCGTCGGGCCAGATCCAGTTCGAGCGGGCCAGCAACGTCATCCTACGGGACAGCCGTACGTTGTTGCGCAAGCTTGTCG
>JAWXCP010000236.1:0-13227 GCA_034408685.1 Hyphomicrobium aestuarii | reverse complement strand
CGGCGGGGTTTTCCGGCCAGATCTGGCTCGAAATCTGTCCGCAATCGTTCCCGGTTATCGTCCGGGCCGGCACGCGGTTGGCACAACTCCGGTTCCGCTCTGGCAACCCCAACGACGGCGACCGTGCGTTGGCCGAGCTGCATGCCATCGAGCGGCTGGTGTCCGAGGGCGGAGATATCGACGGCGGCATCCGCCTGTCCGTCGATCTCGCAGGCGAGGGGGTAGGCGGCACGGGTTTGGGTGGCACGGGCTTGGGTGGCACGGGCGGCGACATCATAGGCTATCGCGCCAAGCGACATTCGGGCGTGGTCGACGTCGACAAGCCAGGCTCATGCGACACGCTCGATTTCTGGGAGCCGATTTACGGACGCGGATCGCGGCGGCTGATCCTCGACCCGGACCAGTTCTATATTCTGGCCTCCTTGGAGGCGGTCAACGTCCCGCCAACGCACGCCGCCGAAATGATGCCGTTCAACCCGTTGGTTGGCGAGTTCCGCGTCCACTATGCCGGTTTCATGGACCCGGGCTTTGGATACGCTGCCGCCGGAGGAGCAGGGTCGCGCATCGTGCTCGAGGTGCGCTCGCACAAGGTGCCGTTTATTCTCGAGCACGGCCAGATCATTGGCCGCCTCGTCTATGAACGCCTAACCGCGCCGCCCGACCTCCTTTACGGCCGCGACCTTGGCTCGAACTACCAGGCGCAGGGCTTGAAATTGTCGAAGCATTTCCGGTAGCGTTCCGCTACTGACCACCGCTCCGACCAAGCCTCTCTGTGACCCCAGGTACGGCATTTTCCGGAATCGCTTTTTCGATCGGGCGTAGTATATTGCGCCATGGCTGAAATTTCGAGTTGGATCGGCTTCTGGAACGGCAACCCGCCGATCTACGTCAGTGACCGCCACAAGTTGGTTCACTATCGTACGATCGCTGACGACATCGCGCGCCATATTCCAGGTCCTGACGCGCGGGTGCTCGATTATGGCTGCGGTGAAGCGTTATCAGCCGCCGACCTTGCTGAGCGATGCGGACAGCTGTACCTGACCGACGCGGCCGAAATGGTCGCCGCCGGACTAGCGCGACGGTTGGCTGGCACCCCGAAGGCAACCGTGGTCCCGTTCAACGCGCTTGAAACCGCCATCCCCGCTAAATCCATCGATCTTGCTGTCGTCAACTCCGTCGCACAGTACATGACGCCCGAGGATCTTGCGTCACTGGTGCCACGTTTGCGGCCGCTGCTGCGAGACGATGGCGCCATCCTGTTCGCCGATATCATTCCCCCCGACGTCAGCGCCCTCGTCGACGCCCGCGCGCTACTTCGACTGGCGGCAACGAACGGCTTTCTGTTCGCGGCGTTCGTTGGCCTCGCGCGCACGTCACTATCGAACTATCGGACCCTGCGCGAACGGCTCGGACTGACGCGGTACCGGGAAGATGAGTTCGCCACGCTCATGGCGCGGGCCAACTTCGCGTGCCGCCGCGTCACACCCAACCTGGGCCACAATCAGAACCGCATGGCATTTCTTGTAACGCCCAAGCTATCCTATCAGCCGTTCGAGCGCGTATATTAACCCAGCGCGCCACCTCCAATCCCACCAGACATCATAATAAAAAAGGCCGCGAGCGTGAGCCCGCAGCCTTCCAACCAATCGATCCGTCTGCGACGGAGCCAAACTTATTAGAGTGCTTCCGGAAAAGTGGGAACCGGTTTTCCGAAAAGAAGCACGACAAACCAATAAGTTAGAGTCCTTCCGCGATTACATTTAAAGCGGAAGGCCTCTAGTTCTTGCAGAACGAAGCGCTGCCACGGCAAAATACGCCAGCACCTTCGGGCTTGCACGAATACTTCTCGTTCTTGACGGTGTAGCCTTCGACCTTGCTGTTGGCGACGAAGCCCGGCCACAGACCCCAGCTGACGGCCTGGACCATCGTCTCCATGACGAACCACTTGGCTGAGTCTTCGGTGCTGGAGGTGGCGTTGGCCGCCTTCGTGACGCAGTCGCTCTTAGCGAACGAGGCGCCGGCGCCAAGTGCCAGCCCGGCGGCAAATACAGCGGCTGCGATCAGATTTGTTTTCATGGCGTTGCTCCGCGCGATGCAAAATTGGGTGCGATTTCGAGGCGTGCGGCCGGTATGCGCCGAAGGTCCCCGTGACCGGAGCTAATCGCTGGATCAACGGACGGTCAACGACCGCCACTCAGGATAGGTCACATTTCGATGTTCACGGGCAAACCGGCAACTCCGCAAAGTGCCGCCAACTCACGCACGTGCCGCTCGGCAAGCGGGAACGGCTAGAGTGCTTCCGGAAAAGTGGGAACCGGTTTTCCGAAAAGAAGCACTAAAAATCAATAAGTTAGAGGCCTTCCGCGATCCCATTTAAAGCGGAAGGCCTCTAAATCTTCCAGCCTGAGTGCATGGCAGCGACCCCGCCGGTGAGGTTGCGGTACGTGACGCGGTCAAAGCCCGCAGCGCGAACCATCTCGGCGAACGGTTCCTGGTTCGGGAACCGCTCGATACTCTCGACCAGATACTGGTAGGGATCGGCCGAGCCGGCCACCAGTTGCCCCAACCTCGGGATCACCTGCGCCGAATGGAAGGCATACAGTTGGTCGAGAATTGGAGTCTCGACTTTAGAGAATTCGAGGCACAGGAAACGGCCGCCCGGCTTCAGCACCCGGTAGGCCTCCGCCAGTGCGCGGTCGATGTGCGTCACGTTCCGGATGCCAAACGCGATCGTATAGGCATCGAACGTCGCCGCCGCGAATGGCAAATGCTCAGCGTTGCCTTCGACGCACACGATGCGGCTCGACAAACCAGCCGCCGCAATCCGGCGTTGGCCGACCGTCAGCATTTCCGGACTGATGTCGCAGATCGTCGAGGTCACAGTGTGAGCCTCGCGGGCGGCCCTGGCCACGCGCAGCGCAATGTCGCCGGTGCCACCTGCCACATCCAGATGCCGGTAATCGGTCGACCCTGTGCGCGGCGGGTTCAGCCACGTGATCATGTCGGCCTTCCACAGCCGGTGGAGACCGCCCGACAGCAGATCGTTCATCAGGTCGTAGCGTTCGGCAACGGCGGAAAAAACGCCGTTCACATGCGTTTGCCGGTCGGCCTCGTCCACCCGCCGCGAGCCGAAGTATGCGCCATACGGGTCGCTCGGCGCACGTTCATGCAGAGACGTTTCGGTCTGAAGTCGCGCGACGGTCCGCTTGGGATCAAAATTTGGAAGGTTGTTGTCCATCGCGCACATGTATCAGAGCTGGCTGAAAAATGAAAAGGGCCGCCCGATCTGGGCAGCCCTTCATACGATCCAACCAACCGACCGAGATCGCCAGCCCGACGCCGCCGACTCCGCGACAATCATAAACAAACGTCAGTGCTGGCCCCAGACCTCGACGATCGCACGGCCTTTGCCACGGGCTTCCCGGTCGATAAAGCGCGAGCGATACCGCGCCTGGATCTCTTTGATGCTGCGCGTGCCACCCTTGAGGTCGATTGGTCCGTAGGTGCTTCCGGCCTCGACCTTGGCCTTGACCGGAACGACGTCTTCCTGCCCGCTGCTGTAAACGATCCGCAGTTCGTTCAGCGAGATCGCGCGATCCCTGACCGTGATGCGCAGACGCTTGAAGCCGCCTTCGTTGCGGCCGACCTTGATCACGTCCTTGTCGAACCCGATGAAGCCGGCGCTTTCGGCTCCCAGAAGGACCCAACCCTGGTTGAAGGTGCGGCCTTCGCCGTTTGGTCCAAGCCAGCCAGCCGCATAGTCGCCGAGGACTTCGACGCGGGCTTGGCCTTTGAAACTCGGCTTGGAGTTGTAGACGAATTGGATCTCACGGATGAAGCGGTCACCCTTGAGGTTGAACCACTTCGTACGCGTGTCGCGCTTAATCTCGGCGTTGATGGCGATATCGTCGGCTTCACCGTTGGCGTAAACGACCTTCATTTCCTTGATGAAGATGTCATTCTCGAGCACGCGCATACGGATACGGTCAAACTTCCCGACTTCGGCGCCGACGCGGATCACGTCGCGGTCGACGACGAAACCGACCTGCTGCGCTCCAAATAGAACGTCGCCAGCCTCGGTCACGGTTCCTGCAGCGGCCGTCGTCGGCTCGGGCTTCGCGATTGGAGCAGCCTTGATCTCGCCTGTCTCGGCCTTGCCGTCTTTCTTATCCGTCTTTTTGTCGACTTTCTTTTCGTCGGCCCTGACCACAGTGCGCTTGATATTGGCGCCCTCATCAGTCGCGATGCCATAAACCTGGACCTCGGTCCGGGCCTTCTTGGCGGGCACGATCGTCAATGTGACTTGGTCGACGAAACGATCCTTGCTCTGGCCGTCGATCGGCCGCGTCCGTTCGCCGCTGAGCAGGATGATTTTACGGTCCTCGTTGTGGATCGAACCATCACCGTAAAGCACTTGAACGCGCGTCATCGAGACTTCGCCTTCAGCCGCGCGGAAGCGGAGACCGCGATACATGCCGTTTGACTTACTGAGATCGATGATTTCGCGATCCTTGGTCACATCGATCGGGAATGTCCCGATCAAAACAAGCCGTTCATCGGCTTTTTGCGCGTGCGCGGGAACAATGAACCCAGCCGCAGCAACGGCGAGAGCCGCCATCACCAACCTACGAAACATATCCAACTCCCCAAGATCACGGAAATAGCGCGCCGCACCGCTCTTAACGCAACGTGTGTGTGAAAGAAAGGCGGCGACGGTACTGCGCGATAACAGTTGACCTGGACTATAGCTGTATTTTCGCCACACCAAACAGGTTCGAGCGGCAAGATAATCAACAGTGTTTACAGCGCATTCTTTAGGTTCGGTTAGTCAAAATCACCTAACGTCGACCGTGGAGCGCCAGTATGGGCGATCCGCAAGAGTGTTGGGGTAGAAGCGTATGTTAGAGAAGCTGAGTTTCGAAAATCAAGTCAACGCATTCGGCGGCGTCGTAATCGTTCTGATCGGCGTATATGTCGTGTCCGAAGTCGTGAGCACGCGCGATAATCCCGCCTGCATGTCGAGCTATCCCGCCTACACGCAATTCTCATACCTGAATTCGAAGAACGCTCCGCTTGTCCCCGCCGAACTTCAAGCCCGCATTGGATTTGGCGAGCGCGGCGTCATGGAGAACGGCTCGATCTCGAAATCCGACGGCCCGGAAGGTTGGGCATTCGATGTCAAAGTCGGCTCGCCGGCGCAAAATGGTCCAGCCGTATCGTTCAATTGGACGCCCTCGAACATGGGCGCCGCCAAATCGGCATGCCTGAGCTACAGCTTCAACTTGCCTCGCGAGTTCAGCTTTAGCCAGGGCGGTTACCTGCCCGGCCTCTTTGGTGACCTCTCGAAAACGGCGAGCTCCACGCAAGCCGGATTTGGCGCGCGGCCGATGTGGGTCGGCAACGGCGCCTTCCAAATGGACGTCAACACGTCTCAACCGGCCATCGCCGACGGCGGCCGAAGGATCGCGGCCAAAGAGTTTTCACTACCTCGCGGCCGTTGGGTTCGCATTGATCAGGAAATCGTCTTGAACACGCCCAACGTCCAAGACGGGCAATTGAAAGTGTGGGTCGACGGCCGACTGATGATCAATGAGAAGAAGCTCGCCTGGCGCTCACACTCCGGGATCCGCATTTCGGGCGTTGCCGCCGACGTGGGCTATGCGACGATAAATACAAACAACTTACCGGCCCGCCAGCCCGGCTTGATCAGGTTTTCGCCGCTGCAGATGGCATGGAAGGTCGAGGAAGCCAAAACGTCGTCAAAGTAGAACAGCTGTTTCGGCCACAAGCTTGAAGTCAGGCGAGATGTGATCGTTTCGGTATCGCGTGGCGCTTTTTCCGTCCCCCGTGTCACCACGTGATTATCCCCGCGGTTGTCCCCCCGACCGCGGGGATTTGGATCGCGGCATGCGCGTTTGGACCTTCAAATCGCCATTACGCGCCAGATCGTGCGCCTCGCGCGCAAAGCAATGCGCCGGTCAGGTTCTCTGCGAGATCGCGGCGTTCGTCGTCGGACAAAAAGCTCGCAAATCGCAGCTCTTCACCGTGGGAAGCAAGCTGCAGCGCGTTTCGCCCATCGGCCTGTTCTTTCAGGCGAATCCGAACCCAATACGGGTTGAACTCGAACGTCTCGCGCCGGCCAGAGGGGTGATCGCGCGTCAACGTCATGGCGGCTGGCGACAACTCGATCGTCTCTGTCAACAGGCCCGACTTATAGTTGAGTTTGAACGCCACGTAGACCAGCGCGATGTCGAGCCCGCAAAACGCTAAGACCGGCCACGCGCCAAGCGACAAGAACGCACCGCCAACGGCAAGATTAATGGCAATCACCACCGCCATCAACGCCCGGAACCCGGCACGACTAAGTGACCGGTACGAGATCAGCCGGAAGCGGTACCGGCCCTGTTTACGGTCGGCGAACTCGGTCAAAGCCCGGCTGCGACCGAGCTGGCGGGACAGGCCGCGACCAAACTCGATCCGGGCTTGCGTTTCGTCGTTGTTCTCATTCATCACGTTGACCTGTTACCAGTGTCCGATGCGGGAAACGCCTGAATGACGGCTCAAACTTCGGCAAAGCCTCGCGCAAGCGCGCGCAAGCGGTCAAAGACACCTAATGCTCGCCGACGCTCGCGGTTTTCCAAAGACGTTGCCGCCGCCATTTTCGCCGAGTTTGCGCGCGCAAACCCCAATCCGCAAGGCGAACTCGAGCACGTCAACGCATATACGCTACTTGTCGCAGTGGTGCTGTCCGCGCAATCGACTGACGCTGGCGTCAACAAGGCCACGCGTCCTCTGTTCGCGGTTGCAGACACGCCTCCAAGAATGGTCGCTCTCGGCGAAGACGGCGTGCGCGAGGCGATCAAAACCATCGGCCTTTACCGCAACAAGGCCAAAAACGTGATCGCACTGTCAGAGCAGCTGATCGCCGAGCATAATGGCGAAGTTCCCCGCGACCGTGCCGCCCTGGAACGATTGCCCGGCGTTGGCCGGAAAACTGCCAACGTCGTCTTGAACATGGCGTTCGGCGAGCCGACGATGGCGGTTGATACTCACGTTTTCCGGGTTTCACACCGCATCGGCTTCAGTAAAGCAAAAACGCCCGACGGCGTCGAACACGATGTCCTTGATCTCGTCGCGCCCGAATACGGCCTCCACGCCCACCACTGGTTGATCCTGCATGGGCGCTACCTGTGCAAAGCGCGCAAGCCCGAATGCTGGCGTTGCACGATTTCGCAGCATTGCAATTTCAAACGTAAAGAGGCCGCGCCCCAGTAACGTTGACGCGAGTATCACTGACGCTGGCGATCGAGCCAGCCGATCACGGATGACGGGACAACGACGGGCCATTAACCGCGACCCAAAATGCCCGAAAGACGGAAACTGCGGCCAATTACTGAGCCTTGACTGAGCCCCGTTCGGCGGCGGCGGCCGCAGCGGCGGCACGCTCGGCAGCAGCGGCAGCGCGTTCCGCTGCAGCAGCAGCACGCTGTGCTGCCTGAAGCGCTTGTTCTGTCACCTGATCAGCGGCCTTTACGGCTGCCGGCTCGACCTTGGGTGCTGGAGCCGCTACGACCGGTTTTACAGGCGTTGCCGCATCAGCTGGCGGCGAGGCCTTAGGGCTCGCAGCGGGCGCGGTCGGCACGATGGCTGCACCAGACACTGTGCCAGTCTCAATGACCGCTGGTGTGCTGGTAACAGCAGCCGCCGTGACTGGGCGAGGCGTTGCTGGTTTCTTGATCGCGACGCCCGGCTGCGCTGCAGGCGCTGCGGGCGGTGTTTCAGCTTGGATAGGTCCAGAAACGGCTGGCCCGTCCCAGCAAACCGTCGCCTCGGCTTTGCAAGTGTGCTCGTCGAAAACGATCACGTCCAAGAACAGCTCGCAATTCACGTCCTTCTTGCCCGTGCGGTACGTCTTGATCCCGCGCTCGGCCGTCCACTTCGCGATGTAGGTGTCGAGCAGCTTTTTTGCGTCTTTGATCGGACCGTCTTTGCCGTAGTCGTTCACCGAGAACGCCAACCGCGTGCACGCAGCCGATGCCGGCTCCGCCGCCATCAAAGCAATGACCAACGCGGAAGCAAGCCGGGTGGTCGTCTTGGAATTGCGCATCTGCGGCCCTCGGACGAGTTGAAAACCATCACTGCTTAGCAGAACATTAGCTCGATCAACAGCCGTTTTCCAGTGTCATCCCACAGCTAAAGCGCCTTGTGAAACCAGGCACCACATTGATCGCATATCACCAGCTCACGTACTGACAGGCACTCCCGTACAATCCGAGTGTAGCTGGCGCGGAACGGCCGCCGATCAGTTCAGATAGGGCGAGTTGCCGCCGCGCGGGCCAATGCCGGAGTCAAAAAAGAACCCGTGATCAAACGGACCAAAATTCGTCTGCCGATCGATGCTCGGATCGCGCAGGCTGTCAGACCTGCCGTACTGGCCTCGGCTGTCGCCGTAGGTATTGATCGTATCGGCCTGATTGTAGGAATAACCGCCACGACGCTCCACCTTGGAGGACGAACGCTTATTGGCCTGCTGGGCTTCCGCTACGGCTGGGGTCAGCGCGAGAGCCGCGACGAGCGCGATGGCGAATGCAGTCCGGACCATAATCTGGGTCTCCAAGTGGTTGCGTGGGTCCTGGCAAGCGAGCCAAGCTGTCGACAAAAGACGAGCGACAAATGCCGCCGCATGGTTCCGTCGTAGCGCAAAAATGCTTCGACTTTGTCAATCCTCGTCCTGTCGCTGGACAATTGCTTCGGCGGCTGTCGCATTCCGGTGACGGCTGGGGTGGCACTCAGCAGATGCCGCCACAAAAATGAGCACCGATCAAACGTCCGTGCCGCGACGTGCGACCGGTACAGATGCGCTCGATCGCACACCTGTACCGTCAAGACGTTACTTGCAGTTGCGCTGCGAGGCTTTCGACGTGATCAACGGGAAGGCGCCTTCGTTCTTCACCGAGACTTTGCCCGACGCCTTGTTGCCCGACGCCGAAATGGCACTGGCAAGCGACATCTTCGCAAGATCTTCGGCGATTTCCTTCGTTGCGCCGATGCCGGTTGCGGTCGTGACGACGCACTTTCCGGCTTGGGCGGTCGAAGTCATTGCAAGCGCTGCAACGGCAGTGAGAACAGCAATACGGATCATCTCAATCTCCTGTCGAATTGGACGGCCGCACTTGGCCGTGGGTCTTTGCCCGGAAAAACAGTTAACACGAAACAGAATGGCTCGGCGATCAGGACCCACCTGCCGCCCGTGGTGTTTGCAGCATCACCGTGGCTGAGACGCCACCATCGATGAGCACGAAGCAGGACCGTAACGACGACCTTCACGACGACCTTCATTTCGCGCGCTCGCGGGCCAGCCACGTGGTGCCTGCCGATGCCGTGTCGTCAAGGCCCAGCCGCACCGCCAGAAAGGCCACGAGCACTTCAAGCTTGGCATCCAGGCCGAACGGCGGGTTGGCAATGATCAGCCCGCACCCGGCCAATCCCGCCACATCGGTTGATGTGACCCTGAGTTCGACGTCGAGCACTTTGTCGTAGCCAGCGCCTTCGATCTCGGCACGGAATTGGCCAACGAGACGTTCGTCCTTGATCGGATACCAGACCATCACGATCCCGGTTTTAAAGCGGCGGAGAGCGTCGGACAAACCTTGGACGATGCGGTTAAACTCGCCAGGCTCCTCGAATGGCGGATCGATAAGTATCACGCCTCGCCGCTCCAGCGGCGGTAGGTGCGCTCGTATCGTGCTCCAGGCGTCGGCGGTCGTTACTTTAACCCGGCGGTCGCCAGCAAACATGGCTTCGAGCGCCGCACAATCTTCACCGTGGAGTTCGTTGGCAATCAACCGGTCGGTGGGACGCATCAGGTGCGCCGCGATCATTGGGCTGCCGGGATAGACGCCAGCGTCGGGCATGCGCGCGTGTCCGCCAGCAGCTTCGATGGCCGACAAATAAGGTGCCAGCAGCGGAACGATGTCTTCAGGCACTGGCGCGGCCAGCAGCCGACCGATACCGTCGATCCATTCCCCGGTCTTCATCGCCTCGGTTGCGCTAAGGTCATAGCGGCCACGGCCGGCATGCGTGTCGAGCACGCGGAAAGGTGCCGGCTTGAGCTTCAGGCGCTCGATCACGAGGGCGAATGCAGCGTGCTTCAGCACGTCGGCAAAATTGCCGGCGTGATAGGCGTGACGATAGTTCACGGCCCGGACCTGGGGGGCCCGGACCTGGGGGGCTCGGACCTGGGTGCCGCATCCGCTGACCCATCGTCATCGGCGCCGGCAAACGCCAGCGCCGCTGCCTTGATCGCCGCCAGCGCGCGCGGGAACCCGGCATAAGCCGCCATTTGCAGGATGATCTCGATGATTTCCTCGCGCGTCAGCCCCGCCCGCAGAGAGCTGCGAATGTGGATGACCAGCTCATGCTCGCAATCGCCCAGCGTCGTCAGCGCCGCGATCGTGGCGATCTGGCGGCCGCGGATATCGAGACCCGGGCGGGCGTAGAGCGAACCATAAGGAAAGGCCAGCAGCAGGTCGGCCATCTCCGGGCAACTGCGGGCGAGGCGCTCGACGTAGCCAAGCCCACTGTCGCCGTGCAACGCCCCGAGCGTCATGCGGCCAAGCTCAATGCGGTCGGCGATGGTTTCATCGATATCGCCATCGACCGGCTCGGCGAACAGACCGTCGTCGCGCATCGCCGGCGCAAGCTTTTCGTCGTCGTTCGTTACCCTGCCCGGCATGGTTTTGTCTTTCGTTACAACGGCACCCGGATAATGGCGCGCAACCCACCCATCGAACTCTGGCCAAGCGTAATGTCGCCGCCATGGCTCTTTGCGATGTCCCGCGCGATTGCCAATCCAAGACCCGAATGGCCGGCATCCTGGTTGCGTGCTTCGTCGATCCGATAGAACGGCCGGAACACGTTCTCGCGCTCCTTGGCCGGGATACCAGGACCATCGTCGTCGATTTCAACGCGCAGCCATTCGCTTTCCGTCGCCGCCCGCAGCACGATCTCGTCGCCATAGCGAACCGAATTCGAAACCAGGTTGGTCACCGCCCGCTTGAACGCATTGCGCTTCAGCGGCAGCACGACATCGCTGCGTCGTTTGCGAAACTTCAGCGTGATCGGCTTGCCGTAGACCATGGCATCATCGACGATCTCTTCCAGCAGCTCGCGCACGTTGGTCGGCTTAGCCTCCTCACCACCGTCGCCGCGCGCGAATGCGAGATAGTCTTCCAGCATGTGCTGCATTTCGTTGACGTTGGCCGCCATGGACTTGGCTTCCGGCGTATTTCCCATCAACGCCAGCTCGAGCTTGAAGCGGGTCAACACGGTCCGCAAGTCGTGCGAAACGCCAGCCAGCATCGCCGTCCGCTGGTCGACATGGGTTCGGATACGGTCGCTCATCTCGATGAAAGCATGAGCCGCCTGACGCACCTCGCGTGCACCACGCGGGCGGAAATCGGCTGGCATCGGCCGCCCTTTGCCGAGCGCGTCCGCCGCCTCGGCAAGCCGCAGGATCGGCTTGATCTGATTGCGGAGGAACAGAATCGAGACCGCCAGACAGATCACCGACGAGCCGACCATCCACAGCAGGAAGATGTGAGAGTTGGATGCCGAGGTCTGGTTGCGCGTTACGACAAAGCGCAGGATCGCGTCATCGTGGAGTATGCGAATTTCGACGTGGCTCGATTGGCCAAGCGTATCGATCCAAAACGGCAGGCCGATCTGCTTTTGCACTTGCCGCGTCAGTGTCCTGTCGAGCTGGCTGAAAAACGGCTTCGGCGCCGGCGGCGGCAGCTCGGTGCGCGGCAGAATTTGCATCGATAGGTTGAGCCGGTCCCGGGCAAGTTGGACCAAGCGTGAGTGGTCGCTTTTCTCTCTCTCGTTGTCGTAGACGTCGATCATGGCCGCGATACTGCGGGCGGTCTGTTCAGACAGCTTTTCGTTCACCTCGTGCCAATGGCGCTGCATGAACGCGTAGGTCACGACCGCGCCGACCAGCACGATTGGCGCAATGATAATGATCAGCGCGCGGGAATAAAGACCCTTCGGCAGCAGGTCCCAGGCCAACGAGGCAGCGCGCTCCAACCCGGCGCCAGCCGCCGACGCTAGCCGCTGCCGGACGGTCCGCGGCATCGACACGGTCGGCGTTGGTGGAAGTGCGTTGCGAGTGATCGCCATCGTTGCCAATGAACTCAGTAATGTCAGTCCGTATAGAGGATATAGCCTTTTCCACGGACCGTTTGAAGATAAACAGGATTTGCCGGATCCGCTTCAATTTTCCGGCGCAATCGGTTGATCTGCACATCAACGGCACGCTCGCTGCCGGTTTCCCCCTCCGACGCCAATTCATGACGTTGGATCGGAAGTCCGCGACGTTGGGCGAACTGGCGCAACAGATCGCGTTCACGCTCCGTCAGTTTGACCGAAGCATCGTCACGTTTCAACTCGCCGCGGCCAATGTGGAACGTCAGCGGCCCGAGGCGGATTTCCTCGCGATTGCCGCCACTCGGTTCACTGCGGCGCAAGATGTTGCGAATGCGCAGCAGCAATTCGCGGGGCTCGTAGGGCTTTGGCATGTAGTCGTCGACGCCGGCCTCAAGCCCTTCGATCCGGTGCTCGGTCTCCGATCGCGCCGTCAGCATGCAGATCGGGATCGGCCGTGTCGCTTTGAGGTCGCGAGCAAGCTCTAGGCCGCTTTCTCCTGGCATCATCACATCGAGCAGGATCAGGTCGAACGACAACCCCCGCAGGGCTGCCCGGGCCGCCGCGGCGTCGGCCGCAGACGTGACGCGGAAGCCATTTTCGGACAGGTAGCGCGCCAGCAGGTCGCGAATCCGCTGGTCGTCGTCGACCAGCAAAATGTGCGGCGCGTTGTCGAGTGGCGTTTCAAATCGTGCGATTGTCATGGCTTCATGCCGAAGTTGCTTTAGGCGGTGTCCGCCAGCGTGTCATCGGTTCGTTCGCGTCATGGCGCGACGGGACCGACCACCGAACCCGAGACCGGCGATTCTGTTGTGTCCCCGTTCTGGCGATGGCGCAAGGCTCATTGCCAGTGTTCCCAACTGATCCCAAGTGATCCCAACGTTGCGTGCTGACCACACCATTCCGGCAAGATCAATCCTAACCCAGGGGAATCGCATGAACGAATTTAAGCGGTGCCGGTGATGAGGCTGGCAAGGTAGGCGTCGTCCCAGGCGGCGAGGCGGCGCTTGGCGCGCATCGAGT
>JAWXCP010000235.1:0-10562 GCA_034408685.1 Hyphomicrobium aestuarii | reverse complement strand
CGTTGAGATCGCCTAAAGGCTTGATGCGGACATGGCCCGACAGGTGTTTCTTGACCTCCGGCGTTATCTTTTCTGATGCGACGAACAATTCCGGCTTGCCGCTCACCGGGACAATCGCAAATGAAAGCACCACTGGGTTGTGGGGAATGTCAGCGCCGCGAATGTTGAACAGCCAGCAGATGCTGTCGGTTGCCGACAGCACGACGGCGTCGTGCTTGGCCTCGCGCAGAGTTTTCTGGACAGCAGCGATTTTTTCAGCGGCCGTTTGCCCGGCGAATTGCTCAGGCTGCACCACGATAGGGGCCGTCGGTGGCGATGGCCGAGCCTTTCCCCACACCGCATCGACCAAATTTGCCGCGACCGGCACAAGCTTCAGCTTCGCGCTAGCGAGCGTCGACTTCAGCCCTTCGATCTCAGCGATCGTGTGCAATGTCGGATCAAACCCGATCCGGCCGCCAGTTTTCAGTGTCGCCATCAGCCACGGCTTGAGGTCTGTCGTGCGGATGCCTTTGACCTCGAACACGTCGGTGTCGGTTTCCGCTGGCGCCTGCACCGTGTATCGGCCGTCAACAAACAGGCCAGCCGACTTCGCAGCGATGGCGGCAAGTCCTGCCGATCCGGTGAAGCCCGAGATGAACGCCAACCGTTCCGAGCACGCGGGCACATATTCGTTCTGGTGCTCATCGGTGCGCGGCACGAGAAACGCGTCGAGCCGGCGCTTGGCCAGCAGACCGCGTAACGCGCGGACGCGCGGGGCAATCTCGCTTGCTGGCGTTGGTGCATCGAAAGTCTGGAACATCGTTATCCCCGCCGCATCGTCAATGTCGACCAACCCGATACGCGGTCGTGGCGGTCGAGTGCGAAGCCATGCGCGCAATAGACCTGGATGATCTGACGCGCTTGGTAAGTCAGCAGCCCCGACAGGATCAGGGTTCCACCTGGCGTAACGGCGGCAGATAAATCGGGCGCCAACCCAGTGAGCGGCTTGGCCAGAATGTTTGCGATCAGCAGATCGAACGGTGCCGCCGCCCGCAACGCGGGATGCGCGAGCCCGGCCGCCTCGACGCACCGCACGCGATTGGCGACGCCGTTGAGACGGGCGTTTTCCCGCGCAACAGCAACCGACGGCCCATCCATATCGCTCGCCAGGATGTCGGCCTGTGGCAGCGACCGGGCCACCGCGATGGCCAGCACGCCTGACCCGCAACCGAGATCGAGCACGGTGCGGAACGCGCGCGGACGGTGTCGCGCCTCCCGCGTCAGCCGGTCGATTGCCATCAGACAGCCAGCTGTCGTCTGATGGTGGGCGGTGCCGAACGCTTCGCCAGCATCGATCAGGATCGCGTTCGGTCCCTGCGGAACGCGGTGTTGGTCGTGGCTGCCGTGGACGATGAACCGCCCGGCTGTCACCGGCGGCAGCGCCGCTTGGCTGATCGTCACCCAGTTGACATCCGGCACGGGCGCGACGGTGAAGGCCGGTATCGCGATCCCGTCGCCAAGCAGTGCCTCGACTTGGCGCGAAAGGGTTTCCCCATCCGGCACGGAACCAGCAGGCGCCAACCCATCCACACCTGCATCGTAGTAGGCGTCGATGCGCCAACTCGCACCGTGCTCAAACAGCGTCAGGGCGTCGGGCGGCGGGTCGGTCAGATCCTGCAACACGGCGGCAATCGTGTGCGCACGATCCTTGTCCGGCTCGATGAGGCTCGCCACGTATTGCGTCTGGGCGGACGGCGAAGTTTGGGTCAACGGTCGGTTCCGGCGAATGTGATCGCGATGGCGTAGGCTCACATTGCGCGTGGCACGAACCGTGCCCCCCTGTCGAGAGGCGGGGCAGGTGCAACGTGCTTCATAGATGGCCTGGGGCGTTGCTCGCTACTTCCACCTGCACGCCCAGCATGGATCACCCAAGGCGCAAAAGCGACATCACGACATCCAAGAGAGCGCACCGTCGTTATCGTCATGGGAAGGCCGTCCAGCCGAAGCTCGCGCCTTCGCGGACACCTCGTTACCCTCGGCCTGTCCAGGGTCTGGTAGCCGGTCGAGCAACTGGTCCCACATAGCATCGACATGGGCTGCTGCTGCGATCGGGTCGAGGGTCGTGAAGCGTCCGGTCTCGTCTTGATGAACAAGGCCGTCGGCGATCAGACGGCGCAGGGCATCGGATACGTCGAAGTCGACCGTCACACCGAACTCGGCCGCCACATAACGCTCGATGGCCGCGTCGATGTCGCTGATCTCGCCAGCGTTGGCCGATGCTTTCGCCAGCACCGAATAGAGCAGCCAGTCCTCTTTGATGTCTTCTTCCGCCGCGCGCCCGGCAAGCTTGACGATGACGCCACGATTGTCGGCCATGGCGTGGAAATAGAGCTTCTGCGCCATGACCACCATGTAACGCTGCTTCTGGTTGACGAACGCCATCGACTGCCGGAACGCGATCGCGCCCACGCCGACGATCGCACCAGCGGCTGCGAACGGGTTCGTTGCCAACAATGCGATCTTACCAGCCGACGTGAACAGCCCAAAACCGAGGCCTCCGCCGGCGGTCGCCCCGAGCCGCAGCTTGTCCCACAACCGAAACTTCACTTGCGTGTTGGGGAACACCATCTCGAGTTCGCTGTGGGGAATGTTCCGGAACAGTTTGAGGTAGATGTTGCCGTCGCTGATTTCTTTTGGCAGCCGCGCGCGTGCCCGCCGGACGAACCGCTTGGCGCGGGCTTCGTTCCAGCCCTTATCAGCCATCACGTCGCGAACCCGAGCGTCGAACGGTTTCAATTTGAAAACAACGCAGAGGCGGCGGAATAACTTGTATTTGATCTCTTGCTTGCGGCCGAGTTTCTTCAGCGAGCGCTGCACATGGCTGTCATCGGCGACGCCGCGATAATAGACCTGGGCTTGATCGAAGGCGTCGAGATCGACGTGGAAATCCAGTCCATAGATCGAGGCGCTCGACAGCATTTTGTCGAGGTCGGCCGGTGGCAGCTTCCGGTAGTTTGCAGCCAGCATGATGCTGTCGATGCCATCGAACACGCGGGCCTGGAGGACGGCGCGTTCGCCGTCGTTGAAGTCACGGGTCTGGAGCAGGTCGGAGTCGGGCGAGAACGCATCATAGGCCTCGAGCAGACCGAGGAGGCTCATGCTGTAGTGTTGCTGCCGCCAGTAATCGAGGTAACGGAAGAATCGCCGCACCTTGGACGCGTCATGGCCGGGCCAGCGCGATGGCTCGGTGAGGCGATCAAACAGGGCCGTCTTCGCGACGGGAAGGAACGTCTCCGGCGCGTCGTGAAAAGAGCCCTCGAGGCCATCCGGCACATCGAAGTTGTCGGCCGCAGACGCCTTGGCGGCGGGGGCGGCGGAGTTCTCGCTGGCACGGGCGGGTGCCGCATCATGTCCCACGCTGGCGCTGCCGGTCGTTCGCGTCAGCATATCGCCTCCACCACCATCTCGCGTATGCCGAGGATTGCTGCGACGACATATAGCCAGCGGCAGGGGGAGTTGCAATCAAGCGCTAAACGGGCGCAGCCCGAGCTCCCCAGTTTTGTATCGCCGGCGGCGCGTCCGGGCTTTCCCGTAGGCAGCCAACGCTGTTATAGCCACACGACCGGTCCCGTAGCTCAGCTGGATAGAGCGCGTGCCTTCTAAGCATGAGGTCGCAGGTTCGAGCCCTGCCGGGATCGCCAACGTATTGTTCTCGGCTACATACCGACCACGTTTCATCTGTCAGCGGAAGACGGGCCAGTTCAGCACGTCATTCATGCTTCTTACGTCGTTCATGCTTTTACGTCGTTCATGCTTTTTACGTCATGTTTGTCGAGGACGCGTCCCTAGACTCAGTTCTCCTGCGTCTTCTGCCGCAGCGGTTTGGCCCCGCTATGATGCGGCAGTGCTGCTTGCCCGTCGGGATGTTGATGGAGATTCGCGTTGCTGGCGCTTTTTCGACAACTTTCTGGGCGCTGCCGATGCAGATGAAGATGCAGCTGCCGCAGGTCGCACCAGACTGACCAATCAGCGTTCAGCGAATGCTTTTTCAACAACGTATTGACCCGGCTCACCGGTCGAACCCTCACGAAAGCCGCGACCTTTGAGTAGGTCCGACATCGATGCTAACATTTGCGGACTACCGCACATCATGGCGCGATCGATCTCAGGCTCAATATGAGGCAATCCTATATCGCTAAAGAGCCGACCCGACTGGACGAGGTCATTGATTCGGCCACGATTGTGAAACGGTTCGCGCGTGACGGTCGGGTAATAGATCAGCTTTTCGCGAACCGCTTCACCGATAAACGCGTCTTCGGGCAGCTCTGCTTGGATGCGCTCGCCGTAGGCAAGCTCAGCCACATGACGGCAGCCGTGCACGAGGACAACCCGCTCGTATCGCTCGTAAATCTCCGGGTCGCGGATCATACTCATGAACGGTGCAAGCCCGGTCCCCGTACTAAACAAATAGAGATTTCGCCCCGGCAGGAGATTGTCGATAATCAGCGTACCGGTAGGTTTCTTCGAAACAAGAATACGGTCGCCTCCTTTGATGTGCTGAAGTCGAGATGTCAGCGGCCCGTCTGGCACTTTGATCGAAAAGAATTCAAGTGTTTCATCGTAGTTCGTGCTGACCATCGAATAGGCGCGCAGCAACGGGCGGCCCGTCTCCCCCACCAGCCCCATCATCGTGAACTGGCCGTTCTCAAAACGAAATCCTTGGGCGCGCGTCGCCTTGAACGAAAATAAAGTGTCCGTCCAGTGACACACGGATAGGACCGTTTCCTCGTTGAGACTGCTCATTATCGTGCTTTCCAAGCTGAATGTGATTTTTAGTTGAGCGAGCAATGTCCGATTAAACGCGCTCGGGAGTGTCGGTTCCGTAGACGCGCGCCAATTTCCCCGAAACCTCGCGCCAATTTTCGCTATCCGCTGGAGGCTCTTTACGCTCCGTAATCACGGGTAGTAGGCTGGCCATCTGCGCATTGAGCGCGATCCATTTCTCAAGCCCCGGCTCCGTGTCGGCCTTAATGGCGCCTACCGGGCACTCTGGCTCGCATACCCCACAATCGATGCATTCGTCGGGGTGGATGACTAGCATGTGTTCACCCTCGTAGAAGCAGTCGACGGGGCAGACTTCAACGCAGTCTGTATACTTGCAGCGAATACAATTGTCGGTGACAACGTAGGTCATCTTGGGTCCCGGCGCTTGTTCAAAGGGGCCCGCTCCAGGGCACGCGCTTTATCGGGCCGCCAGTTAGCGCCGTCAGTCAATGAATTGCCCTTGAACCCGATGAGAGTGCGACGGCAGCGGTCGCTGCATTTGAACCAATCAAGGCAACTAATTGCTATCGCGATCGGGCCGAGGTGCCCAAGCTGGCAATATGACCAGCCTACCTCAAACCTCGACCGCTACACGGGCCCAACATCGACCGCAGGATGCGGAGCCGATGGCTTGGCCTGAAGCCGAGGGACTGCGGCTCGCCGTACGTCTCCCTTCGGATCGCACGGTTGTTCTCGCCGCGACACTGCTTTGGAACGAGTGCCCGTCTGCAGCTGGACGGCGCCGCCGGATGCTACCCGATCCACCGCGTCCAGTTGGCGATCTGAAGATCACGAGCGTCAGACCCATCGGGCACTACGGCGTCAACATCGTTTTCTCCGACGGACACGACCGCGGGATCTTCCCTTGGGTCTTCCTCCAAGGTTTGGCCGCACGGCCAACTATCGACGACTTCATCAGCGACGAAATTTAACCCAAGCCGCTGACCTCAACACACAGCGCACGTTTTGGCATCTGAAGGGGACGAGCATGAGCAAAACCACCGAACCACTCACCGACACCATTTTGGATGGTCTGTCGGAAGTTTCATGCGACGTGCTCGTGATCGGTGGTGGCACCGCTGGCCCGATGGCTGCGCTCAAAGCGAAGCAGCGCAACCCAAACGCAACCGTTATTCTGCTCGAAAAGGCGAATGTGAAGCGGTCCGGGGCCATTTCGATGGGCATGGACGGCCTCAACAATGCTGTCATCCCTGGCTATGCGACGCCCGAGCAATACACAAAAGAAATCACAATTGCCAACGACGGCATCGTCGATCAGAAGCCCGTGCTGAAGTATGCCCAAAATTGTTACTCGATCATCGAAGAACTCGACAGCTTCGGAATTCGATTTCTGAAGGATGAGAACGGCGATTTCAGCGTCAAGAAAGTCCACCACATCGGCAGTTATGTGCTCCCGATGCCCAACGGCGACACCGTCAAAAAAGCGCTCTATCGCCAGCTTCGTCGCGCTCGCCTGCTGATCTCAAACCGCTTCATGGCGACCCGTCTGTTAACGGGTAAAGATGGGCGCGTGGCTGGGGTGATCGCTGTCAACACGCGGACGGCCGAATTCCTCGTGGTCCGCGCCAAGTCGGTCATTCTGTGCATGGGTGCGGCCGGGCGACTGGGTCTACCGACATCCGGGTATATGTTTGGCACCTATGAAAACGCTGCTAATTCCGGTGATGGCTATGCGATGGCCTATCACGCAGGCGCGAAACTCGCAAATCTGGAATGTTTCCAGATCAACCCGCTGATCAAAGATTATAATGGGCCAGCTTGCGCTTACGTCGCCGGGCCTTTTGGCGCCTTCACTGCGAATAACGAAGGCAAGCGCTTCATCGAGTGTGACTACTGGTCAGGCCAGATGATGCTCGAGTTCTTCACCGAACTGCAGTCCGGAAAAGGACCTGTGTTCTTGAAGCTAAATCACTTGCACAGCGATACGGTAAAAGAAATCGCCAACACCTTGCACACTGTCGAGCGCCCAACGCGAGGGTTGTTCCACGAGGGCCGCGGCACCGATTATGCCAAGCAGATGATCGAAATGCACATCTCCGAGATCGGTTTTTGCTCCGGTCACAGCGCATCGGGAGTATACGTCGACGAATTCGCCCGTACAACGGTTCCGGGCCTCTACGCGGCAGGTGATATGGCAAGTGTGCCGCACAATTATATGCTCGGCGCCTTCACCAACGGCGCAGTGGCTGGCGAAGACGCGGCCGCTTTTGCCCAGGATCACGACTTTACTGCCTATGATCCAGCAGACGTTGCGCTTGAGCGGGAACGAGTGCTCGCACCAACGCGGCGTGAAGACGGGATTCCGCCGAACCAGATCGAATACAAGACACGTCGGCTCGTGAATGATTATTTGCAACCACCGAAAGTTACCCGAAAGTACGAAATCGCGCAGCAACGATTGGCCGAGGTCCGAGAAGATCTCGAAACGCGGATGATGGTTCGCAATGCCCACGAACTCATGCGCGCGCTCGAAGCGTCGTCAATCCTCGACTGCGCTGATATGGCCGCGTTCTCGTCGCTTTACCGGACCGAAAGCCGGTGGGGCCTCTATCACTTGCGGACTGACTATCCTGAAAAGGATGATGCCAACTGGTTCTGCCACACCCTGCTGTCAAAGCAGAACGGCGTCATGACTGGGGAGAAAAAGGCGATCGATCCCTACGTCGTGCCGATCGCCGATGAGGAAAGAGATATTTACGACAAGCAGCGCGTCCGCGCCACCGCGTGAACCCCGCTTGCAAGCTGATGCAAGGAGCAAAAACATGCCGACGGTGCCTACATTCACCGACGTTCCAGTTGTCGTCGACGACGTAAAATGCATCGCGGAAAAAGGCTGCCGCGTCTGTATTGATGTGTGTCCGCTGGATGTCCTCAGAATCAACGACCAGACGGGTAAAGCATTCATGGCTTACGATGAATGCTGGTATTGTATGCCGTGCGAAGCCGACTGTCCAACCGGTGCCGTTACCGTCAATATTCCATATCTTCTGCGGTAACACGGAAGTCCCCAACCCGTTGAGGTGCCAGATGTCGGGTGTATTCGAAGACTATAGCGATCTCGCCGACATTGAGGAACAACTGCGGTCGGCCGATGCTGGTACACGCCGTGTCGCCATTATGGAACTGGCACACCTCGGAGATCCATCGGCGGTACCGCTGCTGGCTTCTATGCTTGATGACCAGGATGCTGGTGTCCGCCAACAGGTGGCTCGGGCGCTCGGCGAATACGATGGACTTGCGGCCGCCGGCGCATTGGCCAAAGCACTGGTCGATGCTGACCCTCTGGTTCAACAGGCTGCCGCCGACAGCGCAGCCGAACTTAAAGACAGTGCTGCGGCGCCACCACTTCTCGACTTGGTCGAGCATCCGGTCGCCTTTGTGCGCATGTCCTCTCTCCGGGCGCTGAAGGAACTCAGATGTCAGGATGCGCTTAAAGCTGCTCTGCAGGCACTGCAAGACACAGATGCTGGCGTACGCGTTCAAGCAGTCGGTGTAATAGGGTTCTTGAAGCTCGAGGTCGCGATCCCAGCAATTAGAGCCGCTGCCACCGACAGTGACGCGAATGTGCGTCGTGCTGCCGTCAGTGCGCTGGCATTTTCATCCACACAGCCAGCCGCAGAGGCGATCCGAGCCGGGCTTGCCGATACCGAGTGGCTCGTACGCGAGGTTGCAGCCGAAACGCTCGGTCGCATCACATTGGGTACGAAGGCTGCTCCCGACTTGATCGCCGCTTTGGACGACCCGTACTGGCAGGTCCGTCTCAAAGCCACACGCAGCCTCGGTCGGATGCGCATCCATGCAGCTGTCGAGCCCATTGCGAAAGGCCTCGGCCATATCGAAGCCAATCTCCGGAAGGAAGCTGCCGGCGCACTTGGTGAAGTCGGCGACGCTGCAGCTCTTCCGTTCCTCCGAGCAGTGACCGAAGATACGGACCCCGAAGTTCGGAAGAATGCCCGTTGGGCAATTTGCGAAATTGAAGAAAAGGCACTCGCGCTACGGGGCTGAGCACACCCAGCCTCCCTCAGGGTGGAATCGAAATGATGGCCACGCCGCAAAGTTTGAAGGGGACAACCGCAGCTTCGGTTCAGCCGCCGCACGCGACGCTGCCAAAATATGCTCGGATCCGAAATTGGATCGCCGAACGGATTGCGAGTGGCGAATATGCCCGAGGATCGCAACTCCCAAGCGAACACGATGTCATGGCGACATTCTCCGTCAGCCGCGTTACCGCGCGACAGGCGTTTGACGCACTCCGCAGCATGGGCCTCGTCGAAGCTCGGCGGGGGCGTGGCCATTTCGTCAGTCGATTACAAGCGACCGCAAGCTTGGAGCGGCTGCAGAGCTTCGGCGAGATGATGGCCCCACTCGGCATTCCTACTCGATCCGACGTTGTCGACCTTCGAGAAATCGAGGGGTTGAGTGACGTCGTTGAGCACCTTACGATCAATCCCGGCGCAATTGTGACGCGATTGGCCCGCGTGCGATTGGCTGGAAACACTGTCATTTCACTCGACGTCAGTTACTTGCCCCTCGATATCGGGCGAAAACTGATGCAGCTCGATCTGACCCGCCAGGACGTCTACCTCTTGATGGAGCGCCGTCTCGGCATCGAGGTCGGCTACGCCGATGTCGCCCTGGATGTGGCTCCACTTCCAGCACCGTTTTCCGACCTGCTCTCAGTCGCTGCCGATACCAGCGTGATCCGTTTGCAGCGCGTGACCTACGCCAACAGCGGCACGCCCGTCATGTTCGAGCATATCTATGCGAGGCTCGACATGCTGAAGTTCCAGGTCCGCATCCCGCGCTGGTGATCTGCCAGACGCTGAGTTTCACCACATGCTGAGGGTTTGCCATACCGCGGCTGGCTCGGCACCTAGGCTCGACAGCCGCCCCGTTTACCCAATTACGAAGTCGGTTGCGGCAACTTGTATTATGCCACCTGAGCAAGTCTGAAACGCAGCTGCCTTATGACCAATCAAAATGCTGTCTAAAGTGCCATTTGACCTGTTCTCACCAACCAGGCAGTCACGACCCAAATTTCGAAAGTATCTATTAAATTCATACACTTAGATTGCTCTTTGCCAGATCCCTCAACGAACTGGCACGAGCGTTGCGGAACTACGTAGGTGTCGAAAGACAAGTCGCCACCGACCAGCGGAGTGATCTCGATGTTATTGCATTCGTTCAAAGGCGCACTGAGCGGCGTCATCTCTCTAGCACTGCTCTCCAGCACGGCCTGGGCAGAGACCATAGAGATAGGGATTGGGCACCAGAGTACCGTGACCAACACCGTGCCCGGAGGCGTGATCCTTGAGAAACTTGGGCTTCTGGATAAACACCTTCCAAAAGACGGGAAGTACGCTGGCAAGACCTTCAAGGTCGAATGGCAAGATCACGCCTCGGGGCCGCCGATCACCAACCAGATGCTGGCCAGCAAGCTCCACTTCGGCGTCATGGGCGACTACCCCCTGATCGTCAACGGCGCCAACTTCCAAAAAACTGGCAAAGCCGAGAGCCGCTTTATTATCGTAACCGGATACAACCTCAAAGGCACCGGTAACGGGATCGTCGTGCCAGTTGCCTCCGACGTCTACTCTTTAGAGCAACTAGCCGGTAAAAAGCTCTCGACCCCGATTGGAAGCATGCCTCTCCCCTTAGTTCCGGCGCAGTCAGCGGGTATGTGATCTCCAACAAGGAGATAGCCCATGACGCAGTTGCTGCCGGACGATCTGTGGCGT
>JAWXCP010000033.1:0-4358 GCA_034408685.1 Hyphomicrobium aestuarii | reverse complement strand
GCTCGTATCGTCTCGCGTGCAACAAAGCCTCCATCGTTTGGAAGCTTGAATCACTGTTCGCTGAACTTGGGAATCCCGTTTATGAGTTTATGTCCTAGAATGCGGTCGGAGATGCCGAATACGACCTCCATGTCGTGTTCCGTGAAGAACAGAGTCAATCCGTCGTTGCGCACGAGATTCTCAATCAGCCCAATCACGCGCCGCGTCTCCTCGCTCGACATACCCGCTGTCGGCTCATCAAGAAGAAGCAGACGCGGCGTGTAGACCAGTGCCAGCGCCAGATCGAGTAGCTTCTGGTCGCCATGCGACATCTCGCTAGCGGTTGTTTCTGCGAACTTCGAAAGACCGACCTTAGCGAGCCAGCCGTCGGCCTCCTCGCGCTCCAAAGCGAGCGGCCCGGTCAGCGGATTCCAATAACGGCGGCGGACCGCCATAAGTGCGCAAGCGACGTTATCGCGTGCAGTCATTTCACGGAACACATTGGTGCGCTGGAACGAACGCACCATGCCGCCTCTGACGCGGCTCGCCGCTGAGACACCTCGCAGGTCACGGCCCTCGAAACGAATTGTTCCGGTAGTCGGGCGGTTGAGACCCGTTATCAGATTGAAGAGCGTGGTCTTGCCAGCGCCGTTCGGACCGATCACGGACGTGATCCCCGACATACCAATGGCAAAGCTAACCTCCGACAAGGCCCTGAAGCCAGCGAAAGTGACGCCCAGGCCCTCGACCGCAATAACTTGTGTCATGGCGCCGTTTCCGACGCCCTTGGCACCGGGCCGGGTGGGCGCCGGATCAGCCGCCGCAGACCTCGCTCAAGAAGTCCGAGAACGCCGTCTGGTGCGGTGATGACGAGTACAGCCAGGATCGCCGCAAGCACGAGCGACCAGTACTCCGTGTAGGCCGTGATCTCCTGGTGCAACGTAAGAATGATGGCGGCGCCAAGCATCGGTCCCAGGAAGCGGTTCATGCCCCCGAGCACGACCATGATGAGGATCTCGGCTCCCTTGGTCCAGTACAAGAAATCTGGGAACAACCCGCGATTGAAGATGCCGAACATGGCGCCGGACAGTCCAGCGACAGCGCCCGCGATCACAAACACGGCAAGCTAGATGGGGCGCACAGGTACGGCGAGGAATTCGGCGCGCTGCGCGTTTTGCCTGATCATCGCGAGCGCCTCCCCGAAAGGAGACTGAACCAGCCGGTGCAGAAGGATCAACACAATGACAACAACGCTGCCGACGACGACCAAGAACGACTGCTGCTGGTCGAGCCCGCCGAGACCCGGGATCATCTTCAGCCAAGAAAAGTCGGGCTGAGGCAGGCCAGTGACGCCCTGATCGCCGCCTGTGACCTCGTTCCAGCGGAAGACGACCGCCCAGAACAGCTGCCCGAACGCCAGCGTCAGCATGGAGAAGTAGACGGCGTTGAGCCTGACGCAAAAGACGCCGACAGCGACTGCTGCCAGAGCTGCGGCTAGGGTGCCAATAGCCATGCCCGCGGCAAAGCCGAGACCTGCCTGCTTCATCAGCAAGCCGCAAACATAGGCGCCGATCCCGAAGTAGGCGGCGTGACCGAACGAGACGAGACCCGTGTAACCGATCAGCAGGTTGAGGCTGACTGCGCACAAGCCCCAGATGAGGATGTCAGCTGCGAGATAGACATAGAGCCGTGGAGCGAACAGCGCCACCAGCAGGATTACCGCGATGCCGGCAGCGCCGAAGCCGAGCGAGTTTCTCATCGAGTGACCTCCCGCCCGAACAGGCCCGTAGGCTTTACGATCAGCACGATGGCCATCAGCGCCGCTACGGCGAACAGTGAGAAACGCGGCATCACAAGGATGCCGAACGAAAGCACAATGCCATAAAGGATTGAGCCCACGAAGGTGCCCCAAAACGAGCCGAGGCCGCCGACGACCACGATGATGAACAACGCCATGGTGACCTCGGCATCCATGCCAGGCACAATTGCGGTAACCGGAGCCACGAGCGCGCCGGAGATGCCGGCGAGAAAGGCACCGAAAGCGAACACGCCGGTAAACAAGTACGGCACGCGAGCGCCGAGCAGTTGCAGCATCTCGCGATCGAGTGCTGCGGCGCGTATAAGGCGCCCGAAAGAGGTCAACTTCAGCGCAGCCCAGATGCCGATGGCGACGCTCAAGCCAAGCAGGATAATGAACAGATTGTATACTGGAAGAAACAGTGGGCCGATCTCGATTGATCCGGCGAGCGCTGGCGGTCTGCTGACTGACAGTTGCTGTGTGCCCCAGATAAGTTTGACGAGATCGGTCGCAGCCAGCACCAAGGCGTATGTGAATAGCAGTTGTGCGAGCGGCTCGCGACCGTAAAGGTGGCGCAGCGCCACGCGCTCGATAACGACGGCGAGCGCGGCGACGATGAGACCAGAACCCAATGCCGCGAACAGGAATGAGAGGTTGCCGGAGCCGCCCGCGCGCTGCGTCAGTTCGTAGGCGAGGTACGCACCAATCATGTAGAAGGAGCCGTGTGCGAAGTTCAAGATCCGCATGACGCCGAAGATCAGCGACAGCCCAGATGCCATCAGGAAGAGGAACATGGCATTCGTCAGACCGCTCAGGGTCTGCGCAGCGACGATCGTTATCCAATCCTGCATGAGGCATTTCCGGTGGAATGCGTGGTTAATGCGGCCCAAGTACCGGACAACACATAGTTTTGAGGCATGCCGACAGCCCGCCGCTCAGTCCATCAGCGGCGAGGCATCGACGTAAACGGCTGCTTCGAGCAGCGGGAACGGCTGTCCAGGCGTCATGGTGGGGCGGCCCCAAACCATGCCGCGCGTGAGTTGCTGGTCGTTGGGGCGCATCGTCATGGGTCCCTGAGGCGTTTCGATCTTGAGGCCCTTCAGCGCCTTGGAGACGTCGTCAGCCTTGATGGAGTTGGCCGCTTTGATAGCCTCCGTCAGCACGTGCATGCCGAGATAACCTTGTATCGGCCAGGACGAGGGGGGCGTCTGGCCGGTGAACTTGGCGAGCCGCGCCGTGTAATCGGCGTGTGCGGCGGCGATTGCGGCATCTTGGGGCTTCCAGTTGAAAGCGTCATAGGTATTGCCCCAGATGCCGGTCGGGTACTCGGAGCCTAGCGAGCGTAACGCCTCGATTGAACCAGCCTCTGCAACACCAATGAAACGGCCGTCGAGGCGCTTGAAATAGCCGAGCGGGCCCGCCTGCTTTGCGAAGGTATCGAAGTTTCCGCAACATACGACCGAGAACACTGCGTCCGGCCGACTGCCCATCTGGGCCGTTACGAATGGCGAGTAGTCGACCTCGTTCAGCTTCGGCCACTGCTGGTCGACGATCTCGATGTCGGGGCGCAGCTTCTTGAGGTGCGCGACGAATGAGGCCGATGCATCGCGTCCATAGGCAAAATCGGGCGCAATCGTCGCGACACGCTTCACAGTCGACCACTGCGCCATGATGGCTGCGGCGGCACGCCCCTCAGTCGTCGTGTTGGCAGAGATGCGGAACACATAGGGATGCAATGCGTCCGGAGCGGTCAGACGGTCCGTTTTGGGACCGAGCGCAAGGAACACAGTCTTGTTCTCCTTGGCGATCTCCGACACGGCCGGCCCTTCACCCGAGGTGAAAGTGCCAACAATGAAGTCAACGTTTTCGCGTGTGACGAGTTCGCGGGCCACACGAACGGCCTCGTCAGGTCTTGATTTGGTATCGCGCGGCACCAGTTCGTACTTGCGTCCGAGTACACCGCCTTTGGCGTTGACCTCAGCGACGTACATCTCTGCGCCCTTAAGGATCTGACTGCCAAACTGCGCACCGGGCCCGCTCAAAATCATTGGAAAGCCGATCCGGATCGGCTCAGCCGCTCTCGCCTCATTGCCGATGTTCCCTGCCGCCAGGGCGACTGTTACCGCCAGCGCAATAGACTTGAGCAGTTTGTGAGCTGTCGTCGTGACGACTGCTGTGCCGATCGTCGACCCGTGCATTGACAACACTCCCTTGAACTTCAGGATAGCTTGTACCTTGTGGCCGACTACGAAGGGTCACAACTACGAAAAGTTGCAAGCGCACTCTCGTGAATTATTGGCCGCTAGGTTTTGCGGCCCAAAAAACGGCCTGCCATTGCCCATTGACCCGGCACTAATAAAGATCGCTCATGCGTTGTGAACGGTCCAAGGCGATCAAGTCCTGGCCGAGAATAATGACGTCAAGGAGTTCTATCCCGGTGTGTCGTCGGAAGGCCGGAACAGTTTTCGCGATGCCACATCACACACATGCCTCTCCCTTTAGCTCAGGCCAACGCTGCGTGAACTGAGCCGAAGCGGCGGCAGCGGCGGGCGCCATCGATGATCTGGCGCATGGTGCGGGC
>JAWXCP010000234.1:0-69168 GCA_034408685.1 Hyphomicrobium aestuarii | reverse complement strand
GCTGAGGACGATCCCCTGACCCGCCGTTTGGTTGCGGCGGGTCAGGGGATCGTCCTCAGCAGCGTCTCGGAGATCTGCTGCCCCTCGGCAACAAACCGCGTGATTGTCGTCTGCGCGGTCGGCGTGCAGGTCGAATAGGTGCGTTGATAGTTGCGGTAGCCCTGGTTGAAACTCCGCGTCAGCTTGGCCTGACGTAGCGCCGATGGCCCCTCGGCCCGCACCAGTTCTTCCATCCGCTCGCGCCAAAGCGGGCCGTCGTTGCCGCCGCACAGCTCCCGTAGGAAATGGATCGCGCCCAGGATCTCGCCCAACCGCAGCAACCTGTCGTCGTAGGGTTTGGTATCGCGGATAACCGGCGCCAGCGCCGCCGGGTTGACCGTGCCGGGCGCTTGCGCTTGGGCAGGTGACAGCCCAGCAATTATTACTGCGAGCATCATTGCGACCGACCCGCTGGCGACCAGAGCCGCAACCGAACGCGCGCGCATGCTGTGAAAGACCAACCTCGGAATCATCCCGTTGTACTAACCGGTCATCGGCGCCAACGAAAGCCCTGCCGACAAATGCCCCGAGCGCAAACTCGCAACGCCCCGCCAAAACGCCAGCCAGATTGCCAGACAGATTGCCTGCGGCCTACAGCCGTTCGTATTTTTCCAAGAACGCTTCGGCCGAAAGCGCGCGAAAATCCGGTAGCGCCGTGGCGAGCCGGTCATGGCTCCAGTCCCACCATGCCAGCCGCTGCATCCGCGCTGCGATCGGCTGCGGGAACCGCGCGCGTATCGGCGCGGCAGGCACGCCAGCCACGATTGTGTAGGGCGCGACGTCCTTGGTCACGACGGCGGCCGCTGCGATCACAGCACCGGTCCCAACCGTAACGCCCGGCAGCACGATCGCGCCATGGCCGATCCACACATCGTGGCCGATCTCGACTGGTTGTGAGCGGCGCCACGCAAAGAACGCGTCGTCATCCGTGGCACCGTCGAAGTACCAGCTCGAACGGTAACTGAAATGGCTCTGGCTCGCGCGGTCCATGGGATGGTTGCCGGGGTTGAGCCGCACCATGGCAGCGATCGAGCAGAATTTGCCGATTCCCGTGCCAGTCACCTCGCAGTCGTTGACGATATAGCTGTAATCGCCTAGCGCGCTGTGCGTGAACGCCGTCCGCGCGCCAACTTCGGTGTAGACGCCGAGCTCGCTCCCCGTGACGTCAGCGGTCGGGTCAACAAGCGGCGTCGGCGACAGTCGGGTTTGCGTGATCACGGACGATGATCCGACCACGGGCGATGCTCCAAGATACGGCTCGGGCCCTATACCAGCCAATTGCGCAACCGTGAGCTGATCATGTCGATGATCGAGACTGTGGCAATCACAATGAGGATGATCGCACTGGTTTCGGCATATTGGAACGAGCGGATGTTTTCGTAAAGCGAATGCCCGATCCCACCGGCGCCAACGATGCCGAGCACGGTAGCCGACCGCACGTTGGTCTCGAACCGGTATAGCGAAAACGACGACCACAGGGGTGCCACCTGCGGCACGATCCCGTACAGCACTTCCTGCAGCCGACTGGCGCCAGTGGCACGGATACCTTCGACAGGACGCGGATCGATCGCTTCGACGGCTTCCGAAAATAGTTTCGAGATGATCCCGAGATTGTGGACGAACAGCGCCAGTACGCCAGCCAGCGGCCCGAGCCCGACCGCAACGACGAACACCAGAGCAAGAACGATTTCGTTGATCGCCCGCGTCGCATCCATGAACCGGCGGATCGGCTGGACGACCCACCACGGCGCGACGTTCGACGAGGCGAGGATCGCGAGCGGCATGCCGAACAACACAGCGAGGAACGTGCCCCAGATCGCGATCTGGACGGTCTCCACCATCTCAGCCAGATAGGCCCGCCATTCCTTGAAATTCGGCGCGAGGAAGCCCTTGATGAACACGGCCATGTTGCCGCTGTCGCTGATCAGCATCCCCGCGTTGTGCATCTCTACCGGGCGAAAACTCCACGCCAGCAGAAGCGCGACGCCAGCCATCATCGCCCAGCCCGCCAGCCGATTGAGGGCTGTCGGTTGCGGGATCACCACCTTCGACAAGTCTTGCGTCAACGCCATGGTGTAACCTTTTTGGCAGGCGTCGGCATGTCTGCGACGGCCAGAGTATGGAATGACCGGACCCACGCGTGCAGGTCCGGCCGATCGTGTCGTGAGCGGCCGATTACTTCGCGAGTGCGGCAGCAGCGTCTGCGATCATTTTCTTCACATCATCGGCCTTGGCAGCCTTGTCGGCTTCCAGGAACGCTGCGAGCTTCTTTGTACGATCGCTGGTTTCGGCTACCTTGACTTCAGCGGAAATCTTTTCGGCATCGGCTTTGACAGCGGCGAGTTGCTTCGCCTTGTCTTCAGCCGTAATCTTGTCGTCGCCTTCGATCTTGAGTTGCTTGCGCGCGATTTCTAACTGGCGGATCGCAAGCAATTGGTCGTTCGACGACGGACGGAACGGTGCCCAGCCAAGCGCGTTCAGGACGCCCATCTGTGCTTTAACGGTCGCCTCGTCACCAACGCGGCCATAGCTCATCAAGAACGTGTACAACTTCGCCTTGACCGACGCGTCGAGGTCCTTGCGCCAGACGAGCGGATCGGAGGCGATCAGCGGCGATGTCCAGATCACGCGGATATTCTCGAGTGCAGCTGGATTGGTCTTCTTCAGGCGCTCGAGGTTTTCGTTGTTGTTGGCCGCAACGTTGACCTGCTTGTTGGCAACCGCCAGCGCGTTTGCTTCGTGGTTCGCCGCGCGGACGACCTTAAAGCACGCCTTCGGGTCGACCTTATTGGCGGCAAACACGAACGTCATCGGGACAAGAAAACCTGATGTCGAGTTCGCATCGCCGATACCAAAATCAAGCGTCTTGTCGCACTTCAGCACGTCTTCGAGCTTCTGGATCGGGCTGTCTTTATGGACAATCAGGTGCGAGTAATAGCCCGGCGCGCCATCGCTGGCGACCGATTGCACGAACACTTCGCCCTCGGCGCGATCGACGGCTTCCATCGCCGACTTGTTGCCATACCAAGCAACCTGCACCTTGTTGAAGCGCATGCCTTCAATGATGCCAGCATAGTCGGAGGCGAAAAACGCCTTGATCTTGAGGCCGGTACCCTTTTCCATCTCCGCCAGGAATGGCTCCCAGACGGTCTTCAGGTTCGACGTCGCTTCGGTCGCGATGACGCCGAAGTTCAATTCGGTCACGGCACCAGCGGCAGGCTTCGCGTCGGCGGGCTTTGCGTCCTGAGCGAGTGCGCCAGTCGCGGCCAGGGCAATCATCGACAAGGCGATGGTCCCGACCTTCATCGTCATTCTCAACATCAATGAGCTCCATGGTCGTCATTTAAGTCGGGCGCTCCTCGCACCCGTCGCACGGCCTCGGCATCCCCACCGCGAGCCGAACATCTGTCCCGTGATTGCGCTATTGAGCGGCGCTCACCATCGGAAAAGCAGGTTGCATCGGGCTAGGCCCGTCCTCGGCGATCGGAGGCTTGATCGCGGCAGCCGATGGCAGCGCAGGGTTGTTCTGCACCGTGGTCGCAACACTACCGTGACCAGCTGCAGCCAATCCCGGAAGGAAAAGTTCTTCGCTTTCCGCGCCGTAAAGTTCAGCCAGGAAGCTCGGCGTCAGAGCGGCGGAGGGTCCATCATAAACAAGCTTGCCGCCACGCAGCGCAATCGTCCGCGGGCAATACCCGATCGCATACTCGACCTGATGAAGCGACACGAGCACCGTAATCCCATCGCGCGTGTTGAGGTCGGCCAACGTGTCCATCACGCGTCGCGCCGAACTTGGGTCGAGCGACGCGATCGGCTCATCGGCGATGACGACATCGGCACCTTGCACGAGAGCCCGGGCGATCGCCGCGCGCTGCTGCTGTCCACCCGACAACTGCGATCCACGCTTTAGTGCTTGATCGGCGATCCCGACGCGTTGCAGCGCCAGCATCGCGCGGGCTTTGTCGTCCCGTGGGAAGAGGCCAAGCGTCCCCCGCCAGCGCGGCAGCCGACCGAGCGTGCCAATCAGAACGTTGGTCAGCACCGGCAGACGCGGCACGAGATTGAACTGCTGGAAGACGATGCCAACTTTGGTTCGAAGCGTTTTGGCTTGACCGTCGATCCGGCCATTCCGCTGCATCGTCTGACCAAGGATCTCGATGACGCCTTCAACCGGCTCGCCTTGACGCGGCGCATCGGCTCGATTGATGGCCAACAGGCCCGCGATGGTGCGGATCAGCGTCGACTTGCCGGAACCCGACGCGCCGATGAGAGCGACCATCTCGCCGCGGCCAACCTCGAAGCTCACGCCGTCGAGAATGGTCTTGCCGCGCTCGAACGACTTCGACACGTTTCGGACACTGATCGCACTGATGGCCACGCTTGTTCTCCCGCATTGCACCATGCCGCTAGCAGCAGTACTTGACAGTCGCGTGACAGTTTCCACCGTGTCGATGACCCACTGGCCCCTCATGCGTGCCTGTCATAAGCCCTCAATCGCACCCGGTTAGTGGTGTGAATTCAACCGACCCGGCAACCTCGACAACCAACACACGCGGAGCCTATGCGACACGACGACCGCCAACGGATCATGCGTCTGACAGCGCTTGCAACCCCATCCGAACGCGAGGCAGCCATCGCCGCCTTCGATCCCGATCCGGATTTCGTCGTATTGCGCGCGCCGGAAACCGGGCTCGTCATGCTGCAAGGCCGCACGGGTGGCGACGGCGCGCCGTTCAACGCGGGTGAAGCTAGTGTCACGCGCGCGGTCGTGCAACTTGCGACCGGCGAGACCGGCTACGCTTATCTGCTCGGCCGCAGCAGTGACGAGGCAATCAAGTCAGCAATCATCGATGCGCTCGGTCAACGGCCCGATGCGGTCATACAGCTCGAACGGGCATTTTTGACCCCCGTCTCGCAGCGCTTGGCCGAAGAACGCGCACGCCAGCAAGCCGATACGGACGCCACGCGCGTCAATTTTTTTACGCTCGAGCGTGGGGAAAGCCCGTCATGATCGCGATCCATACGGGCTTCAGCGATACCATTCACGAGCCCCAGGCCGTGTTCCGCGCCCTGCTTGACGCCATGTCACGCCCCGGCCTCGTCGTAGCGTTACCTGCCGCACCCGGCGCATGTCCGCTACCCAAGGCCATGGCAGCCACGATCCTGACGCTCGCCGACCACGAGACCACGATTTGGCTCGATCCGGGTCTCGCCGCCCGCCCCGAGGTCGCCAGCTATCTGCGGTTCGCGACCGCAGCCAAGATAACACCCGACCCGCACACAGCGACGTTCGCCCTTGTCTGCGATCCGCTCACCATGCCGTCGCTCGACGCCTTCGCCCAAGGCACCCCGGACTATCCCGATCGCAGCACGACCATCCTCCTCGCCGTCGACTGCCTCGACAGCACCGCCGCCAATAACCGAGACGGCCAGCCTGAAGCCACACTCATCCTGACCGGCCCCGGCATCGACGGGACGGCCGCGCTCGACTTTACGCCGCAGCCATCCCAACTCCGCCAACAACTCACGCAAAACCGGTCGCGTTTCCCGATGGGCGTCGACCTGATCATCTGCGCCTCCGATACCATCGCCGCCTTGCCGCGATCGGCCCGCATCCAAGGAGGCGCCTGATATGTACGTCGCAGTCAAAGGCGGCGAGGCCGCCATCAAGGCCGCGCACGAACTGCTGGCCCGCGAACGGCGTGGCGATCCAGCCGTGCCCGAAATGTCGGTCGACCAGATCCGCGAGCAATTGTCGGGTGCCGTCGACCGCGTGATGGGCGAAGGCTCGCTCTATGATCGCGACATCGCAGCACTCGCGATCAAGCAGGCACGCGGCGACCTGATCGAGGCGATCTTCCTTGTCCGGGCCTTCCGCACCACGCTGCCCAGGTTTGGCTCGAGCGTGCCGATCGATACGGCGGCGATGACCATCCGGCGTCGCATTTCGGCGACGTTCAAGGATGTTCCCGGCGGTCAGGTACTTGGCGACACGTTCGACTACACCCACCGCTTGCTCGACCCGGCGCTGGCCGATCAGCATCCGCCCCCGACAAGCGCCACAAACGCGCAACCAAGCACGCCAACTCAGCAGCAGGGATTGGGAAATCCGCCCAAACCAGCCGATCACGCGACGCCGAACGTTCCCCGTGTCGCGTCGATGCTGCGCGCCGAAGGGCTGATCGAACCGCTGCCATCCGACACCGACGCGCCCCCGGCCGACCTCACCCGCGAAGCCATGGGGTTTCCAGCGCCGCGCGATTTGCGCTTGCAGGCGCTCGCCCGTGGCGATGAAGGCTTCCTGCTTGCACTCGGCTATTCGACCCAGCGCGGATACGGCCGCAACCACCCGTTCGCTGGCGAAATCCGCCGTGGCGAGGTCGAGCTATCGTTCATTCCCGAGGAGTTGGGTTTCCCCGTCGTCCTCGGCGAAATCACCGTCACCGAATGCGAGATGGTCAACCAGTTCAAAGGCTCGGCCACCGAGGGTCCGCAGTTCACCCGCGGTTACGGCCTCGCGTTCGGCGCGTGCGAGCGCAAGGCGATGTCGATGGCCCTCGTGGACCGCGCGCTTCGTGCCGACGAACTCGGCGAAGAGGTCGTCGCACCGGCGCAAGATCAGGAATTCGTGTTGTCGCACTCAGACAACGTCCAGGCGACGGGGTTCGTCGAGCACTTGAAACTGCCGCACTATGTGGATTTCCAGGCCGAACTGTCGCTTATCCGGAAACTGCGGACCGAGCATGCGGCGCGTCTGGCGGCAACGAGCGGCTGCGCAGTCGACAGCGACACGGATTTGGCTCGTGGCAGCAAACTGGCGGCTGAATAGCGGCCTCGACCATCAGTCGCCGTCGCAGCCCCCGCCACCGTCGCTATCGCAGCTTGAACTGCTGCCGTCGCCAGCTGGAAAACCCAACGCGGCCCACAAGCAAAACGCAATACCAAGCAGCGTCAGTTGGTCGACAAGGCTGTTCGACAGGCCGGTTTCACACGCAACGGAGAAGAAATGGCATAACATTGGTTCTGTCATGGGAGCCTGATACCGCCGACCGCTTAAAGCTTGGTTTGCGCGACCCGCTCGAGAAGAACTCGGCAAACAACTTATGAAATTTGCCCGCAACGAGCCCCAATAACGAGCCCCAACAACGAGCCCTGTAACGAGCCCCTGCCATGACCGCGATCCCGGCCTATAATTTCGCCTACCTTGATGAGCAGACCAAGCGGATGATCCGCCGTGCGATCCTCAAGGCGGTCGCCATCCCCGGCTATCAAGTGCCGTTCGCCAGCCGCGAAATGCCGATGCCGTTTGGCTGGGGCACTGGCGGCATCCAGGTGACCGCGGCGATCCTCGGCCGCGACGACGTGCTGAAGGTCATCGACCAGGGCGCCGACGACACGACCAACGCCGTCTCGATCCGTGCGTTCTTCGCCAAGACGGCGGGCGTCGCGACAACCACCCGCACGACCGACGCAACGATCATTCAAACCCGCCACCGCATTCCAGAACAGCCGCTGAAAGCTGGCCAAATCCTCGTCTACCAAGTGCCGATCCCCGAACCGCTGCGGTTCCTCGAGCCGCGCGAAAGCGAGACGCGGACGCTTCACGCGCTGGCCGACTACGGCTTGATGCACGTTAAGTTGTATGAGGACATCGCCCGGCACGGGCATATCGCGACGACCTATGCATACCCCGTCATGGTCGATGACCGTTACGTCACAGACCCGTCCCCGACGCCAAAGTTCGACAACCCGAAGATGAACGATTGCCCGGCCCTTCAATTATTTGGTGCCGGCCGAGAAAAGCGCATCTACGCCATCCCGCCGCACACGAAGGTTGTCAGTCTCGACTTCGAGGACCATCCGTTCGAACGGACGGTCTTCACGCACAATTGCGGATTGTGCGACGCGTCGGGTGTCTACCTCGACGAGGTGCTGATGGACGATCGCGGCGGGCGGATGTTCGTGTGCTCCGACACCGACCATTGCGAAACGCGGCGCGCCAACGGCCACGCCGGACCCATGGGCCAGTAACGCCGCCCGCAATGGCGCCCGCTGCATAGCTCAGCCAGAGCTGCCAACGCGAATTGCCATCACGACCCACAGTGCAAGAATAGCCGCGACGGATACTAGCCAGATCGACCCGCGCACCATGATCTTGTTGAACGTCAGGTGCACCACCGCATGCGCGACTCGCGCGGCCACGAATATCCACGCGAGCCCTAAGATGACCGGGTCCGCCAGCTTCAAAGACAGGCCAACGGCGATGGCGGCGAAAAACAGCACCGGCATCTCGAACTGGTTCTTGTAATTGTTGGCAGCTTTGGTCGCTTCGTCGTCCCAGTCTTCAGTGCGATTCAACGCAACATCATCGATGGCCTGCTTGCGGCGCGCGACCGAGCGGACCCTCGCCCGCCCCATCGCGACCATCACAACGAGGGTCAATATGACCTGCGCGAACGCTGGCCAGAACAAAGCCGTCTGCGACATGGGCGAAGTTCCAGGTGTTGGGCAGAGCCGTCTCGACCCGTATTTTTCACATTCCGGTGTATTCGCGTTACGGTATCCCGTTTCGCACGAAAGTCGGCAACCAGGCGCACCTGATCTGTGACCGTGATAAATTCTGACCCGGAAGACCACGCTCGTTTACAGCTCGAGAGCCTTCAGCTCGCCAGCATTCTGGCGATTGCGGCCGATGCGATCATTTCCATCGACGAAAGCCAGAACATCGCGTTGTTCAACGCTGGCGCCGAACGGATCTTTGGCTATGACGCCGCAGAGGCCATGGGTCGGCAGCTGGATATGCTGTTGCCAGAGCGCTTCAGAGCATCGCACGCCGACCATCTGCGCCGTTTTGGCGCGTCGGGCGTGACGTCCAGGCAAATGGGTGAGCGCCAGGAGATTCTCGGCCGCCGCAAATCGGGGGAAGAGTTCCCGGCTGAGGCCTCGATCTCGCGGCTCACCGTGGGCACAAAACCGACCTATACGGTCATCCTGCGCGACGTTTCTCAGCGCAAAGTGTTCGAGGCTTCACTCAAGCGCAGCGAAGAGCGCATTCGCCTTGCGGTCGAACAAGGCCGGATCGGCCTGTTCGAGCACGATCACGACATTGGCACGTCTTACTGGTCACCGATCTACCGCGAATTGTTCGGCATCAGCGATGATGAGGTCGCCACCCCCGCTGCCTATTTGGGCCACGTGCATCCCGATGACCGCTCAAAGGTCGAGGCTGTGATTGCCGGTGCTCTGACCGCTGACCGTGACGGAGCGTTCGAAGTCGATCACCGGATCATCTGGCCCGACGGCAGCACCCGTTGGATCAGCACCAACGCTCGCACCCATTTTGCCAGTGGTGGCCAGCCCCAGCGCACGATCGGCGCGGTCCGCGACATCACCGAAAAGAAAATACTCGAAGCCGGGCTCGAACGCCGGGTGGCAGAACGCACGGCCGAACTTCTGGCCGTACTCGACGCCGTCCCTGACGCCATCGTCACCACAGATGATAAACTGCAATTTCGCATGGCAAACGCTGCCTTTCCTAAATTGTTCGGCTTTGATCGCGCCAACATTGTTTCGGTCAAGCTTCAATCGCTTTTTGCAACAGCCAAAGACTATAGCGCCGTCGTCAATGCCTGGACGACCAGCGATGAAAAAGGCGCCAAAGCCATGGTGTTGGTCAACTGTCGCCGCACGGATGGGTCGACGTTTCCAGCCATGGTTCAAGGGCGTCCGGTCGCAACCAAAGACGGCCGCATTGTCAGCCACGTTGGCCTGATCCGCGACCTGTCCGACGAACTAACGCGCCGTGAAAAGGCCATCCGGTCACAACGCCTCGAGGCGTTAGGCCAATTGACCGGCGGCATCGCCCACGACAGCAACAACTTGCTGACCGTGATCGCTGGCAACCTCGAACTGATCGAGGACGACCTCGGCGATCACCCCGCGCTGAAGTATGTGCGGGAAGCCCAAGAGGCGTCAAAGATCGGCGCCCGTCTGAACCAGCGCCTCTTAATGTTTGCGCGGCGGCGCAAACTCGAAGCCCAGACCGTCAACCTCAACGATCAAGTCCTCGCAATGAGCGAATTACTGCGGCGCACGATCGGCGAGGCGATCAAACTGACGACGGTCCTGGCGCACGATCTCGGTGCCACGCGCGTCGACCCTGGCGAGGTCGAGAATGCGGTTTTAAACCTTGCACTGAATGCGCGCGACGCGATGCCGGGCGGGGGAAATTTGCGCATCGAGACGATGAACGCAACGATCAGCGAAGATGAGGTCGCCGTCGACAAAACGCTGACGCCTGGCCCCTACGTCCGCTTGTCCGTCTCCGATACGGGGACCGGAATGTCACCCGACATCGCCGCCCGCGTGTTCGAGCCGTTCTTCACCACCAAGGAGCCGGGCAAAGGCACAGGGCTCGGCCTTGCGACAATTTTCGGCTTCGTCAAGCAATCGGACGGTCATATTACCGTCTATAGCGAATTGGGGCTCGGCACCACGTTCAACCTCTATCTGCCCCGTTTGGCCGATGCCTCCGACCAAGGGGCAGACAGCAAAACGGTAAAAGCTCTGTCGGCGGCTCGAAACGAGACAATTCTGGTCGTCGAAGACAACCCGCAAGTGCGCTCATTGACGGTCGAGCGATTGAAGCGCCTGGGCTACCGGGTCCACGCCGCTGCCAGTGGCCCGGAAGCCCTGACCATCCTCTCCGCTGGTCTGAATGCCGATCTCGTGTTCAGTGACGTCGTGATGCCAGGCGGCATGTCGGGGTTCGACCTCGCGCGTGAACTCGGCGCAAGTCGGCCGCTGCAACGCGTTCTGCTGACATCGGGGTTTGCCGAGGATATGGCGCGCGGCAACGAGTCGGTGCTCGCCGACCAGCGCATCTTGCGCAAACCCTACGACATCGGCGAACTCGCCCGCGCGATCCGCGAGATCCTCGATCGGCCGTAATTCGAGCCGACCTCGCCCAAAGCGCTCAGACCTTTCGCACGTCGGTCGAAAAAACGTAGCCGACGTTACGCACCGTCTTGATGTGGCGTGGCTGGTCGGCGTCAGGCTCGATCTTGCGCCTGAGACGGGCAACGGCAGAATCCACCGACCGATCGTAGGCGCTCCAGTCATGGCCTTTGAGCGCCGTCATGATCTCGTCCCGGCTCATCACCCGCCGGGGATGCCGCAACAACAACTCGAGCAGATTGAAATCCGTCGTCGTCAGATCGACGATGTCGCCAGCCGCATTGGTAAATTCGCGGCTCGCAAGGTCAAGGACGAAGCCCTCGAACGTCAACCGTTCCCCACCCGCCACGACGGCAGCCACGACTGGTGCAGCCTCGACGCGCGCCGGAGCCATCGCCTCGTAGCGCCGCAGCACAGCGCGCACGCGCGCTACGACCTCACGCGGGCTGCACGGCTTGGTGATGTAGTCGTCCGCCCCGAGTTCGAGACCGACAACCCGGTCGATCTCCTCGTCCTTAGCCGAGATCATGATGATCGGGATGTTGTTGCGCGCCCGGATCTCGCGCGCCAACGCAAGCCCGTCCTCGCGTCCAAGCGTCAAATCGAGTGTGATCAGACTAACGTGCGTGCGGCTGAGTTTTTCCCATAACTCCTGCGCGCACGCCGCTTCCTCGACGGCAAAACCATCGCGTTCGAACCGGTTCCGCAGCAAGGTCCGGATCTGCACATCATCGTCGACGACGAGTAGGGTCGGATTAGACATCTGGCCGCCTGCGGTTTGGTCCGTGGCATAGGTGAACCACGACATCGGCACATTTCGTCACGTTCCGCGACACAGCCGGCAAAATGCTGCAACGCGAGCTTGGTTTAGCTCTGGTCATCGCCGGAACCCCCGGATCACGATCAACCCGTGAGGACCACCATGCTGGCATTTTCGGCCGAACACACGCCCGACGGTAAAGCAAACGGAATCGCATGGCGGAACTCCGACTTGATGACCCGGACGACCCTGACGAGCCATATCCGGCGGTCGCAGTTGAAAGGCATCGAAGCTAAGGACCACGTATTTGTCGAAGGCGACCAGAAATCCCACGTTTATCAGGTCGAGACCGGCGCGGTCTGCCTCTACACCGTGTTGCCCGATGGCCGCAGGCACGTCATCGACTTCGCGTTCGGTGGCGATATCGTCAACCTCGATGCAGGCCCCGTCGAAGTCTATAACGCGCAAGCGCTGATCCCGACGCGCGTCCGGTGTCTGCCCCAGACGGCGCTGCGCCGCTTGGCCGAGCGCGAGCCAGAGATGGCAATCCGCATCTACGAGGCGATCGCCGAGGAGCTTTCGTCGACCCGGGCTCACTTGGTGAGTGTCGCTCGGCACAGCGCGACCGAGCGTGTTGTGACGTTCCTCCTCAGCATGTCGCGGCGCAACCGGATCCACGATCGCGACCCGCAGACAATCGATCTGCCCATGTCGCGCGGTGACATTGCCGACTACCTCGGACTGACGATCGAGACCGTCAGCCGGACGTTCAGCAAGCTCAAGTCGGCTGGTCTGATTGAGATCGATCAATGTACCAGCCTGCGATTAGTCGATATTGCCGCACTGAAGGCCATTGCCGACGGCGAGGCGCTCGCGTGAGGCCGGGCATGCAGCCGACAGTGGCCTCCTTCGCCGAGCCCCGCCTTACACGGAGAGGGCCGTCCGACTGCCGATTTGGTTGGAGCGAGAGAACAATGCCCGACGGGCTGACACGATACCGGGTCGCGATCCAGGCCTTCGGCGAGTGGGACACACTCTCAGATGTCGTCGGGAGTTTGGTCGAGCGCGGGTTTGAAGGCGGGCAGTTCTGTATTTTCGGTCGGGTTGCCCAGCCTGCTGCCGTTGAAATGGCCGCCGGTAACGGTCGAGCCGACCGAACCAGCGATGCCGGCCTGGAGACGAAGTTGGCCACCGTTCCAACGTCTTTGGCTACGCTGTCGTCACAGCCGCCGGTTCATCTTCACGTCGCCGGGCATGAACCTGTCGAAATGCGCTGCGGCCGCGCGGCCATCCAGCTTTTTGCGCACGCCGATGGCGACACGTACGAGGCTGGATGGATGCGTCCCGATCTCACACAGAGCCTCGCGAGCGATGTCGACGACGGGTTCGTTGTCCTGCTGCTGATGTCGCAAACGGCCGACCAACAGGCACTCGGCGCGCGGCTGCTGCTGCGCCACGGCACGCGAGAACTACGCACGCACGAGTTTTCTGCCCGTCAAATGTGACGGTTGGATAAGGCTTTGCTTGAAGGAGCAATCGGCATGACCAGATTAATGGTGACGGCCCTGCTGTTGGCGGGAATGCCCGTATCCGCAACAGCCCAAGACGGCGGCGATGTGCAACGCGGCTTGGCATTCGCACGCACGACATGTTCTGAATGCCACGGCGTCGAGGGCCGGACGTCACTGCGCGCCGACAGTCCGCCGTTTGTCGTCATTGCCAATACGCCAGGAATGACGGCGCTGGCGTTGAAGGTTTGGTTACAAACGCCGCATCGAAACATGCCCAATTTCATACTCGAGCGCGAAGACCGTGACGATGTCATCGCCTACATCACGAGCCTCAAGACTGCGGGCGAATGATCGACCGGGCCGTTGACGTACTCACTCGAGATCGACGACCGCCTGGACCCGGAACGTGCGCATCTCCCCGTCCTGTTCGCGGATCGACACATATTCGCCCGGGCGAAAAGCGTGGCTCTCGAGATGAAATCCGGGCTCGTCATGCACGTCGCCAATCGGTGCGCGGATATCGTAACGGAACGCCCATGTGCCCCCCGTACCGCCCGGCTTATGAACCACATGGCCGATGAGTTCGGCTTCATGGCCCCAGAACCGGCGCACGCGGCAATGGTCGCGGTCGGCTTTCCAGCCGGCAACTGACAACAAACCGTTGTTGTCGAGTGGCACGATGAGATCGTAGCCGTGTACCTTGCTACCATCGGGAAATTCCGGGTCGCGCGCCAATTCCAAACGGATGCGCATCAGCGGCCCGGGTATCGCGTTCGCGACGGGCCCATCGGCTGCAGGTGTTGAATTACTGCCCATGGCACACTCCACCAAAACATTACCGATCAGGTTGAACGAACACCCGCCGCGCCGCGTTGATACGTATCAAGGCGGCCGATCGAAGCCCGGCTAGGTCAGGCCGGGGTCGGTGTGCGCTGCAGCGCGGGGATATTTTTAACATGACTATTCGAAATCTCGACGCGCTTTTGAGCCCGCGATCGATCGTCCTCCTTGGCGCGAGCGACAGACCGGGCGGCGTCGGTGCGGTGGTCACGCGCAACTTGATCAGCGGTGGCTTCAAAGGTGACATCTGGCTGGTCAATCCAGGCCACGCTATGATCAACGGTACGGTTTGCTACCCGAGCATCGCCGAGCTTCCCGGCACCCCCGACCTTGCCGTCATCGCGACGCCGGCAGCAACCGTCCCGGCGCTGATCGACCAACTCGGGCAAAAAGGTTGCCGGTCCGCAGTCGTGATCACCGCTGGCATTCGCGGCGATCTGAAACAGGCGATGCTCGAGGCGGCCGGGCGGTATCTCATCCGCATCCAAGGACCGAATTGCCTCGGGCTCATGCTGCCGCCCCTTGGCATCAACGCCAGCTTTTCCCACCTGATGCCACCTGCTGGCAACCTCGCGTTTCTGTCCCAGTCGGGCGCACTGATCACCGGAATCGTCGACTGGGCGGCAAGCCGCAGAATTGGCTTCTCCCACGTCGTATCGATGGGCGATATGGCGGACGTCGACGCTGGCGACCTGCTCGACTATCTCGCCGGCGATACCGCCAGCGATGCCATTTTGATGTACGTCGAAAACGTAACGGCAGCGCGAAAGTTCATGTCGGCGGCGCGGCGCGCGGCACGGGCCAAACCGGTGATCGTTATCAAATCCGGCCGCCACGCGGCCGGAGCTGCCGCCGCGTTATCCCACACGGGCGCGCTTGCCGGGGCCGATCACGCTTACCAAGCCGCTTTCCGAAGGGCTGGCGTGCTGCGCGTCCGCGAGATCTCAGAACTGTTCAGCGCCGCCGAACTTCTCGCCAAGTGCCCGCCAGTCGGGGGCGAACGGCTGGTCATCGTAACCAACGGCGGCGGGGCTGGCGTGTTGGCTGCCGACCGGTTGACCGACCTTGGCGGACAACTTGCGACCCTATCCCAAGAGACTATCGCGGCGCTTGACGCGGTCTTGCCGCCAACCTGGTCACATCGCAATCCGATCGACATCATTGGCGATGCCAACGCTGTGCGATTTTCGTCGACATTGGCGCACGCACTCGACGACCCCGGCATCGATGCCGCGCTCGTGATCAATTGCCCGACGGCGTTGAACCCGAGCCTCGATGCCGCGAACGCGATTTTAGAAGTCGTCGCCAACCGGCGAGCTAACGGAAAGCCCGCCAAGCCCGTGCTGACGGCTTGGCTCGGCGTGACGGCAGCAGAAAGTTCGCGCGCGCTGTTCTCAAGAAGCGGGCTTCCCACATTCGAGACGCCGGCCGATGCGATCGAGGGGTTTGCCCAGCTCTCGCGCTACCGGCAGGCACAGGTCGAACTGATGGCACTGCCGACATCGGCGGTCGCCACCGCGACAACCGATGCAGACGCCAAAGTCCAACATATCATCGCGGTGGCCCTGCGATCGGGCCGGACCACCCTGACCGAGTTCGAAGCCAAGTCATTACTCGCAGCCTACGCCATTCCGGTCGCCGAGACGGCGATCGCGACGACACCTGCTGAGGCCGAACGGCTGTCGGCCCCGATCATCACGCAGCATGGCGCCTGCGTGGTCAAGATCCTGTCCGTCGACATTTCGCATAAGTCCGACGTCGGCGGTGTACGGCTCGACCTCGAGACGCCAGCACAGGTTCGCGAGGCGACAAAACTGATGCTCACCCGGTGCATCGCCGCCAAGCCGGATGCAAAAATTGACGGCTTCACCATCCAACCGATGATCAAGCGTCCTCACGCCCAGGAATTGCTTCTCGGCGTAAGCGTCGACCCGACGTTTGGGCCGCTGATCACGTTCGGTGCCGGCGGCATTGCCGTCGAGACCATCCGCGATGTCGCGCACGCCCTGCCACCTCTCGACATGAACCTCGCGCGCGATCTGATGCGGCAAACCAACGTCTGGCGGCTGTTGCAAGGCTACCGGGATCGCCCGCCAGCCGATATCGACGCAATTGCCGTCGTGCTCGTGCGTTTGGCCGAACTCGCCGCGCGCCATCCAGAAATCCGCGAAATCGACATCAACCCGCTGCTGGCCGACGAACTTGGTGTCATCGCGCTCGATGGGCGCGTCGCAATTGCCAACCAAGCAACGTCACCGCGCACGGCCATGGCGATCAAACCCTACCCAAGCGCGTGGGAACGCGAGTTCGACGCCGCAACCATGGGCAAAATCGTCCTTCGGCCGATCAGGCCTGAAGACGAGCCGCTCTATGAAGCGTTCTTTGCTAAAGTCGACCCCGCCGACGTTCGGCTGCGGTTCTTTACGCCGAAGGTCGCTCTCTCCCATCGCTTCCTCGCCCGCCTAACCCAGATCGATTACGATCGCGAGATGGCGTTTGTTGCGATTGCGCCAGATACCGGTGAGTTGTTGGGCGTTGCCCGTTTCATTGCCGATCCCGACTTTGTGGCGGGCGAGTACGGCGTCCTCGTGCGGTCGGACTTGAAGGGACAAGGTATCGGCTGGGCGCTGATGTCCCATCTCATCGACTATGCCCACGGCGCAGGTCTAAAACGCCTGTACGGCCATATTTTGCATCACAACACGACGATGCTCCAGATGTGTCGCGAATTGGGTTTCACGACAGCCCCCGATGTCGACGACCTATCGCTCGTCAAGGCCGAACTCGTTTTTCCATCATTATGGCCGCAGCTGAACCTCCAGCAGAAATAGGCAGAGGCCAATTCGATCGCGCGCGCATAATTGACCAAGATCATCGTCGCCCGCGCCGTGACGCGCCAACATTGAAGCTTCCCAGAACCCGTAGCCGTCCCGATCGACAACGTAACAGGTGTCCCAATGGAAACGAACCGTTCCAAAATCCAAGCGGAGTCCATACCTTCCGTCGCGTTCGAAACGCCGGTCGAATTTGCAAACCAGATTGCTGGGCCGGCGACGAAGGCAATGGACGCCTTCAACAGCAACATGCTCAAAACTTTCACGTCCTGCCAAAGCGAATGGCTCGGCTTTGTCGGCCGCCGCATGCAGGAAAATCTCAGCATGTGTGCCCGCTTCGCGTCGTGCCGGTCGATGCCCGACGTCCAAAAGGTCTATATGGACTATTGGAATCGCACGATCGACCAGTACCAGGACGAGTTTCAGACCCTCGTTCGTACAGTCCAGCAATCGGACGCGAAACGCGCGGCTGACATCGTCATTCCGACCGAGACCAATGGTACTAAGCCACACTGACCGCAAATGCGGGCGGGTCGAGGCACGAGCAGTTCGATCCGCGCCGCATGCTTCAATCGCGATGCAGGATCCGTTCGGCTCGCGCCATGTATTGACGACCAGCGGCTCTCGCCCGATCGGAAGTTCGCATGTCCTATAAGACAATTCTTATCCACGTGAACAATGAACGCAATTTGCCACGACTGCTCGAAGCAGCGACGGCGTTGGCCTGTCGTGACCAGTCGCACCTGATCGGATTATCGGCAGTTCCCCCGGTGTTCATCCCTCCCGCGACCGACATGATCGCCGCCGTTCCTGGGATGATCGAAACCCACCGCGACGCCTATCGGCTTGAAGAAGCGCGGATGAGAGCGATCTTTGAAACAGCAACGCAAGATGCCGCCTCGCCCGGGTCGTTCACGGCGGAATGGCGCAGTGTCGACACGGGCATTCATCAAACAGTGTTCGACGTCATCGTGCCCGTGGCGCGCGCAGCCGATCTCGTCGTCGCAAGCCAAGCGGACCCGAAGTGGCTCAGCACTGGCATGCTGGATATAGCAGACCAATTGGCGACCGATAGCGCCCGGCCGGTGCTTGTCATCCCGAATGCGCCCCGCGCCCCGTTTGCAACCAAACGAATTCTCGTCGCCTGGAACGGACGGCGCGAGGCGACGCGCGCTGTCTTCGATGCGGTCCCAATCCTCAAGCACGCCGATGAGGTTCGCGTCCTATGGCTCGATCCGCAGGCCTCCAGCGAAAGCGGCGATCTCCCGACGGCCGACATCTGCGCTGCCTTGGCCCGCCACGGGGTACGGTGTGAGGGCGCCATCGGCAGCACGACAAACATGGCGGCTGGCGAAACTCTGATGTTTGAAGCCGCCAAGTTCGGCTGGGATCTCGTCGTCATGGGATGCTACGGGCACTCCCGTCTTCGGGAATTCATCCTTGGCGGCGCAACCCGCGATGTCCTTCAAAAAATGACCGTGCCCGTGCTGATGTCCCACTAAGGTCCATAGAGCCCGCTGAGGTCCGTCGGCTGCCGACGCAGCACCGTCCATGTCCGCAACTCCCCGCTCGGATCGGATTGCTGAAGATCAAGGCGCATGGCCTTGGGTCGTTGTCTGTTGGCTGCGCTCAGTGACGCCTCAAAATGACGGTTCGAGCTGACCGGCCAAAATAGGTAATCGGGATGCAAAATAGTCCGGACAATTTCGTCGTTTTCAAAATTCATCTCGGCCCTAAACCCTTTCATGAAAGCCGCAATAAAGTAAAAATAGACATCCAGAATGTGAACTTCTGGTACGGCGAAAAGCAAGCACTGACAGACATCTCCCTCAAAATCCACTCGCGCGAGGTGACCGCCTTCATTGGTCCGTCGGGCTGCGGAAAGACCACGCTGCTGCGTTGCTTGAACCGCAGTCACGATGACGTCCCCGGCGCCCGCCTCACAGGGACGATCCTCGTCGACGGCTTGGACATCAACGATGTCGACCTCGATCCGCCGATCGTTCGTCGTCGCTTTGGATGGGTTGCACAGAAGCCCAACCCGTTTCCGCAATCGGTCTACGACAATATTGCCTATGGGCCGCGCATTCATGGATTGGTCAGCGGAACACCCGAAACGGATAGCCTTGTCGAGTCCTGCCTGCAGCGCGTTGGCCTCTGGGACGAGGTCAAAAACCGGCTTGGGGAATCCGGGCTGGATTTATCGGGCGGCCAGCAGCAGCGGCTCTGCATCGCCCGGGCCATTGCCTACAACCCTGAAGTGATCTTGATGGACGAGCCCGCCTCATCACTCGACCCGATAGCAACCGCGCGGATCGAGGCGCTGATCGACGAGTTACGGGCGAGCTACACGATCGTGTTGATCACGCATAACATGCAGCAGGCCGCACGCGTCTCGCAGCGGGTCGCCGTGTTTCATCTCGGCCGTCTGGTCGAGCAAGGCGACACGACAGAGTTGTTCGTCTCCCCAAAGCACGAGATTACGAAAGCCTACATCACCGGACGATTCGGCTGATCACCGCGCAAAACGGCATCGCTGATCGGCGCACCTATTGCTCGCCGTCGCGTGGGCCCTTTTTAGGTGAAACAGGATCATCGTCGAGCGCGCGCCAAGCAGCGCCGTCGAGATCGTCATACTGGCCGGTGCGCAGGGCCCACATGAAAGCAACAAGACCGAGCGCGCCAAGGGCAAGGGCTGCTGGAATGAGCCAGGCGAGCGCTGTCATGTGGCGTCCTTCAAGCGCTTATGCCCCAGCCAGATCGCGTTGGCCGTCACGGTGATCGAGGACAGCGACATGGCGATTGCCGCGATAATCGGCGTCACGATGCCCATGACCGCGAGCGGCACGAAGATCACGTTATAGCCGATCGAAATCGCGAAGTTGCCGAGCGCAGCGCGCTGCGAAGCTTTGGCGACCGCCAACGTCTCGATCAGCGGGCTCAACTTCGACCCCTGGAATATCACGTCCGATGCGGTCTGGCTGATGTCGGCCGCAGTCGCTGGCGCAATCGAGGCATGGGCACTGGCGAGCGCTGGAGCGTCGTTGAGACCGTCCCCGACCATCAGCACCTTTCGGCCCTCGGCTTTCAATTCATCGAGCCGGTGGGTCTTTTCGTCCGGCCGCACCTCTGCACGCCATTGTGTAATACCGCTGGCTTTGGCCGTCGCAGCGACAATGGCCGTCCGATCTCCCGACAGCAGCTCGACGGCGTAGCCGAGCTGGATCAAGCGAGCGACAACCGTGCTGGCGTCACTGCGCAAGGGATCGATGAAGCGGAATGCCGTCGGACGGGCGTGCCCATGGCGCAGCCATAGCGAGGCCTCCTCGCCCGCTCCGCCGGTCCCCGTTTCATTCGCGAGGGCCGCGAGATCGCAAAATGCCGGAGAGCCGAGCTTGACTTCGCTACCGTCGAGCGATGCCCGCAGGCCACTGCCAGCGATCTCTTCGACCCCGGCAACGGGCACGACTGTCAGTCCGCGCGCGTACGCAGCCTTGACGACTGCCCGTGCGTAGGGGTGACGACTGTTTGCTGCCAGAGCTGCAGCCTTGGCCAACACGTCGTCGCTCACGTCATCGCCTGGCACCAACTCGGGCTCACCTAACGTCAGCGTGCCCGTCTTATCGAGCACGATGGTATCGACCTCGGACAGCCGCTCCAACCCATCGGGGGCTTTGACAACGATACCGCGCTTGAACAACCGCCCGATCGCTGCGACCTGAACGGCTGGAACGGCGAGCGCCAGAGCACACGGACACGTCACGATCAGAACGGCGATCGCCGCCGTCAGGGCCGGCTCCCACGTGTACCCGACCCACATCCAGCCGATGAATGTCGCCAGACCTAAGATGTGGACAGCTGGCGCATATAATCTTGCAGCACGATCAGCCAGCCGCACATACCGGCCACGGGCCTGCTCGGCCGTTTGCATAAGGCGGGCAATCTCGGCAAGCAGCGTGTTGTCCTCGACCGCCGTTGCGACCGCCTCGACAGGACCACCCAAGTTGATCGTGCCCGCATACAACGACCCGCCCTCGAGAACTTGCCGCGGGACCGTTTCACCGGTCAGCAGCGCCTCGTCGATCTCGGCGCGGCCGCGCGTAACCTTGGCATCGACCGGCACCCGTTCGCCAGCGGCGATGATCAGCGCCATTCCCGGCCTGACAGCGCTGGTCGCGATCCGCTCGGTGGCCCCGTCGCTGTGTACGATCGTCGTTGCCGGGCTGAGCAGGCCGAGAAAATTCTCAGCCGCACTCTTGGCTTGGCGTCGCATCTTCTGGTCAAGCACCCGCCCGATCAGCAGAAAGAAAAGCAGCGACACCGCAGCATCGAAGTAGACCTGCTCGCTAACCTGTGTCGTCTGATAAAGGCTCATCCCGGTCGCCAGCAGCACGCCAAGCGAAATCGGCACGTCCATGTTGATGCGGCGGGCGCGGATCGCGGCCAACGCCGAGGCAAAGAACGGCACACCCGCATAGGCAACCGCGGGAATTGCAATCACGGCCGACAGCCAGTGCAGGGCCGTCTGCAGCGATTTTTCCATGTCCCCGCCGGCGCCTGACCAAACGGCCACCGACAGCAACATGATGTTCATCGTGGCGAACCCGGCGACAGCCAATCGGCGCTCCAGATCCTCATCCAAAGAATTCGAAACAGCCTCATCGGACGGCAATTCGCGCGCCGTGAAGCCTGCCGACTTCAACGCCTCGATATATGGCTCAGAGTTGGCCTTGATCGAACGGTCGACGACGATGCCTACCCGTCCCGTCGATAAGTTGACTCTGGCAGACATAGTACCGGCCACACCCAACAGCGCCGTTTCGACTTTGCGCATGCATCCGCCGCACCGCATGTTCTCGACGACGAAGGTAAACTGTCGGCCCACTGCGGCAGCAAGCGGATCGACCGACGCGACACCGCGCGGCGCCATCTTCTGATCACTAACACTCTTCCTCGGTTCTAATGAGCCGAGTTCCAACTGTGGTCCTAGGGCCTGAGCCATAGTCGCCTCCGCAATTGGTAGACCGGCTCGGCGTCCGAGACGCTGTCACGGGCCGCAAGCGTCACGATCCAGGTCCCGCTTTCGATCGCCGCCACCGTTGTTTTTTGCTCGCCGGTGTTGGCCTGACCCGAGCTTGAACGATCTGCCTCCGACAAACCAGACTCGTATCGTCCCGGCGCCGTCTCGATATATGTCAGCGCGCGGTCGAATGCGGCGGTCGATGGGCGGCTGAGGGTTCCCGTCACCGTCAAGCCCGACACGGCACGGCCGTCGGCAGCGACAAGGTCGAGCCGCGTGCGTCCCCCCTTGTCGGCAGTCAAAGCCGCAGTCCACCCAAGTTGGGCCTGTTGGGCATCCGCATCGATCCGCTGGTTGTAGGCAAGACCCTTGCGATAGGGCTCCTGGGCAACGACGCCCGTATACGTTCGAACGGCGGTGACGACGAAAAAGATGTTGACGGCGAAAACCACCCCGAAGAAGGCAGCCAAAGTCAAGAATACCCCCCGTCCGGTCCATTCGCGTCCGGTCCATTCGCGGTCGGTTTTGGACGTGGTCATGGTTATTTCCTAGTCGCACTGACGAACTGCGTAACGCGCCGGCTTGTGGCCCCGTTGGCCACATCGCGCAAAACAAGTGTCACCGGTATCGACGGCGCTGCAAGCCGTGCAGCTTGGCTCGCAGGGATACTCACCAGAAGGCGAATCTCACGGACAGAATCGGTTGGAACCAGAACGCGCCGGTTGTCGCTGGCTTGTTCACCCACGACGCTGACCGACGCGTCGGCCAATTTTTCGAGTTCGAACGTGAAGGTCCGGGGCTCGTGCCGCTTATTCAGCACTTTGACAGTGTACGCGTTGCGGACGCCGCCATCGGACAGTTGAACGAACGGTGGGTTGCGATCGGGTAGCACATTCATCTCGAGGAGCGTCCGGTTGGACCAAGCGATCAGCATGACTGCACTGACGGCGGCTAGAACACCGGCGTACAGGATGGTTCGCGGACGAACCGGGCGAAACGGCTCATAACGACCCTCGATCCATGCTTCTTGCTTTGCAACCGTGTCGTAGGCGATCAAGTTTGGCGGACGGCCGACCTTGGCCATGATTTCGTTGCACGCGTCGATGCACAGCGCGCATTGAATGCATTCGAGCTGCGAGCCATCGCGGATATCGATGCCCGTCGGACATACCGCCACGCAAGCTTTGCAGTCGATGCAGTCTCCACGTCCGTCCCAGCTCTCGTTTTTCTTATGCGGGCCGCGCGGCTCGCCCCTCTCGGGACGGTAGCCGACCAGCAGCGTGTCGCGATCGGTCATCGCGCCTTGGATACGCGGCCATGGGCACATGTAAATGCACACCTGCTCGCGCGCGAGACCGCCGAGGACGTATGTCGATAGCGTCAGGACCCCAAGCGCGTAGTACGCCGCTTGGGGCGCGGAGCCGGTCACGAATTGGCGCGTCAGCGTCGGCGCATCGGCGAAATAAAAGACGAACGCGCCGCCGGTCAGCAAGCCAATCACGAGCCAAGAAGCATGCGTGATCGACTTCTTGAATATTTTTTCTGCATTCCAAGGTTGCTTGTCGAGACGGAGACGCTCGTTCCGGTCACCTTGCCAGAACCGCTCGACCGCAACCATGAGATCTGTCCAAACCGTCTGCGGACACGTGTAGCCACACCACACCCGGCCAGCGACGGCCGTGAATAGAAACAGCGCGAGTGCCGACATAATCAGCAGGCCTGTGACGTAGTAAAATTCTTGCGGCCAGATCTCGAGAAAGAAAAAGAAATAGCGATTGTGCGCCAAGTCAAGAAGCACCGCTTGGTTTGGCAGGTCGGGGCCGCGGTCCCAGCGCACCCAAGGCAGGATATAGTAGACACCGAGCGTCAAGATCATGATCGTCCATTTCAACGTGCGAAACGTTCCACGCGCCCGCTTGGGATGAATGGCCTGACGGGAGGCATATAACTCGCGCGACGATTTGCTGTTGACGGCGGCAACATCGTGTCGGGCGACGCCGGGTGCAGCCAATTCAGGCGCACCATGGATGTAATCCTTCGGTTCAAGCATGGGTGCTGTTTATCCTTTCAAGGCGCAGCCAACCGGCCAACTTGCGCCACATCGGAACGGACCGAGCCTCAGTTTCGACGTATCCCGGCGGGCAGGCCGGGTGTTGGCCTAAAGCTGTTGATGCAGCAGCAGCTTCTTGGTCGGCGCGGGCAATTGCCAACGCGATCGCCAAACTCGTTCCGCAACAGGACATGGGCTATGTTCCGATGTCACTGTTTCGTTGCGTTCGAGGCTAACTGCCCGCCGCCCAAGCTGTGGACGTAAACGGCGAGCGATTTGATCGTGGCGCGATCGAGGCGGTCGATCCAGCCGGGCATGACACCGTTTCGACCGGCGACAATCGTTTGAGTCACGGCCTCCGGGCTGGACCCGTAAAGCCAGATCGCGTCGGCCAAGTTCGGCGCGCCGAGCTCAGCGTTGCCGTGACCGTTCTCGCCATGGCAGGATGAGCACTGTTCGGCGAAGATCGTCGAACCTTTTTGTGCCAGTGCCTGGTCGACCGGCAGCTTGGTCAAGCCTCTGACGTAGTTGGTCACGGCATCGATTTCTGCGGGCGACAAGATCCCGTCGACCCCATAGCGCGGCATTTGGCTGACCCGTGCTTCCGCATGGCCTGACCGGATACCGTAAAGCAACGTCGTCTCGATATCCTCGAGCGTACCGCCCCACAGCCAATCGTCGTCGTTCAGGTTCGGATAGCCGACGAACCCTTGAGCACCCCGTCCGTGGCAGGGCGCGCAGTTCGTCTGGAATGAGGCCCCGCCACTCGCCATTGCGAAGCGAAGTAGCTCGGGATTGTTGCGCACATCCGTTGCCGACGCGCTCGCAAGTTGCTTGCGAAACGTCTCTTGTGATTGTTTAGCCGTCACCAATTTCTTGGCGACAGCCGAACGGTCGCTCACGCCAAGCACACCCGTGGTGTAGCCCTGCAGCGTCGGCCACGATGGATACAGGATCCAGCACCCGACCGACCATACGATACAGGCATAGAACGTGTAGAGCCACCAGCGTGGGAGGGGAGTATCGAGTTCGCGGATATCGTCGTCCCACACGTGGCCGGTGGTTTGGACCCCTTTTTGGTGTCCCGTGGCGCCATCGGGCTGCTTATGTTGTTCCGTCATCGCTCTGTGTCCCGCTGGAGAGGCTTGGCGTCCAAGTCGAGGGCGCTGCGCTGAATTTTGGTGAACTTCGCGCCATTGCTCGGCCAGAGGGCGTAGGCCAGAACAGCCAGGAACATTGCGACAAACATCAACAATGACGTGACTTGGCTAAACGCTGCGACCGTATCGTAAGTCATTGTGAATCCTTAGCCGGGATCGGCTTAGCGAAGGTTGGGGCCAGACGCGTCGAAGCTCGCGAAATCGACCATCTGCCCGAGGATCTGGAGATAAGCGATGACGGCATCCAGCTCGCTTGGGTCAGCGCCCGGCCGGCCGTCGAACTTCGCCACTTTGGCTTTTGGATAACGTTTCACCAGCTCGGCCGCAGCCTTGCTGTCGGGGTCGATCTGCGCCAACAAATCAGCCTTGACGTTGGCTATCATGGCATCGGTGTAGGGAACGCCGACGGTCCGCAACGTCGCCGTCCGAGCGACAATATCCGAAGCATCGAGTTTGTTTTTGGCGAGCCACGGATAGGCCGGCATGATGCTCTCCGGTACGAGCGCACGCGGATTATCCATGTGTTCGGCATGCCACTGGTCCGAATACTTGCCGCCGACGCGGGCAAGGTCCGGCCCCGTCCGCTTCGAGCCCCATTGGAACGGATGATCGTACATGCTCTCGGCGGCGAGCGAGTAGTGCCCGTACCGCTCAACATCGTCGCGCAGCGTTCGGATCATTTGGCTGTGGCACGCATAACAGCCCTCGCGGACGTAGATATCGCGCCCCGCCTGCTCGAGCGGCGTATAGGGCCGCATGCCCTTCACCTTCTCGATCGTACTGTCGACCCAAAATAGCGGTGCGATCTGAACGAGACCGCCGATCGACACGACCAGGAGGATGCCGACGAGCAAAACGAGGGAGTTCTTTTCAAAGACGCCGTGGTTCACATTTGCCTCCCTTATTCAGCTGGAACTGCGCGCAACCCGGGGGCTGCTGCGACGCGCGGTTGATCGGCCAAATCCGTAATCGTATCCCCGCGGATCGTGCGGAAGATATTGTACGCCATGATCAGCGAGCCGAGCAGGAACAACACGCCTCCAAAGGCACGGATCACGTAATAGGGCTTCATCGCCTCGACTGTTTCGATAAACGAGTACTGAAGGAAGCCGAGGTTGTCATAGGCACGCCACATCAGCCCCTGGGTAATGCCAGACACCCACATTGCCGTGATGTAGAGCAAAATACCGATTGTCGAGATCCAGAAATGCCACTCGACAAGCCGCATGGAATAGAGACCTTCACGCTTCCACAGCCACGGCACGAGGCAGTAGATTGCGCCAAACGACACCATCGCGACCCATCCAAGCGCACCCGAATGCACGTGTCCAATCGTCCAATCCGTATAGTGGGACAGCGAATTGACAGCCTTGATCGCCATCAATGGACCTTCGAACGTGGACATTCCATAGAACGCAACCGACACGACAAGAAAGCGAACCACGGGGTCCGTCCTGAGCTTGTCCCAGGCCCCCGACAACGTCATCAGCCCGTTGATCATACCGCCCCACGACGGCATCCACAGCATGATCGAGAAGGTGACACCCAACGTCTGCGCCCAATCGGGCAGCGCGGTGTAATGTAGATGGTGTGGACCGGCCCAAATGTAGAGAAAGATCAGCGACCAAAAGTGTACGATCGACAGGCGATAGGAATAAACCGGCCGCTCGACCCGCTTGGGAATAAAATAGTACATGATCCCGAGAAAGCCTGCGGTGAGGAAGAAGCCGACCGCGTTGTGGCCATACCACCACTGTGTCATGGCATCCTGGACACCGGCATAGACAATGTAGCTCTTGGGATTGGCCAACCCGACCGGAACGGCAGCGTTATTGACCACGTGCAGCATCGCGACGGTTACGATGAAGGCGAGGAAGAACCAGTTGGCAACATAGATGTGCGGCTCACGGCGCTTAGCCAACGTCGCGACAAACACCGCCAGATAGGTGACCCAAACGATCGTCAACCAAAGGTCGACATACCATTCCGGCTCGGCATATTCTTTACTCTGGGTAATGCCGAACAAATAACCCGTGCCGGCCATCGCAATAAACAGCTGATAGCCCCAGACGATAAACCACGGCGACCAGCGGCCAGCCAATGGCGCATGGCAGGTTCGTTGAACCACATACAATGACGTCGCGAGCAGCACGTTGCCGCCGAACGCAAAAACAACTGCCGAAGTGTGTAGTGGCCGGAGGCGGCCGAAACTGGTCCACGGATATTCGAGGTTCAACGCTGGAAACGCGAGTTGAAACGCGATAATGACGCCGATCAGGAAGCCCGCAATACCCCAAACCAGGGCAGCGATCGTCGCCACTTTCACCGGCCCATCGACGTATTCGACGGCGGATCGGCCCGTTGTGGTCCGGCCAAAACCTGTCCTGAGAACGACGGCTCCCGCCGCGACGGCAGAGCCGGCCAAAAGTAGGCCATGGAACGCCATCGCCTGGTCGGGTGACTGGGTCGCCAAAAACAAGCCGTAGGCGAGGGCGAGCACTACGCCGACCAAGGCCAGACTGTCGGTCGTTGTGTACCGTTCGCTGCGAGCGCTTGGCTCGAAACTCGTGTCGGATTGTGTGCGTTGCATCGGTGACCCCTCGGGCAGTCGGTCGGGCAGTCGGTCGGACAGTCGGCAAGACCATCCTGCACGTCGCCTACGTATCAAGACGAAATTCCAAAATCCCGCGCCCGCGCTAACTGCGGTCAGAGGAGAGGCTATCGTCAGCGGGGGAATTCGCCGTGCAACGTTTGCTTGAAAAAACTCAAGACCGGCAACGTGGCTACTAGGCTGAAGACCCCAACCCTGCCGAGAAATAGTCCCTTTTTTTCTGGTGTAATTGATACATGTCAATGCGGGTTTGCGGCATCCCGATGCGCGAAGGCCGATTGGACAATGACGGTCCGACGAGCGGGCGCCTGTCGGCATACTGAAATCTGCATCACGTGATATATTTCAACGTGGTATTCTATTATCTCAATGCTGATCTTTTCGGTCATTTCACCGCAGTGGACAGAAAGCCAAAATTTTTCGGCCCGTGTGGCCAACAGCCGCTTCAGCGGTCCCCGTTGTCTGTCGCCCCGGCCCCGCTCGCGCCGATCGCGGCGGACATCTCGGCGGCGCGAAGCATGCCCTTCGATGAATGGCCGATGCCCTTGGCGACCACCAACCGCCAATTGAACGCCCAACCACGGGCAACGGCCATGTCGCGGCCAGCCTGATAGGTCGCCTGACCGCGCGCGAATCGCGTCGGGCCTTGCCGATTGGCGTTGGCGGTCTCGTCGAGACGGAAGTCCCCTAGGTCGGCATCCCCCAGATAAATGGTGATCGGCTGCGCGAGACAGGCGCGCAAGCGCTCCTCACGTTCGCGGACGTCGAGGATACCTCCAAATCCGTATGGTGCCGGTTCGATCAGTGACGGTGCGACATACGACGACGGGTTGGCGAGGATAATGCGCGCAGGCGATTGCATCGGGCAGTAGGCGGCAACGCGCGACAGCAACTGTGCGCCAGCGGAATGACCAAAAAGCACATACGGCGCATCAGGACGCTGCTCCAACCGGCGCGCCCAATCGAGCAGACGGCGCAGAAACAGGCCCATGCACGTCTCGTCGAGCGAGGCACGACCAGCCCTCGACACACCCGCCCGCTGATACCGCGACCGGGGGAAACGGTCCTGATCCATCTCTGGCGCAAAAATTGTGAGGCATTCTTCGCGCGCAATCCTCCTGGCGCGTCGCATGTAGCCATGCGCATTGCGCTCATACCCGGGAAAGATGAACATCAAGCCGCCACCGCTACAGCCACGCGGCCGATAGGTGTGCACCTCGATCGTTTCGGTGCCGATCAGCGCGAGTTCGATACCCTGGCCAGCTTTGCCGGCGCGCACAGGCGATGGGTCGATGCATGCGGCGGTCATCATGATCAAAAGCCCTATGATCGATCGCGTCGTTGTAAAAATAGACCGCCAGCGTTGTGGCCGAGGTAGCGTGGCCGAGGAGCGAGCAATCCGGTTGCGCGGCCTCATTGTTCACGCATGCCGCGGTTGAACGTCCGCACCAGCGGCGCAGTCAGGTATGCAAGCGGCGTGCGCTCGCCAGTTACGATGAACGTATCGGCTGACATACCGGCGAGAAGTTTGCTTTCGCTCGGATCAAGCGAGGCAGCCTCGAGGGAAATCCGCACGCCGTAGTAGGGTCGGCTGGTCAACTTATCGACGAGGCGATCGGCCGTGACCGATTCGACGGTGCCACGGATCGGCTGACTGTACCGTCGCGTCAATGTGTTGAGGACGACGGTTGCCGGCAGTCCCGCGCGAACCTCCTCGATGTCCTCAGGCCGGACGCGGGCCTCGACGACAAGTTTATCGGTCAACGGCACAATCTCCATGAGCGTTTGCCCAGGCGAAATAACGCCATCGCGCGAGTGAACCTGTAGTCCAACCACCGTGCCCTCGATCGGCGCCCGGATCTGTGACCGCGCCAGGATGTCCTGAGCCGCAATAAGCTCGCGCGACAGTTCATGGGCGCGCGCTTGGCGCGCACGCAGATCCTCGACGACAGCCGTCAAGTTGGCCGAATTGAGCTCTGTTTTTTTGAGCTCTTGCTCGGTCATTTGCTGTTCAGCTTGGGCCAACTCGGAGGCAAGCTCGCTACCACGCTCATCCAGCTCGGCACGACTTCTTTGGGCATCGAGCACCCTGGACTTGCGGGCGAGCTGTTTGTTGAACAGCGCGGTCGCATCTTTCTCCTCCTGCTCTCGTACCGCCATCTGCGCATCCAGCGCTTTGAGCTGTTTGGTCAGCCCATCCCGCTGCTCGGCGAGCCGGTCTATTTTTTTGGCGATGCCGCTGAGCTTTTGCTCGTTGAGTTCATTCCGGCTCTGGAAAAGTTTCCTCTGGGCTGCGACCGCGTTCTTCGCAGCCGTGTCGGTGACAGCAGCTTTCAAGATTTCGTCGGAAAACTTCAGCTCAGAAGCCCCATCTCTCTCTGCCGTCAATCGTGCGGTGGTCGCAACGGCCTCATAATATTGCGACTTCAAACGGTCGACGTTCGCCGTGATTGCGATGTCGCGCAGCTCGACGACAACGTCTCCCGGCTTCACGCGGCTGCCGTCTTTGACCAGGATGCGATTCACGATGCCGCCCTCCAAATGCTGGATCGCTTTGCGATGCGACTCGACGCTCACAACGCCCGGCGCGATCACCGCGCTGCCAATTGGGGCAAATGAACTCCACGCGGTCATCGTGCCAAAGAACACGGCAAACAACGAAATCGTTGCCAGTAATTGAGCCCGCGAGAATGGCTCCAAGCGCTGGCCACGCAATGACGATGAGTTGCGGGAACGGCTCATAGGACCTCCGTGACATCGCGATTGCCAAAATCGGCATTGATGGACGCCCCGCCGTCAAGGCGTTCGAATCGCCAACGGGCATAGGCTTCCCGGGTGAAGACTTGCGGCTTATCGTTAGGATGCAGCAGCACGATCGTGTCGGCGATTAAGGCGAGCCGCTCCATCTGCGAGGTGACGACGATGGCCGATCCCCACTGCCTGCAGTGCTCGATCGTCTGCATCAGGTTGAGGATCAGGCGTTCATCGAGGTTGGCTTCAGGCTCATCGAGCACGATCAGCTTTGGCCGTCCGTACAGCGCGCGCGCCAGTCCCAGCCGCCGAATTTCGCCGCCAGCAAACGCCGTGCTTTCAGATGACACGAGCGTCTCGTATCCATCTGGCAAATGTTCGACCACATCGTGGATCTGCGCGAGGCGGGCGGCCTCGACGATGGCGCGTGGATCGGGCTCGCGCAGGCTCGATATGTTCTCAGCCAGCGTCGCACCGTCAAGCAGCGCCGCGTCCTGCTGGAGATAGCCGAGCAATTGTTGACGCTCGATGTGCGTGAACCGTGTGATGTCGAGACCGCCGAAGCGGATCGTCCCCATCGTCGGCGAGCCCACCCCCGACATGAGCTTGACGAGCGTCGACTTCCCCGAACCCGAAGGCCCCATAATGCACGCGATCTCGCCGGGCGCGACCGTGATATCGAGCTTGCGGAACAGCGGCCGCGACCAGGCATTGTGGGTGTGCGTAACCTGATCGACGTGCAGGACAGGTTCGGCATCAAGATCGCGGATGGCCGTGACGCTCTCGCGAATGGCGCCAATGCGGCGAGCGACGCGCGAATACGCCCGGCGGGCAAGAACAAGTTGACGCCAATTGCTCATCGCCCGACGCACGCCCGAAGTACCAAGGCGACCGAGTACGGCAGCAGCGATGATTCCGCCGGTCGTCAAACCATCGAAAATGGCGAGCCACACGCCGACCCCGTAGCAGGCGACGCGCTGTATGGCTTCGGCAAAACGCATGGTCTCGGCCATGGTGTTGCCGGTCATGCGCGACACCAAGGTCTCCCCGCGCCGGTTGGCCATCGCCCGATGCCAGCGCTCTGCAAGTTGGTCGCCAAGGTTGAGGCTGGCGACCGTCTCGAGATTTTGGTCGGCCGCCTGGACGACACTGTCGCCTTTGATGCGCGCCTTGCGAGCCGCCGCCCGCATTGGCCGCGTCAGCATTTCGTTGGCGATGCCAAGAGCAAGCATCGTCAACATACCGGCAAGAACGAGCAGGCCCAACATCGGATGAATCAAATAGACCATCAACAGGAATGCGGGTGCCCACATCGCGTCAAGCCACGTCGTGAGCCCGCCACCGGATACGAAGTCGCTGACTTCGGAGAGGTCGTCGATAGCTTTGGTCGGGCTGCGCATGCGCCGCCGGTTGAGGCTGGCGGCGAACAAATGGCGGCCGAAATGCTGCTCGATCCAGCTGCCCCAATGGACCAGCATCCAACGCCGCGTCAATTCAGCCAGCGAGGCCATCAGGACGGCAAACACGGCGATCACCGTCAGCAAAATCAGCGTGTCTGTGCTGCGGCTCGCAATCACGCGATCAAGGAGTTGGAAGATGTAGAGCGGGATCGCCAACTTCAACAAGTTGACAAATGCCGTCAAGCCAAACACGGCAAGCAGGCCCGGCCGGCTCCGCCGCCAGGCATTGCGCATCCGGCCACCGCCACGTCTTGAACGTTTGGCCGTGCTGGGGGCACCCTGGACCAGCCGCACCGTCGTCGCGACAAGCCTTTGATACCAACTCGGCCGAGTATTCGTCGTCATATGTTCACTACCCTTGTGCCCCGTCCTCGTTCCCCGCCCTTGTGCCCGCCCTTGTGCCCCGTCGTGCGGGGGAAGGCGCGGGTCGGCTTCTTACCGGCAGGCCGACCCGTGCAGATGGCCGATCAATCAAGCGGCAACATCAAGGCGCGTGCGGGAAACTGCGCTGGCAGCTGCAAACACTGCCGAGCACAGGGCACCCGCTTGAATCTCGGACGCGGTCACCACGCAGATCCCGGTTGATTTCGCCGCCTCACGAATTGCCAGCGGCGAACGTGTCAATTGCCCGCTGAGCGCCAAGACCGGATGGCCCCAAGCCGCAAGCGTATCGAGGCCAGCCTTTGCGCCCAAAGCGTCGTTTGCCGCAAATACGACACCGGCTGCAATGTGCCGAATGTTCACTGATCGGAGCACCGAGGCCGTTTCCTCATGTTGCAAACCGTCTGCAATTTCGACCACCGCGACATCGCAGCCAGCATCCGCAGCATGGCCAACGAGGCCAAGAACGCTGCGCTCGATGCGCTCCGGCTCGACGAGATACGTGCTGGGCAAGCCAGCATCGGTGAAATCGAGTGCCAAGGATGCGCCCATGTCCGACATTAGCCACACATCTCCACCGGCGCCGGTTCCTGTAGCCTTGATGCCAGCGACCTTGTGACCGGCTCGTGCAAAGGAATGGACCAAGGCGGCAGCTGTGAACGTTTTTCCAGCATTCATCGACGTGCCAGCGACGAGTACAGTTGCGATGGCGCGCGGACGGGGATCCAACTGGAGAGCATAGCGCGACAGGTTGATTGGCACGCCAGCTGCATCAGCCACGTAACCGAGAGGGCGGATCTGCGTCGGGCGCGACATCTGCTCGTGGCGGGCAACCATGGTCGCCGCAACCCCACCGGCCGCTACCATGTGGCACGGTCCCATCGACTTCTCGATGATCGCTTCGAATTGGTCCGGAGCGTAGCGGTTGCCATAGGCCAACACGATGCGATCACCCACGGCCAATTGGGCCTTTCGACCGCTTGGCAACTCGATCCGCGGATGGCTGCCGATTTTTTCGACCGTTGCGATGATCAGGTCACCAATTCTCGGCTGAGCGTCACCTGCGACGACCGTCGCCATGTCTGCTTGGGGCACGCGGCGGGTGGTGAAGGCCCGCTTGGCTGAGGCCAACATTGCGGTTGAATTTTCGAGCGGTCGAACCGGCCGTGCGAACTCGATTGCCATTGAATTACGCCTTGTATTGTTGCGTTAGTGCCAATCGGCCAAATTGGTGCCCCGGAACCCCACCCAGAGCCCCACGTGGCGCTCGAGTAGACCGTTCGGACAGCCGATCTGTGGGGACAACGCCCAAAACTTGAGCTTATTCCCTCAAGCTTCATTTTTCGCGAAGCTGAGCAGCGGTTGCGCACCGACCGTCGCTTGAAAGTCGCGCCGCATAGGGTGCCCCATACGAGTCCATACTGGGTCGGCGACCGTAACTTAGTCACAGACGCAGCGACGGCGGGCGTCTAGCATTCGCCCATAGGTAACTTTGCAACACCGCGCGCCTTGCGCGGGCAACATGCCGCACGACACAGCAGCCCGCTCGCGCGTTTCCCGCGTACGGCCGCGCTATTCTAGGATGAGCCATGACAATGCGACCGACGCTGACGACGAAGCCGGACGTTTCCGCGTTCTTTGATGCCGATACGAACACGATCAGTTACATCGTGAGGGATCCAGCCTCGTTGAAGTGCGCGGTCATCGATCCCGTCATGGACATCGATTACGCGGCCGGTCGCATCAGCTACACGTCAGCCGACCAGATCATCGACCACGTTCGCGCCCTCGGGCTCGAGGTGGAATGGCTGATCGAAACGCACGCCCACGCCGACCACCTGTCAGCCGCACCGTATATCCAGGGCAAGCTTGGCGGAAAAATCGCGATCGGCGAACATATTCTGACCGTTCAAAACGTCTTTGGGAAAGTGTTCAACGAAGGAACTGAGTTCCGTCGCGACGGCAGCCAGTTCGACCGCCTGTTCAAAGACGGCGACACCTACGACATCGGCAGCATGACGGCCCATGTCATGCACACGCCGGGGCACACGCCAGCATGTACCACGCACGTGATTGGCGACGCGGCGTTCGTTGGCGACACGTTGTTCATGCCTGATGGCGGCACCGCGCGCGCCGATTTCCCCGGTGGTGACGCCCGCGTGTTGTTCCGCTCGATCCGGATGCTGTTGGAGACGCTACCGGGCGAAACGCGCCTCTTCATGTGTCATGACTATGCGCCAGGCGGCCGCGCGATCAAATGGGAAACCACGGTCGCCGAAGAGCGGGCCAACAACATCCACGTCAAGGACGGCGTCACCGAAGACGAATTCGTCGCCATGCGCGAGGCCCGCGACCAGACACTGGACATGCCCAAACTGATCATCCCGTCGCTTCAGGTCAACATTCGTGCTGGCCATCTGCCCGAGACCGATAAGAGCGGCCAGCGCTTCCTCAAGGTGCCGCTCAACGGTCTGTGAAGCGTCATGCATCCGACACCCCGGTGCTGAGGCCAATAACCGCACCGAGCAGCGGCGCTCTGTCCAAATGTCGCAACGGCGCCTTGCTAGGCTGCTATTTGGCGATGTGCGACCGCCTGCACGGTCGGCCGACCTGAAAAAACGGCAATAGTATCAATACTAAAACGCAAGGCCGCCGACCGTTGTATTCCAACGGGAGATTCGCAAGTTCGGACAACGTTCGACTGTTCCGATCTGGAGACCCAGGTCCTTTGCCAGGCTGGGTCGACGGCTGCCCGGACTAGGCAGACTCAGTTCAAATCTTTGTTTGTGTTCTGATTTTACGATTGCATCGGGACCTCAGCCTAGGACCGAAGCGTTCACGCCGCGACACGCGAACAAGATCTCCTCACGTGGAGCTGACCGCCATTGGCTCCCCGCTCCAGCTGAACCGGAAAAACGGATGTAAATTGAAGACTTTACTACGTTCTTATCGGTCGCGGAGCAACGCGGCAAAGTCCATTCGCCGCTGTCTTCCCGATCGTACGAGGCTCGAAGATGGGTTACGTCCGTTTAAGAAGTATCGCAGGCTGAAATGGCGTAGCTTATATACGAAGTTCGCGCAGCCAAGGTTGGGCCAAGATACATGTCAAATGATCACGTTTTTGACCTCTTCACGCAGACCTACAACCGTCACAAGCACACGGAGCTGACCCTCAAGCAGTACCTTGAGGGTTGCCGTAATGACCCAATGCACTACGCAAGTGCCGCCGAACGCATGTTGCACGCGATCGGAGAGCCGACGTTGCTCGATACAGCGCGCGATCAGCGGCTCGGGCGCATTTTCATGAACCGGACGCTGAAGGTCTACCCGACCTTCAAAGACTTCTATGGCCTCGAGGAGACTATCGAGCGCATTGTCGGCTACTTCCGGTCGGCGGCGCAGGGTCTCGAGGAGCGCAAACAGATCCTGTACCTGCTCGGGCCCGTCGGTGGCGGCAAATCATCCTTGGCCGAGCGGCTCAAGGAACTGATGGAGCTGTCGCCGATCTATGTACTTAAAGCCGGTGACGATGTCTCGCCCGTGCTCGAAAGCCCACTCGGCCTTTTCGATCCGGCCACCATGGGGTCAACGCTGTTTGAAAACTACGGCGTTCCCATCCGGCGGTTGACGGGAACCCTCAGTCCCTGGGCGGTGAAGCGGCTGGATGAATTTGGTGGCGACGTTACCAAGTTCTCTGTCGTCAAACTCTATCCGTCCCGCCTGCGCCAGACCGGCATCGCCAAAACCGAGCCCGGTGACGACAACAACCAGGATATCTCGTCGCTCGTCGGCAAGGTCGATATCCGCAAGCTCGAATTCCATAGCCAGAACGACCCGGACGCTTACTCCTATTCCGGCGGGCTCAACCGCACGACGCAGGGCCTCCTCGAGTTCGTCGAGATGTTCAAGGCGCCGATCAAGATGTTGCATCCGTTGCTGACGGCAACACAGGATGGCACATACGTCGGCACCGAAAACGTCGGCGCACTGCCCTACCACGGCACGATCATCGCGCACTCCAACGAGAGCGAATGGTCGAGCTTCAAAGCCAACAAAAACAACGAGGCGTTTCTAGACCGCATTTATGTTGTTGCCGTGCCCTACTGTATGCGGGTGACGGAGGAAAAGCAGATCTACCAGAAGCTGCTGCAGGGTAGCGAACTGGTCAACGCGCCATGCGCCCCCGGCACGCTCGATATGCTTGCGCAATTCGCCGTGCTGTCGCGCATGAAAGAGCATGAGAACTCGTCGCTGATGTCGAAGATGCGCGTCTACGACGGCGACAGCCTCAAGGAGACCGACCCGCACGCCAAGAGCATTCAAGAATACCACGAGGCTGCCGGCGTCACCGAAGGCATGGACGGTGTGTCGACACGCTTTGCCTATAAGATCCTGTCGGAAACCTTCAACTTCGACACCCAAGAGGTCGGCGCCGACCCGGTCCATCTGATGTACGTCATGGAACAGGCCATCCGTCGCGATCAGATGCCTAAAGAGACCGAGGAACGCTATCTCGAGTTCATCAAGGAAGGCCTCGCGCCGAAATACGCCGAGTTCATCGGCAACGAGATCCAAAAGGCCTACCTCGAATCCTACAACGACTTCGGACAGAACCTGTTTGACCGCTACGTGTCGTATGCTGACGCCTGGATCGAGGACCACGATTTCAAGGACCCCGATACTGGTCAGCTCATGAGCCGCCAATTGCTCGACGCCGAGCTGTCGAAGATCGAGAAGCCGGCCGGCATCGCGAACCCGAAGGACTTCCGCTACGAGGTCGTGAAGTTCTCACTCCGCGCGCGGGCCAAAAACGGCGGCAAGAACCCGAGCTGGACGTCGTACGAGAAAATCCGTGACGTGATTGAACGCCGGATGTTCTCTCAAGTCGAGGAACTGCTGCCGGTCATCAGCTTTGGCGCCAAAAAGGACGGCGAAACCGACAAAAAGCACGTCGAGTTCGTAACCCGCATGGTCTCGCGTGGGTACACGCCGCGGCAGGTGCGGCGGCTTGTCGAATGGTACATGCGCGTCAAGAAATCAAGCTGACGCGGGCCACACGCTTCAACACCGCGACCGGTTAGGACAGACATGCAAATCGTCGACCGCCGTTTGAACCCGAAGGCCAAGAGCCTTGGCAATCGCCAACGGTTCATTCGGCGGGCGAAAGCCGAGATCAGGTCTGCGGCCCGCGAAGTCTTGCGGAAGCGGCGGATCGACGAAGTCGACGGTGGAGAGCGGATATCGATCTCCACCAAAAGTCTGCGGGAGCCGTCGTTCGGTCTGAACGGCGATACCGGGGCGCGCGATTTCGTGATCCCTGGCAACCAGGATTTCACCGTCGGCGACAGCATCGCGAAGCCGAGCGGTGGTGGTGGCAGTGGACCAAAAGGTAGTCCTGACGGGTCTGGCGAAGACGAATTCGTGTTCACGCTGACCCGGGATGAATTCCTCGATCTGTTCTTCGAGGACCTGAAATTACCCAACCTCGTGAAGTTGCAACTCAAGTCACTTAAGTCGGCGAAGCTGGCGCGGGCGGGCTTCTCGACGGATGGGTCGCCGTCCAAACTCAATGCCGCACGCACCATGCGCAACAGCCTTGGCCGGCGTATGGCGATGCAGCGGCCGAGCCTTGCGCGCATCGAATCCGTCGAGGCGGAACTTGCCGTCGCGCTCGCCGCGTCTCCGCCCGAGCCCGAACGCATCGCGCTGCTGACGGATCAGCTCCACCGCCTCAAGCACCTGCGCAAATCGGTGGCGTTCGTCGATCCAATCGACCTGCGCTACAACCGTCACGAGCGGCGGCCGCGCCCCACGACGCAGGCCGTCATGTTCTGCCTGATGGACGTTTCTGCATCGATGACCGAGCCTCTGAAGGACCTAGCCAAGCGGTTCTTCATGCTGCTCAACGTATTCCTGAAACGGCATTACGAGGAAGTCGACGTCGTCTTCATCCGCCACACGACGGAGGCGCAGGAGGTCGATGAGGCCACGTTCTTCGAGGCGACTTCGACGGGCGGTACGGTGATCTCGACCGCGCTCGAAGAGATGCGCCGTGTCATCGCGGACCGCTATCCGCCGTCCGATTGGAATATCTATGCGGCGCAGGCATCCGACGGGCACAACGTGACCGAGGACATGGCGCTTTGCATCGACCTGCTGCAACGGCAGCTGCTTCCGGTCTGCCAGTACTTTGCCTACATCGAAGTGCGCGAGCCGAGATCGTCTCTGGTGCCAAACAGTGTCGTGTGGCGCGCCTATTCAGCCCTGGACAAAGCAGCGGCCAATTTCGCCGCGCGGCACGCGTCCGACGCCAGCGAGATTTATCCGGTATTTCGTGATCTGTTCGCCTCAGATAAAGCCAGAGCGCAAGAAGGCTCAAAACCGTAATGCCCAGTTCGATCGTAAGTCCAAAGCTAGGCTCGATGCCGGGACAGACGCAAATCGCACCGCCAGCCCAGTTTGGGCGTCCGCTGTTCGAGGGGCACGAGTGGACGTTTGATTTGTTGAAAACGGCTTATGATGCGATCGAGGAGATCGGCGTCGGCGAGATGGGGCTGAACATTTCGCCCAACACCATCGAGGTCATCACCGCCGAGCAAATGCTTGACGCCTACGCGTCGATCGGCATGCCGCGCATGTACCGGCACTGGTCGTTTGGCAAACATTTCGCCCGCGACGAGGCGCAGTATCGCAAGGGTGGGCGTTCGCTCGCGTTCGAACTCGTCATCAATTCCGATCCGTGCATCAACTACATCATGGAAGAAAATTCCATGACGATGCAGACCCTCGTGCTGGCGCACGCCGCGATGGGCCACAACCATTTCTTCAAGAACAACTATCTGTTCCGGGAGTGGACGCGCCCAGACGCCATTCTCGATTATCTCGACTTTGCCAAGGACTACGTCGCGCGCTGCGAGGAGCGTCATGGGGCTGAGGCCGTAGAACTGGTGCTCGATGCCGCACACGCACTGATGGCGCAGGGTGTGAGCCGTCATCCCGGCTCGAAAGCGGCGCGGTCATTCGAACGCGAACGGGCGCGCGAACTCGAACGGCGCACCTATGAGGAGCAATCGTTCAACGACCTTTGGCGGACGGTGCCAAAGGGCTTGCGCAGCGACCTCGACGTGGAGGGCGCCCCGGCGTCGCCAGTGCCAGCGGGCGAGGCCGAAGAGGCTATCGGCCTGCCTGAGGAAAACATTCTCTATTTTCTGGAGAAGCACGCGCCGAAGCTCGAAGGTTGGCAGCGCGAATTGCTGCGCATCGTGCGCATGCTTGCCAACTACTTCTATCCGCAACGGCAGACCAAACTGATGAACGAGGGCTGCGCAACATGGTGCCATTACCGGATCATGAACCGGCTTTATGAAAAAGGCGCGCTGACCGAGGGCGCGATGCTGGAGTTCCTTCACAGCCATTCATCGGTCATCACCCAGCCAGCTTGGAACGATCGGCGGTATTCGGGGATCAACCCCTATGCCCTGGGCTTTGCCATGATGAGCGACATCGAGCGGATGACGCTTGAGCCGACGGAGGAAGACCGCGCGTGGTTCCCCGAAATTGCTGGCAGTGGCGATGTCATGGGCGTGCTCAAGAGCGTATGGGCCGATTACCGCGACGACAGCTTCGTGATGCAATTCCTGTCGCCTAAGGTGATCCGAGACTTCCGCCTGTTCGAGGTCCGCGACAAAGCGGATAAGCCGGTCGTCGACGTCCGCTCCATTCACAACGAGCAGGGCTATCGCAACATCCGCCGGGCGCTTGCTAACCATTACACCGTGTCGGCGCAAGACCCGGACCTGCAGATTGTCGAAGCAGATTTGAACGGCTCGCGCCGCCTGCAAATCGTGCACCGGGTCCATAACGGCGTGCTGCTGGACAAGCTTCGCTGCGAGCGCGTTTTGTTGCACGTCGCCCGGTTGTGGGGCTACCGTGTGAAGCTGCTCGAGATCGACATTGCGACCGGCAAGACGCTCCGTGAACATGAGTCACTGCCGATGCCGTGATCGATGGGCGTTCCTGTTCTATTCCACGACGATCAGCAACTTGAGATTTCAGGTCGGCACCGACACGGCTGGGCAACACTGTCAGGGTGGTGCAAAAACCACAACCTTTGGCGAATGTCGCCGCGCTTAGGCCGATATGGCCCGCCGCTTGGAGATGCTCGATCCGTCGTGATACAGATTTGCTTGCGGAAATTTATGCCGACGCTCGGCGCACTCGGGAACACATAGTGGGATAATGGTTTCGATCACCCGAACACGCGCGTTGCGCTGCTCCTCAGGGGCTTCCGCCACTTTATTTGTACTATGGGCGATGATTGGCGTTGTCGTTTGCGCGGGCATCCTCGTTGACAGCAAGCTGTCGTCAGCCTGGGCGCAGGACGCTGATGATGATGTCGGCGGCGACGACGATGACGGTGATGATGACGGGGGCGGAGCAGTTGGTGGTGGCGGTGTAGGTGGCGGGGGCGCTGGCGGTGGAGGAGCGGTCGGTGGTGCCGGTGCGCCCGGCGCCTTCGACGATGGCGACAACGCAGGTCCATCTGACGCTGACGACTGTTTCGCCGAGATTGCCGTTCGGCCGTCCTGGTTACGCAACTGTATCCGGCCGCGTCCGCCTGCGGTCAGTCGCCCTGCAACTGTCGCCCGGCCCGCTGGTCCTCCTCCTAGTCGCGTTGCCAATGCTGGCGGATCGGCCAGCCGGACACGACCGGTGGGCGAGCCGGCACTGGCTGACCCGGCGCGCATCATCCCCCGCGAAGTCGTACTGTTCGATGTCACTGAGCAGCAGTTGCTCGAACTTCAATCTCGCGGCTTCGTCATCGTCTTGAGGTCGACGGCACTCGGCGTAACGCTGGTCCGTGTACGGGTTCCGCGTGATTTGTCGACGCGGTCCGGATTGGCGGAAGCCCAGCGCATCGCTCCGACCGCAATCTCGGACTTCAACCACATCTACGGCATCTATCGTCCAGGCAGCGGTCGGCGTGAGACAACGGGCGCGGCTTGGCCAGCCTACCCGGGCGGCTGCACGGTTCCAGCCACGATCGCAATAATCGACACCCCGGTCGATCCGACAAGCCCTGGTCTCGTCGGACAGGGCATCGAGGTCATCAACGTGGTCGCAGCTGGACGGCAGCCCGCGTCGTCTCTGCATGGAACGGCGATCGCGGCTTTGATATCGGGCAGGTCGGATGCGCCAGTGCCCGGATTGCTGACGAAGAGCCGATTGGTTGCCGTGTCGGCCTTCCACAAGGCGGCCGATGGTGAGGACATTGGCGACAGCTACGATATTACTGTGGCCATCGACACGGCATTGAGCCGCAATATCAAGGTCATCAACTCGAGCTTCGCTGGCCCGGCAAATCGCATTCTTGAGAAGGCCGTTTCGGTTGCCGCCTCGCGCGGCGCCAGGCTCATCGCATCGACGGGCAATGCGGGTCCGGGAAGCCCACCGCTGTATCCGGCGGCCTACGACGATGCTATCGCGGTGACGGGCGTTGCAGCCGACGAGCGCGTTTACCGCCTTGCCATTCGCGGCGCACACGTCGACCTTGCCGGACCTGGCGTCGATGTGCCGGTGGTTTCGGTCCGCGCTGAGCAGCGGTTCGAGACCGGCACGTCGTTTGCCACGCCGTTCATCAGTGCAGCAATCGCCGCCGCGATCGCCCGTGAACCCAACACGCCAATCGAAAAAATCATTGAGTCGCTTCAAAAGTCGGCACGCGATCTTGGCGCACCCGGGCGCGATTCGGTGTTCGGGTGGGGCCTCATCCTTGCGGGGAATGTGTGCCCATGACCCGAAATCACTCAGCGCCCCAGCGGCATCACTCAGCGCGCCAGCGGCTCGCCCGCACCCTTATCACCAGCGCGAGCGTTCTCGCCGTTGCGTCATTTGCGACTGGTGCAGCCTTGGCTGCCGACCTTGGCGCGTCATGCTGTGCCGACCTCGAAGATCGCATTGCCGAACTCGAGGCCACAACCGCGCGTAAGGGCAATCGCAAGCTCAGCTTGCGGATCTCGGGCCAAGTCAGCCAGGCTGTGCTGTCTTTCGACGACGGCCGCGAGCAAAATATCTATCAGGTATCGAACTCGAACTCGAGCGACCGCTTCCGCTTCGACGGAAGCACGACGATCGGTCCAGGACTGATGGCTGGTTATTATCTGGAATTCTCGACCGACGTCGCGTCGTCGGTGGCCGTCAGCCAGACCGTCGATGACAGTGGCAATGGCGGCGTCTCGCTTCGCCAGTCGTTGTGGTATATCGATAGCAAGCGATGGGGCGCCATCTCGGTTGGTCTCGGCGCACCAGCCACAGATGACCTGCTCAACTATAGCCTCGCTGGAACCGGGATCGCGGCATCTGCCGACACCTCGCTCGTCGGCACCAACCTGTTTACGCGGGACAGCGCGACGGGCGATCTCAACGCGCTGTCGTCGGGTAACACGATATCGCTGCGTTGGAACCGCTTCGTCCCTCAGCTCGACACACGGCGCGCCAACATCGTCCGCTACGACAGCCCCGTGCTTGCCGGTTTCGCCGTATCGGCAGCCTGGGGCGAAGATGACATCTTCGACATCGCCCTGAGGTATGGGCGCCGTTGGAACGGCTTGCGCGTGGCTTTCGGTGCTGGCTATTTCGAGAACCACGAAGAGGCTGGCGACGTGTTCGGCTGGCCGCGCGGCAGTGATGCTGCAGCAACGGGAAATACCGAGATCCGGGAATTCAAGGGTTCGGCCAGCGTATTGCACGAGCCAACGGGACTGTTCCTGTCGGGAGCCTATCTGCACCGTGAATTCGCTGGCGGAAACCTCGGCACCCAGACGTTCGCGTGTTTCTCCTCCGGCGACGCGCAACAACTGCGTGCGACAACGGGCATCGGCTGCAGCAGCCGCCCGGACTTCGATTATTACCATCTGTCGGCTGGTATCAAGATCGACCCGTTCCGGTTGGGGTACACCTCGTTTTACGGCGAGTACGCTCGCTCGGAAGACGCCATTACCGGGCTCAACGTCAGCGTCGGGTCTGCTGTCGGCGGGGACGTCGACTATGTGACGTCGAGCACGATGCAGATCTGGGGTGTCGGCGTCGTTCAACACATCAGCGCGGCGCAGATGGACCTGTTCCTGTCATACCGGAAATTGTCCGCCGACGTAAAAGGCTTCGAAAGCAACGGCAACCGCATCACGGCCCCGCTCGAGGATGCCGATGTCGTCATGGCCGGTAGCCGCATCCGGTTCTGACGGTTCCAGTCGACAATCCAAAATAGTAATGGCCGCCTCCTGGAAGAGCCGGCCATTGCTTTTTGGTTCTATGTCGCTCGCCTAGGGCCGTCGCTGCGACGTCACGTCCAAGCCCTACGCGGCGGTGTTACTCGCGCATCGCCCGCACCACTTGGTCGGTGAACGGTTTCAACAGATACGACAGCGCGGTGCGTTCGTCGGTTTCTATGAAACTATCGACCGGCATTCCCGGCGTCAGCTTGAACCCGTCAGCTTTGGCCATCGCTTGTGGGTTGACCTCGATCCTCGCGAGAAAAAACTCGCGGCCGGTTGACGGCTCGCGTGATAAGTCAGCGCCAACATGGCCGACGATGCCCGGCAACTCCGGCGTCTGCTCCTTGTTGAGCGAACTGAACCGCAACAGAGCGCGCTGGCCAACGACGACTTGATCGATGTCTTTGGGTGCGATCCGCACTTCGACGCTCAACGCGTCGCGTTGCGGCACGATGCTCATCACGGTTTCCCCGGGTCTGATGACACCACCGACGGTGTTCGCCACGAGTTCGTGCACCGTGCCCATAACGGGGGCCCGCAATTCCGTCCGGCGCAATTGGTCTTCGGCTGTCGCTTTCCGCTCAGCCAATTCGGCGAGTTGGCCGTCGATCTCGCGTACCTGTTTGTGAACATCGGTGACGACGCGCTGATCGAGCTCCACAAGTTGCAGTTCGATCTCATGTATGCTGCTTTCCGCCCGCGCGATCTGCGCTTCTAGCGCGCCCTTGTCGCCCTCAAATCGCGCCAACTCGCGCTTCATGCCGATCACGCGGGTAATGTTTGACAACTGGCGCTTGTACATGTCGTCGACGAGCTTAAGCTCTTGCCGGATCAGTTCGATCTCGGCACCCTTGGCTGTTCGTTGGGATATAATCGCGTCGATCTCCCGGCGGACTTGAACGATCCGCTCTCGCAGCCGCGCTCTCTGGCTGGCCCAGCCGCTCCGGCGCGCATCAAGCAGGCGGCGCTCTTCTTCAAACGCCGTCTTGGCGCTGGGGTTTTTGGCATCGAGCGCAGCTGGGAATGCCATCGTCGCGACGCCGTCCCGCTCGGCAATCAGCCGGGATTTCTCGCTCTCGAGCTGAAGGATCTTGTTGTCGTGGATGGCCAGCATGGCGCGCGACTGGCCGTTATCCAGCGTGACGAGAACGTCTCCGGTCTTCACCTGATCGCCATTGCGAACGCGAATATCCGTGACGACGCCACCCGTTGGATGTTGGACCCGCTTGACGTTGCTATCAACGACCAGCAGTCCCGGTGCGATAACAGCGCCCGACAGTCGTGCCGTTGCGCCCCACGCACCGATCCCGATGACGAGCACCGCAACGATCGCAAAGCCAAGCAGGGTGCGATTGAAAAGCCCACTTCCGCGGTCGACAAAACCCGGCGCGCGGCTGCGGCGGCGAGGCTGTCTTGGCGGTTCGGCTGAGCCTTTGGCTGGGACGATCACCAGTTCGTTCGTGCGGCGCAAGGGTGTGGTCATGGTGCAGTCCTCCGTTTGCAACCAGCTGGCGTCAGGGCCGTCACACGCGGTTCGACGGGAGCTGGGTCGATACGCGGAGCAAGCATTCGTAGGACGTCGGCTTTCGGGCCAATCGTCTTGAGGCGCGCGCCTTCGATGATGGCGACGGTGTCGAGGGCCGTCAGGATGCTGCGGCGATGGGCGACGACCACGGCGATGCCGCCACGATCGCGAATGCCCTTTAGCGCTGCAATCAGTGCATCCTCGCCATCCTGGTCGAGGTTCGCGTTGGGCTCATCGAGCACAACGAGGAACGGATCTTGATACAGCGCACGGGCAAGCCCGATTTGTTGACGCTGGCCAGCCGATAATGGTGCTCCACCTGTGCCAAGTTCGGTTTCATAACCCTGCGGCAGGTTCAAGATGACGTCATGGATGCCAGCAGCCATTGCCGCCGCAACGATCGCACTTCCGTCGGCATGATCGTCGAGCCGCGCGATGTTTCTCGCGATCGAGGCTGGAAACAGCTCGATGTGCTGCGGCATGTAACCGATGAAGCGGCCGCGATCTGCGGTGTCCCAACGTCCGATTGGCGCACCGTCGAGCCGAACTGCGCCGTGGACCGGCGTCCAGATGCCAGCGATGGTCCGCGCTAAAGTTGACTTTCCCGAGCCGCTTGTTCCGATCACGGCTAATCCTTGCCCGGCTTCCAGGGCGAAGGTGACCCCGCTCAACGCCGCGACCGCGCTACCGGGGGCGCGAACGACGACCTGATCGAGTGCCACGGAGCGGTTGGGCGGCGGCAATGGCAATGGCGCGGCATCCGGTTTGGCCGTTGTGATCATGTCACGCAGCCGCCGCGCACTATCGCGGGCTTGCGCCAAGGCGCGCCAGTTGGTGATCGCCTGCTCGACCGGTGCCAGGGCGCGGGCTGCGGCGATCGATGCGGCGATGATCGCGCCTGTTGTGATATTGCCCTTGATGACGAGATAAGCACCAAGCCCCAGAATCGCCGATTGCAGCATCAAACGGATGACGCGCGAAATGCCACCGAGCAGAATGACGGCGTCTCCTGCCCGCTGCTGACCGTCAACAATCCCCTGGTGGCTGGTTAAAAATCGCGCGGCCGCCTCGGGCGCCATGCCCATAGCCACCATGGCTTCGCTGTTGCGTAAGGTTGCGTCGAGCTCGAGGGACCGGCCATACGATGCGGCAGCGATCCTGGCCTCCAGGCGGCGCGTTGCAAAGTCGGTTGCTACGGCGATCACCACCAGGATTGCCATGCCACCCGCTGTCACGAGGCCCAGTGTTGGCGACAACATCGTTACGAATACGAGGAAAATGGGCGTCCACGGCAGATCGGCGACCGCAACGGGAGCGGAACTCGCCAGGAAGTTGCGCAACGTATCGACATCGCGGACCGGCTGCAGGGCATCATGTGGCGCGCGGCCGTCGAGGTATCTCTGGACGCCTTCATTGTAGGCGACGGGCATGGCGAACGTATCGATGCGGCTGCCCATCCGCAGCATCAACTGACCGCGGATGACATCAAGTATGCCGTAGGCGACGTAAAGCCCAGCGACGAGAACCGATAGCGCAATGAGTGTCGGAACGCTTTGGCTGGTCAGCACCCGATCGTAGACTTGTAGCATATAGAATGCGCCAGCCAACGCCAACAAGTTGACGACGCACGACATCATAACAACGGCAAGGAGTGCCCAGCTCAAGGAGGCGCCGAGGGAAGCGCGGGCAACGGTGGGCGCAATTTTCTGCATGGGTTGCTCCGTTGGCGGGATCGTCTGTGTTCGGGTGGCCTTGGCGCGCGAAAGCGGGGCAGCGGGGGGGTAGACCCCGCTGCCTGTTGTCGTCAGACGATCTCGAAATCTGAACTCGTCAGCGCGAGCCCGCGGGTGAGAGCCGCGACCTGGGTGGCAGCGGCGCCGCCAGCGCCATCGGCATCCCAGGACAAAATGCCGGTTCCGGTGTTGTAGAGGAATGTGCCCTGGCCGGAGACCGATGCGGCGGGCGCGGCAGAGGAGACGACGCGGCTGCTGTCGATCGAGCTACCGGCCTGCAAGCCGCCGCCGAACTCGGCCGCGCTGATGACGAGATCGTCGCTTCCGGTCTGGAAGTCGGTGATCGTGTCGCGTCCGCCGGTCCGAGCCAGAACGAAGAAGTCCTGATCGGCACCACCGGTCAGACTATCGGCGCCAGCGCCGCCGACAAGGCGATCTGAGCCAATCCCGCCAATGAGCGTGTCGGCACCTGCACCGCCGTCAAGCAGATCGTCGCCCTCGCCGCCGTCGAGCCGATCGTTGTCGTCCCCGCCGAAAAGGCGGTCGTTACCAGAATCGCCGGATATGAAGTCGAGGCCGGTGCCGCCGAACGCCGTGTCGTCACCTTCGCCGCCGCGGAGGGTATCGTTGCCGAGGCCGCCGTACAGGGTGTCGCTGCCCTGATCGCCATTGACGACGTCGTTGCCATCGCCACCTTCGATGAGATCGTTGTCATCGCCGCCGGCCAGCCGGTCATTGCCAGCGCCGCCGAACAGGTCGTCCTCGCCCTTGCCGCCAGCAACGACATCATCGCCATCGCCGCCAAACAACTGATCCTTGCCCTCGCCGCCGTCGAGCCGGTCGTTGCCGGTGCCGCCGAACATGACGTCGTCGCCAACGCCACCCGTCAAGGCGTCGTCGCCGTCACCACCTTCGACGAGATCGTCGCCCTCGCCGCCGACTAAGATGTCGTTACCATCGCCACCGAACACTTCGTCGTTGCCGATGCCGCCGTCGATAACGTCATTACCGCCATCACCGAAAACAATATCGTTGCCTTCGCCACCAGCTAAGCGATCATTGCCATCGAAGCCTTCGATGATGTCGTTACCCTTGCGGCCGTTGATGGCGTCGGCGAGGTCGGTGCCAAGTAGAATGTCGTCAAAGTCTGTCGGTATGGGCATGGGATGAACTCCAATGACGGGTTGATTTGGCCGGCCGACGTCAGCGCGGCTGAACAACAACGCTGGTCACTTGGAGTTATTCCGCCGATAAAAAGCGGAGCGTGTCGGGAATAGAGTTGCCGCAGACGCGTTATCGTCGCGTGATACGTTATGCTAGGGAGACGAGCTATGCTGCGCCTGTTAGCGCCTTTGGTGAAACCGAAAATCGAGTTCGTCTGCGATGCCAAGGACCATGGAGTGATCGCCGAACCGGTGGCCGCTAAAACGGTCATCCCCGACTGGTTCCGTAAGCTTCCGGCTGTCGACAAGGCCCACGTGCATGCCAACAACAACGGACTGACAATCAAGCGTTGCATGCCGTTTCTCGACGCCATGACGACGGGGTGGGTGTTGCCCCTGGCGGCCACGGTTCGGCTCGACATTCGAGATAATGGCCAGACCGTCGAAGCCGGTTGGGAATACGAGAAGGTCATGGTTTCGAACCATGCGATGCATCAAATCGCGGGCAATCCGCGCGAGCCTCGCCCACCGTGCAAGTTTCACAACTATTGGACGATCATCACACCGCCGGGCTGGAGCTGTTTGTTCGTATCGCCGCTGAACCGTGCCAGCCCGGTGTTTGAATGTATCGCGGGTGTCGTTGATACCGACACGTACCATTCGCTTATCAATTTCCCTTTTATCGCCACCGCGCCCGATGGCGTCTACACGCTGGAGCGTGGCACGCCGCTCGTTCAGGTCATCCCATTCCGCCGGGACACGACATCGCTCGCCGCCGAGATTCGGGTCGAGACGCTGCAGCAGGCCGATAAGAAAGAAAAGATACTCAGGCAGACCCAAGTTGTGGAAGGTTGGTACCGCCGATTTGCCCGCGCCGAGAGGTAGCCCGCGCCGAGAGGTTGTCGGCATGACATCGGTGTTGATAGCGCGAGACCAGCCGGTCTCGCGTTTTTCCGTTTGGGGGATACGCCGAGCACCGGCGATCGGCAGCCGACGAGTTGGATGAGGCCGTCGGACCTAAGACTGGATCAGCAGTGCTCAACTGACGGTATGCGAACGCAAAAAGGGGCCGGAAATCCCGGCCCCTTTCCCTGGATCTTGCGGCCAGAAGCTTAACGCGAACGGTTCGACGAACGGTTCGAGCTGCTGTTTGAAGACGAGTTCGAAGAGCCGTTCGAGCTGCTGTTCGACGACGAGTTCGAAGAGCTGTTGGACGACGAGTTCGAAGAGCTGTTGGACGAGCTGTTCGAGCTGCTGTTCGAGCTGCTGTTCGACGAAGAGTTGCCAGCGACCTGAATACGCTCAGCCTTCTCGATGGCGACAGGAGCCTTTGCATCAACTGCCTCGAGAGGAGCTGCAGCCTGGGCAGCACCGGCGCCGAGCAGCGTTGCAACAGCAAGCGTCGTGATGGTCACTTTGTTCATTACGTATCTCCTTGGTTACTACGACCGCCCGCGATTTCACGGCAGTCCCAGTGATAACGTCATGAACGGAAGGTTATTCCCCAGGCCAACGCATATAACTTTGTTGCGACGTGGGGGCCTCGCGGCTGCGAAAAATTTGTCACGGTTGACGGCGCACCAACGATGCGATCACTCGAACTATAAGCGGCCACGTAGATCGCAAGAAATCTCGAACCATTTTCAATGACTGACTGGAATAGACGACCGCAACGACCGTTATCATCCCATATATACCTAACCGGCGATAATCGCATGACACAGGACGTTCGCCAACAGATCATCGATCTGCTCCCGCGACTTCGGAGGTTCGCTTACTCGTTGACGGGTTCCATGACGGAAGCCGACGACGTGCTGCAATCTGCCTGTGAGCGTGCTCTCGGCCGGCTTGACCAGTTCACGCCCGGTACACGGATGGACAGTTGGATGTTTCGCATCGTGCAAACGACCTGGATCGACAGACGGCGGCAAGCGATACGCCGATCCGACAGTCATGATCCCGAAGCTATGGAGGCGGTGGCCTTTGATGCCCGGATCCATGAACAGACCGAAGCCCGCATGGCGCTGGAAGTCGTACGCCGGGAGATCGGCAATCTACCAGAAGAGCAGCGTCTGGTTCTGGCACTCGTGACGATCGATGGTCTCAGCTACCAGGAGGCCGCCGACGTCCTTTCGATACCGACGGGTACGGTGATGAGCCGGTTAGCCCGGGCCCGCAAGCGGCTGGCGATCGCGATTGATCGGCCAACATCCCAATACTCAGATCGAGCGAGTTCGTTGTCATGACGCGACCGACCGATGAAACGCTGATGGCCTATGCCGACGGCCACCTTGATGCAGCAAGCCGCGTGGCGATCGAACGCTACCTGCTGGGCGATGCGGTAGCCCAACGCTTTGTGCACACGATGATGCTGGTGACGGCCATGACGCGGCACGCGTTCGCCGACCAAGATTTCACCCGCGGCATGGACCCGCTCGTCAAACTGGTCGAGCGTGGTCCAAAGCGGCGGCGGATCGGCCGAGAGCCGAGCACGTTTCATTCGGCTTGGGTTTTTGGGCCAGCGTTCGCTGGAACGGGACTTGGCGGCGCGGCGTGGGTTGCTGGAACGGCGACAACAGCCATTGCCCTCGCGTGGCTAGCCGTGGCGTTCACATCCCCGCAGCGCGATGCCCACTCAACTGCGCCGGGGGAGTTGTCACTCGGCGAGGTCCGACATGACAGCAGTTTGCGCGCGGCCCTTGATCATGGGGCTAACCTGCAAGCAGCGGCGCCGAGCCGCGAGTTCGAGCGGTATCGGGTGATCTCCGAGTTCAAGGACAAGTTCGGCAACACGTGTCGCGAGCTTGATGCGTTCGATGACCGTAACGACGACCGTTTGCCTGCAGCCGTTGTCGTTGCTTGTCGCAGATCGGACCAATCGTGGTCCGTGCTCGGCGTCATCGCGACACGCTCGAGCCCGACGGGAACCTATGCGGCAGACGCTGTCCAGGCGCATGGCGCGATGACGGGCGTGTTGGAAATGCTTGGTGCGAACCGGCGAACATCCGGAATTAAAAGCGAAAGTGAAATGCGATGAAGCGGCCCGATGACGAAACCCTGATGACATATGCCGACGGATTGCTCGACGCTGACGAGCGGACAAAGATCGCTGCGTTTCTCGAAACCGACCCCGAGGCACGCGAAACGGTCGCCATGTTCGAGCGAACGGCGGCTCTCGTTGCTGGTGTCAGCGACGAGGCGTTCGACGCACCGATGCCCGAAGGCCTGATCGCTTTGATCCGCGAGGGTGGCCCGGCGCTTTCGGCAAAGTCTGCTTTAGACGCGGCTGGCACGCCATCGGCGGCAACGGTCTCAGTCGTACCTGCGACCGCCACGATCATTCAAATGCGACCACGCCAGCGTTCGGCGTGGGTCCCGTCTCGGCGCGACATTGCGGCTGTGGCGGCTTGCCTTGCCGTCGTCGCCGGTGTCAGCATGTTGTGGCTGGCGCAGCCCGATGGGGATGCGAACGACGCAAGCGCGGTCGTGGCGCTTGGGCCCGTTCCCTCCGACGGGCTTTTGGCCTCGGTTCTCGAACGCCGACCGAGTTACCAGCCACTTGCGCTGTCAACCGGTCGGGGTGAGCCTCTCGCGCTGGTGGCCATGTCCACGTTCCGCGATCAAGGCAAGCGATACTGCCGCGAGTTCGAACTGACATCGGGGGTCGATCAGCGGCCGACGGCGCTCGGTGTGGCGTGCCGCGAGACGCGCGGGTTGTGGACTGTCGAGGGCGTAGCAAAAATCGCGACGACCGCCGGGACATCGCCTGGAGCGGAACCTGGAGCCATGAAGCCGGCCGGTGGCCACGACGCTGCTGCGCTGGACGGCGTGATGTCAAAGCTGGGTGCCAACCCGGCGCTATCGAAGGACGACGAGGCGGCTATCCTGGCCCGCGGCTGGAGATAGGCTACCAGATTGTGCCGTGTGCCGTGTGCGGTGTGCATGTAGCCCTGGCAGGGTTCGCTTAGCATGGGAGAAACACGGCGGTGCGGATCGTGCGTCCGGGTGGATTGTTTCTGGATCAATCCTCCGGCAAGGTCTTTATCGTCCGTTGTTCAACCACATTTGAGTGTCAGCGCCGACCGGCTAACGACCCGGAGACACCCATGCGCATCATGTTTGCTGTTTCGTCCGCTCCTTTATCTGCCTGTGCTGTCGCGGTTGGTCTGGCCGTTTCGTCAGTGATTTCAGCGTCGAGCCTCGCGCAACAGCCCGCGCCCGCCCCGGTCGCCCCCGCGGTGAAAGCTCCCGCACCGGCGAAGCCTGCGAATGTCCCGAAGGCTGCCGCGCAACCCGCCGTTGCGACGCCCGTCCCGGCCGCCAAATCAGTTACTCCAGGCATCAAGCCGGTGACGATTGCGCCGGCTGGAAAGCCACCGGTGGCAACCGCTAAGCAACCCGCTCCAGCCCCGAAACCGGGGGCGCCTGCCGGGACTGCGCCAAAGGCAGCAGCACCAACTGCGACCGCCGCAGCGGCAAAACCAGCCGCTCGGCCGACCACATCGTGTGCTGTCCAGGCCGCAGACAAGCAGCTTACTGGTGCAGCTAAAGATAGCTTTGTGTCGGCATGTGCAATCGATGCGGCTGCGGCGTGCCAAAAGTCAGCCGAGGACAAGCGGCTCGCGGGCGCGCCGAAGGCTAATTATATCAAAAAGTGCCAGATCGATACCGTGGGTCTGTAAAGCGAGCCTTGATTCGGAATCATGGCGGCCGCGCGCCAGATTGGCAGGGAGCCAGATTGGCCGCGCGCCAGATCGGCAGGGAGCCAGATCGGCAGGGAGCCATGCCAGATCGGCAGGGAGCCAACTTTGAAGTTGAAACACGCGTTTATGGCGACGGTTTGCGCCACGCTTGATAACGCGGGTCCGCGTCCTTCATGTCCTCATAGATCCAGACCATGCGATCGCAGAACCATAGTTTGGCAAATAACGCGATTGCACCGCCCGTCAACGTCGAAACCGGTTCGTTAAACCACGCTCCAACGACACCAACTGCGAATGCCAAACCAGCCACACCTGCCAGCAGATCAGCCACGCGCACATGACGCGTCGGGATCGGGACTAAGCCGCGATTGAGCCAAATCCGCTCGCCGAACGTTGCTTTCGACGCCCAATTATCCGTGGATGCTGGTGGAGGGAAAACCCGCAGATTAAGATAACTCCAAATGGCGACCACGCCGAGCGACAACGCGCACAACCAACCGGAATAGCTATTGACCCAAACCGCCGCCAACAACGGAACAATGGTGGGAACCCGCGTCCAAACGCTCCATGGCGAAGCATGCCGTTCCCACGCCTCGTCATCCATACGGAACAGGCGCGCGATGATCGCGCCGTATGAGAAGCGTGCTGGCATGATAAAGCCTCCTTAGGCAAATCCCACCGGCTGTCCACCAGCGCGGCCAACGATCTCGCCCTGCCACATGACGACTGCGCCGCGTACGATCGTGCCGACGGGCCAGCCGGTGACGGTGACGCCTTCATACGGGGTCCAACCGCAGCGGCTCGCCTGCTGGGCGTTGGTGATCGTTTCCGGGCGCTTGAGGTCGACAATCGTGAGATCGGCGTCAAAGCCAACCGCGATGCGCCCCTTAGCCTGGATGCCGAAAAGGCGCTGCGGCCCGTGGCTCGTCAGATCGACCAGCCGCGCTAGCGACAAACGCCCGGCGTTGACATGGTCGAGCATGATCGGCACTAGCGTCTGCACGCCGGTCATGCCGGAGTGGCTGTCGGGGTAGGCGTGATCTTTTTCCGCGCGCGTATGCGGCGCATGGTCGGAGCCGAGCACGTCCACCGTCCCGTCGGCAATGCCAGCCCAGATCGCCGCGCGGTGAGCATCATCGCGGACCGGCGGGTTCATTTGGGCATAGGTGCCGAGCCGCTCGTAGCAGTCTGGCGCCACGAGCGTCAGATGGTGCGGCGTGACCTCGACACTCGCCCAGTCCTTGTGTTGGGCGAGGAACGCCATCTCGTCGCCGGTCGAGATGTGCAGCACGTGGACACGGCGGCGGTGCGTTTCGGCTATGCGGACCAGCCGGGTCGTGGCTTCGAGTGCCGCCGTCGCATCGCGCCAGACGGGGTGCGAGGCCGGGTTGCCGGGTTCGCGAAGGCCCTTGCGGGCATTGAGCCGTGCCTCGTCCTCGGCGTGGAACGCTGCGCGGCGGGAGAGGGCGGCGATGATATGGTCCAGCGATATTTCGTCGTCGACCAGCAGGTCGCCCGTCGACGAGCCCATGAACACTTTGATACCAGCCGAGCCTTCGAGCCGCTCCAACGCTGGGATGTCGGCGACGTTCTCGCGCGTGCCGCCAACGTAAAACGCGAAATCGCAGAACATCCGGTTGCGGGCCAGGGCGACTTTCTCGGCGAGGCACTCGGCCGAGGTCGTCAGCGGCTTGGTGTTGGGCATTTCGAACACGGCCGTGACGCCGCCAAGGACCGCTGCCCGGCTGCCGGTTTCCAGGTCTTCTTTGTGGGTCAGACCCGGCTCGCGGAAATGGACTTGGGTGTCGATGACGCCGGGGAGGATGTGCAGCCCGCTTGCATCGATGACGCGCTCGGCCTTGGCGGAGGCAGCGAGTTGGCCGAGGCCGACGATGCGGCCGCCACGGATGCCGATGTCGCGCACGCCCTCGCCGTCGTGATTGACGACGGTCGCATTAGTGATGAGGAGGTCGAAGGTGTTGGGCATGGATTTATTTCAATCCTGACATTGAACCAGTATCGCGGGCGCCATGCCGGATTGCATGCACAATGATGCTCAGCTCCGTAACTTCGTAGAAGATCAAATACGGGTAGGGGGAGGTCGTCATGCGTCTCAACCGTTGGTCGTTTGTCACGGTGCCGGCAAACGGGTGACGTGAAATGAGGTCCAACACATCGTTGACGCGTGCCTGAACGTTAGACGCGCCTTTGGGCGAAACTGCTTCTAGGTGATCGACGATATCTTCAGGATCTGCGAGCGCCAAACGTGTCAGCCTAATTCGCATTATCGATACTTGGTCAAGACCCGCCGAAGGTCTTCGTCGGTTGCGAATTCCCCGCGATCAGCCGCTTCGCGCGAACGGTCGATTGCGCTGCGTTCCTCAGCGGTCAGTACGACAACATCGTCGTTGCGACCGGCGAGGCTCAAGATCATCCGCGCAATTTCATCTTGGGCCATGGGATCGAGCCCTTGGGCCACGGCGACAGCTTTTTCCAACAAAAAGGTCATGAGGGTGGTCTACAAAATTCCAATCCCTTTGTCGACGGTCGGGTTACACCGGTCAGCCCACCGACCCGCCGTCGCCAGCTTCGGCCGTGTCGGCCGCTTCGCGGGCTGCGGCTTTGGCGGCGGCCTGTTTCTGGATGCGCTCGACGGCCCAGATCGAGCCCTCGTAGAGCAGGACCGTCGGCGCCATCATCGCGAGCATGCTAAACGGATCGGGCGGCGACAGGATAGCTGCGGCGAATGCGATGCCAACGACGGCGTAGCGGCGGAACTCGCGCAGGGCTTGGGCGGTCACAACACCAGCGCGTGCCATCAGCGTCAGGACAACCGGCAGCTGGAAGCAGATGCCAAAGCCCATGATCATCGTCATGATCAGCGACAGGTATTCAGAGACGCGCGCTTCGAGCGTGATCGTGACTTGGCCGGCAGCGTCCGGCCGCTGTTCCATGGCCAGGAAGAACGACATCGCCATCGGCATGACGAGGAAATAAACGACCGCCGCGCCGAGGAAAAACAGCACCGGCGTCGCGATGAGATAGGGAATGAAGGCATCCCGCTCGTTCTTGTAGAGGCCAGGGGCGACGAACTTGTAGATTTGCGTCGCGATCACTGGAAACGAAATGCAGAAGGCAGCAAACAGCGCCAGTCGCATTTTGGTGAATAGGTATTCTTGCGGCGCGGTATAGATCATGCGGATCGGCACGCCTTCACCGCGCGCCCATTGGTAGGGCCACACCAGGAAATTGTAGATCGCGTCGGCAAAGTAAAAGCAGACGACGAACGCAAGACCCGTTGCGATGAGCGAATAGATCAACCGCTGGCGCAGTTCGATCAGGTGGTCGAGCAACGGGGCTTTCGAGGCCTCGATGTCGTCGTGACCGTCGCCGCTGCTGCCAGCACCCCCGAGTGCTTCAATTTTCTTCTGCATGGCTCAGGCTCCCCCCGCCTTGGCGGTCGCCAGTTCGGCAGGTGGAGGCGAGACAGCTGCGGGCAGGACCGATAATGGCGAGACTGGCACGTCGGCTTGGGATGGCAGCGCGGCGTACGCGTTGCCTGTGGCCGGTTCGATCGGGGTGCCGCGCGCGGCATCGTGACCATCGCCATTGAAGCTACCCGGGAAGCTACCCGGGAAGATATCCGAAGAGCTATCCGGCGGCGCTGCGTCACTCGACGCGGCGGCAACCTCCGACTTGACGGCGGCCACGTCGGACTTGACCGTCTCGATGTCGGATTTCACAGCGTCGATGTCGGCTTCGAGTGCGCGACCGGCACTCGATACGGTCGCCTGAACGTCCCGCTTCATGGCGTCGACCTCAGCCTTCAGCGAGGCCAGTTCGTTTTCACGCATGGCCTCATCGAAATACTGACGGAATTCATTGGCTTGGCGACGGACGATACCGACATATTTGCCGATCGCACGCAACAGCACTGGCAGGTCCTTGGGACCGACCACGATCAGGGCGATGACGGCCAAGATCAGGAGCTTGCTGGACGTCAGATCGAACATGTCACCTCGGTGGCGGGCCGCCCGCCAAGTGCGGACGATCCCTTTAAACTTGGCCAGTACGGCCCACTTCGCCCATCGGGGCCGTCGTCAAGCCCGGGCCGGTCGGCTTTACTTCGGGCTGACAATCGTGACCACGCGGACGTGATCAAGCCGTCTTCGACGTCTCGGAGGTCTTGACCGTTTCCGATGGCTTCACGTCGATGGTCCGCTGAACGGCATCGGCCTCGGCCTTCTTCTTAGCTTCCTCTTCATCATCGGCCAGCCCCTTGCGGAAGCTTTTGATGCCCTTGGCCATGTCACCCATGATAGCGGAGATCTTGCCAGAGCCGCCGAACATGAGCAGAACAACAACCAGAAATATCAGCCAGTGCCAGATGCTTAAGCTGCCCATGGGCGGTATGGTCCTCTACGACGGTTGGGGTCAGATTACCCAGAGATGTTAAAGGCCGAGTTATCGCAGAGTTATAGCAGCGCAGCAAGTTTTGGCGGTCATTCGTCCGTCTTATCGTTGCGAACGCGCCGATGGGTCCACGTCCACCAGCCTTGCCGTTGACGTTGGAAACCCGTCACGGCTGTACTAAATTCGTTCAACGCGCTACGCCGCCTGCTCGTTCATCCTCGCCTTGCTGGCACCGATCCGCGCCGGCTGCAACGATCAGATCGGCCGTTATTTGGCCTGCGAGGTCAATCCGGGCCAGCACAAGGAGCTATTCGATGGATTTTGGTACGCTGAAGGCTGGCGCGGGACCCGCTGCCGCCGATAAAGACATCGTGAAGTCGGGCACTGCCGCAAGCTTCATGGCCGATGTGATCGAGGCGTCGCGTGACGCTGTCGTGCTCGTCGACTTCTGGGCGCCGTGGTGCGGGCCGTGCAAGCAGTTGACGCCGGTGATCGAGAAGGTTGTGCGCAGCTACGCTGGTCGCGCAAAGCTTGTGAAGATCAACATCGACGAGCACCCGCAACTCGCCCAACAGTTGCGCGTCCAATCGATCCCGATGGTCTATGCGTTTCGCGATGGCCGGGCGCTCGACGCGTTCGTCGGCGTGCAACCCGAAAGCGCGATCCGGCAAATTATCGACCGGCTTGCCGGGCCGGTCGGCACTGAAGGAGAAGGTGACATCGAGGCAGTCTTGGCGAGCGGCGAGGAAGCCCTGTCCACCGGCGACGTGGCCGGGGCAGCGGAGGTGTTTGCAGCAGTGCTCGATGTCGACGGGCAGAATGTGCGGGCCCTGCTTGGTCTGGCAACGGTTTATGTCGAGACCGGTGACCTTGTGCAAGCCAGCGCGACGCTTGCGCTGATCCCGCCTGACGGGCGCAAAAGCTCTGCCTATACTGCGTTAGCGGCCCGGATCGAACTGGCCAGCAAGGCGCCTGCCGTCGACAACAGCGCCGAACTCGAAACACGCCTGATTGCCAATCCGGCAGACCATCAGGCGCGTTACGAACTTGCCATTGCCCAGGCCGCGCGTGGTGACAACGTGGCAGCGGTGGACAACCTGCTGGAAATTATTCGTCGCGAGCGCACTTGGAACGAAGAGGGCGCGCGCAAGCAGCTTGTCCTGCTGTTCGAAGCCTGGGGACCAAAACACGAGGCTACGCTCGATGGCCGACGCAAACTCTCGTCGCTGTTGTTCCGGTGACGTGCTAAAATTTCGGAAGGTGCGAGATGAGGACGGGAACCGTGGCGTTAACCGAACGATATGAGAAGTTGTCGGACCTGCCATCGCGCCTTCCGTTGTTCCCGCTGCGTGGCGCAATACTGCTGCCGCGCGCCACGCTTCCGCTCAACATCTTCGAGCCGCGTTACCTAACGATGATCGACGAGGCGATTTCTGGCGCGCGGCTGATCGGTATTATCCAGCCATCGGGACGCAGCGACGACAGCGACGAACCTCAAGATAGTCCGCCAGGGAAGGGCTTCGGGTTGCGTCGCGTTGGGTGCGCGGGCCGGATCACGAGCTTTCAGGAACTCGATGACGGCCGGTTCATCATCACGCTGACCGGGATCGTGCGGTTCGATCTGGTGGAAGAGACCCCGACGCCAAAGCCGTATAAAATCGCATCCGTCGGTTATGATCGCTTTCTCAACGACCTCGCGCAGGGGCTCGGTGAGGACGAAGTCGATCGGCCGAAGCTGCTGCGCGTGCTCAAGGCCTATCTCGAATCGAACCGGCTCAAGGCCGATTGGAACGCCGTGCTGCGCGCGTCCAACGAGTTCTTGATCAACGTTTTGTCGGTCATGAGCCCATACGGCGCCGAAGAAAAGCAAGCACTGCTGGAAGCTGCCGATCTCAAGACCCGCGCCGAGGTTCTCGTGGCGCTTGCGGAGATGGAACTCGCTTCGTCGGGCGGTGAAGGCGGAGGGACGCTTCAGTGATAATTATGGGAGCTGTCGGCTGATGCCGGGTGACCGCAAGAACGGCGTGAGCGTCAATGGCGCGACGGGCGTCGGACATCATCCGGTCGTTCCTCCGGAGGCAAGCGACCCTGCGACCGAGGTAACTCCCGTTCTGGCAGAACGGACCGACGCTCGGACGCTCGAAATGCTTGTTTGCCCGGTCTGCAAATCGACGCTCGAGTATGCGCCTAGCACGCAAGAGCTGATCAGCCGCCGCGCCAATCTCGCTTATCCAATTCGTTCCGGCGTGCCGCTGTTGACGCGGGAAGCAGCACGGACACTCGACTGAAGCTCTTGCGGCTAACGGCCGATGGCCGACAGCTAACGGCCCACGGCCCGACAACTTTAGGGTGCCGTTTTCGAGACACCGCTCGGGCAGCTTCCGGCCGTCACGTGCGTTCGTGTTGCATCGATCGCAAGCTGGCCGAGTGCTGCGCGGCCGATCAAGACGCGGTAATCAAGGGCAACGCGATCCGACAGCGTGAATTCGGTTTCGGCACTGACACCGGCAAGACACATCGGCAGGGTGACAACCAGTCGCCGTTCCGTCGGCGCGCCGGCGCGCTTGATGTGGGCACGCCGCACCACCGGCGCCTCGATAACGACGTCGTCTGTTGTCTCGCGCCCAGAACCCTGTGAGGTTTTGGCGGGAATGTTTCGACGCGCACCAAGGCGAAACTGTACCCAGGGGCGGCCTTCGCGATTGAAATGGCCGATATCGCGGGCGTCAATGGACGATGTCTGTGCGCCCGTGTCCAGTTTGGCATCCATCATGCGCCCGGCAACCGTGACGGGCTCGACCCAACCCACGATCTGTGGGCAGTCAGCCGCCATTGCCATCGGCGGCACGCAAGCCGCAACGACCGTCAGCCCTGAGGCGGACGCACATGCAAGCGCGCGTCTTAAAGGTTTGCACAATTCAATGCGTCTCATGACGTATCCTCTCCGCGTGTTCGCCAAATCTGCCCAAATCAGCTGCGCAACTTGCTAAAAATGCGAATGATCAATAGAGCAACCTATCCGTCCGGGAGGGCCGCTCGCATAGCGCGAGCGCATACTGGGAACGGTCCAGATGGGCTGACGATGTCCGACCGAGCGAAGCGCGTCCGGAGGCTATCGAGCACCTCGAAGCTCAAGCTGAGCCAGCTCCCCATCGGACTGTTGGCGAAAGCGACGCTGTCGCGGGCAATCCCCGATTCGCTTGCCATACCACGCCGGCGGCCGCGCAAAATCTACGGCCAGATCGGGACGTTACAGGTCCGCCTCGCCGAGACCTACCGCGACGTGCGGCGCGCGCAACGCCTACGCTATCAGGTGTTTTACGAAGAAATGGCAGCCCATCCCTCGATTGCCGCCCGGATGCGCCGCCTCGACCGCGATCCGTTCGACCGCGTCTGCGACCACTTGCTCGTGATCGACCTCGAGCCGGCAGCGTCACCGATCAATCGGTGGTCGCAAAAGCCCAAAGTCGTGGGCACCTACCGATTGCTCCAGCAGAAGTCGGCCGAGCGCGGTGGGGGCTTCTACACCCAGGGCGAATACGACATCGAACCGATGATCGCGCGCCAGCCGCAAGGAACGCGTTTTCTCGAACTCGGGCGGTCGTGCGTACTGAAGTCATACCGGACAAAGCGCACGGTAGAGTTGCTGTGGCATGGGCTGTGGACATACGTGCGCGAACATAAGATCGACGCGATGATCGGGTGCGCAAGTTTTGAAGGCACCGACCCTGCTCAGCACGCCATGGCCCTGTCGCTGCTCTACCATCACAGCGCGGCGCCGCCGGATTGGTATTGCCGCGCCCACGACCGCGACTACCAGACGATGAACCTTGTGCCGCGCGACAAGTTGGATATCAAAGCGGCGCTTAAAGCCATGCCGCCGTTGATCAAAGGCTATATGCGGCTGGGGGCCTACTTTGGTGACGGAGCTGTCGTCGACCATCAGTTCGGCACCACCGACGTGCTCGTCGTGTTGCCCGTGTCGCGGATCAATCCGAAATATTTCGTGCACTTTGGCGCGCCCGACGAGGTGCGCAGCCGCGTTGCTGTCGACGGGTGAGGTGACCGGGCGACACCGCGCGAGCCGAAACGGTTTCGGGTGCGGCGCAAGTATGGTATGGGCGGTGACGTGTGATGCTGATGAGGATCTATTTTGACGCCTGCGGCGAGCCCTGAGAACCGGACGATCGTCGAATTCGACGACAACCGGCATTTGATCAACGTTCTTGGTGAATACGACGCCAATATCGCGTTGCTCGAGACCCGATTGGGCGTCACCGTCCAACCGCATGGCAACAAACTCATTTTGACCGGCGACGCTACGTCTCGTCAAATTGCGTGCGTTGTCCTGGATCGTGCCTACCAGTGGGTGTCCACGGGTAAAGATCTGACCACGGCTGATTTCGACGGCCTCATTCGGCACGCCCGCGAGGAACAGGGCGCCGGTGTCGGCGGAAAATCAAGCGTTGGCGGCGGGATCGTGCAAGGACAGATTTCGACACGCCGGAAGACGATCAAGGCGCGCACGGTCGCCCAGAGTGCTTATATCAAAGCGCTGGAGCGGACCGACTTGGTCTTTGGCGTCGGCCCAGCGGGCACCGGCAAAACCTATCTCGCGGTCGCCTATGCAGCGTACTTGTGGGAAAAAAAGAAGGTCGAAAAAATCATTCTTTCGCGACCGGCCGTCGAGGCTGGCGAACGGCTTGGCTTTCTGCCCGGCGACCTGAAGGACAAGGTCGATCCCTACCTGCGCCCGCTGTATGATGCGCTCCACGACTGCCTCGACAAACAGACGGTCGAAAAAGAGATCACCAACGGCACGATCGAGATTGCCCCGCTCGCCTTCATGCGCGGCCGGACGCTGACCAACGCGGCTGTGATCCTCGACGAGGCCCAGAATACGACGACGATGCAGATGAAAATGTTCCTGACCCGCCTCGGCGAGGGCTCGAAGATGTTCGTCAATGGCGATCCGACGCAGATCGACCTGCCGCCGGGCACCAAGTCCGGCCTCGACGAGGCGCTAGCGACGCTCAAGGACATTCGCGGTATCGAGGCTATACGGTTCGTCAACAGCGACATCGTTCGCCGCGATCTGGTCCAGCGGATCGTCGAAGCTTACGACGCGAAGAAATGACCCGAGACCAAAAACCGCCAGCTAAAGCGATCAGTGGAGCGGCGTCGAAAAAGGCGGCCGCCAACGCTTCCGGGCCCGACGGCGCGACTGACGCCGACCCAGACAGTAGCGATCCTCGGCAACTCATCGTCCATATCGTGCGTGGCCAAGACGATGGGGACGTCGCGTCCCCTCACTGGCTCAGCGCCACGTGGGACCATGGCGGCTTGACGCTCGACACGTTGATCGAACAGGCGGCCGACGCTGTTGCCAACCGACCAGACACGCGTGCCGATGGGTCCGGCTCCGAGCTCGTCCCGTTGCCGACTGGAACAACGGCGGGCGGTCCGGCATTACCGAGGGCAGCATTACTCGGGGCAGCATTACCGGGGGCTGCATTACCGGGGGCTGCATTACCGGCGGCTGCATTACCGGGGGCAGCAGTACTCGGGGCAGCTGACGACCGGGACCGAGCGGTGCCAAATCTGAGAGCCGAAGCAGCCATCGCCCTGTCCCATGATGCCGAGGTCGCGGTGCTCAACCACATGTTTCGCGGCATCGACAAGGCAACCAACGTTCTGTCGTTTCCAGCGCCGCCGGTCCGTCGCCCGGCTCGACTGAGCAAGACGGCGCTTCCTCCTGAGGAGCGCATTTTCCTGGGCGATATCGCACTCTCGGAAGAGACTATTCTCCGCGAGGCAGCCGAACTCGGAATTCCGCCGCATCACCATCTCCAGCACCTTGTCGTGCACGGACTTTTGCACTTGCTCCACCTCGACCACGATACCGACGATAATGCCGCCCGCATGGAACGCCTCGAAACGGCAATCCTTGCGACCATCGGCGTGCCCGATCCCTACGCCGGCAGCGATCCGGTTGTGGAGACGGGACGCGATACAACCCCATGACGACGATGGCCAACGACCAAACCAGCACCCGACTAGACGTGAACACTGCCACCGCGCTTCCAGCTCCCGTTGCTGACGAGAGTAGGTCCGCTTCGCTTGCCGCCGCCCAACCCACACCCCAGGGCTGGCTGTCGGCGATCCGCCAGCGGCTGGGATTGCCCGGCGCGCCGACGTTGCGCGATACGATCGAGGGGGCGCTGCGCCAGGAAGCGGCGAGCCAGTCGGCGTTTTCGGCTGAGGAGCGGCAGATGATGCTGCGCATGTTGCGGTTTGGCGCAAAGCGCGTTGTCGACATCATGGTGCCGCGCGCCGATATCATCGCGCTCGACGAGAGCGAGCCGCTGTCGGAGCTGTTGCGGACGTTCGAGGACGCCGCCATCTCGCGCATCCCGATCTATAATGAAACGCTCGATGACCCGCGCGGCATGGTCCACATCAAGGATCTACTGCCATGGATCGTCGAAGCGGGCGTTATCGAAGGCGAACGCAATCGCATAGACACCGGCGCGCACATCGCCGCTACGGCAACGACCGCGCTCGCAACGGATAATCTGCCAGTGCGGCCGCCGCTCAGTTCGCTGCAGCTCTCCAACGTCGACCTGACGCAGCCAATTTCGGCGCTCAAGATCAAACGGCCGGTCCTCTACGTCCCGCCATCAATGCCGGCGATGAACCTGCTCATCCGCATGCAGGCGACGCGCAACCATATGGCGCTGGTCGTCGACGAGTACGGTGGAACCGACGGTCTGGTGACGATCGAAGACCTAGTGGAGCAAATCGTCGGCGACATCGAAGACGAATACGACGACGAGGAACACCATATCGTTCGCGATGCCGCTGGCACGCTGAGCGCGTCGGCCCGGGCGACGATCGCCGAACTCGAAGAGTTGCTTGGCCGAACGATCGTCAGCGAAGACGAGGCTGAGGAAGCCGATACGCTGGGTGGACTTGTGTTCCATATTCTCGGCCGTGTGCCGACGCGTGGCGAGATCGTCCGCCATCCGCATTCGGGTCTCGAACTTGAAGTGCTCGACGCTGACGCGCGCCGCATCAAGCGGCTCAGGATCGACCCGTCCCGGCTTCTTCCAGCGAGCGGCCTGGACGCGACGGCAGCGCCCAGGAGCTGACCAATCATGACGGATGCGGCAGGCGGGAACACCGCCGCTGGCGAAAATGCGAGTGCCGATAGAGCGTCGCGTTTCGCCATGGTGGCATCGACGGTGCGGTCGATGGGACGGTTGCGCAAGCTGGTGCTGCTGGTCGGCACTGGGGCGGTATCGACACTCGCCCACGCACCGTTCTTTGCCTGGCCGGTGTTATTCTTGACGTTCCCGGTCTTGTATTGGGCGATCGAGGCGGCGAGTGACAGGGGCTCTGCAGTCCGGGGCTCTGCAGTCCGGGGCTCTGCAGTCCGGGGGTCGGATGTCAGGCGGTCTGCTGTTAGGCGGTCGGGTGTAAGGCGGTCGGATCGCAAGCTGCTGGATGATCTAACGCCGCTCAGGCCGATGTGGCACGCGGCCTCTGCCGGCTTCCTGTTCGCGTTCGGATATTTTTTCACCGGGCTCTATTGGATCGGGGAAGCGTTTCTCGTCGAGGCTGAGATCTTTGCCTGGATGCTGCCGTTTGCCGTCACGTTGCTGCCAGCCGGAATGGCGCTGTATTGGGCGCTTGGGGCTGCTGGCACACTTTGGGCTTGGAACGTACTGGGGCTGCGTGCCGAGACCGGGGTGCCGGGCACGGTTCGCCGTATTCTGATACTGGCGGTCGTGTTTTCCGTTGTCGAGTGGGTGCGCGGGCATGCGTTCACAGGGTTCCCGTGGCACAATCCTGGCCTTGTCCTGACGGCACCGATCGAACTGCTGCAGAGCGCAGCACTGGTCGGGATGTACGGCCTGACCCCTCTCGCGTTCATCGTCACCATGATACCGCTCGCCGTACTGGCGACGGCACCGGCTGCGCGATCCCGCACGGCGCTACTGACGATCGCCGCCTTTACGATTGCGCCACTGGCTGGCGCTTATGCCTACGGCACGATGCGGCTTGCAGCGCCCGCTCCGTCCGATGTTCCAAACGTCAAGCTGCGTGTCGTGCAGCCGAGTATTCCACAGCGCGACAAGTGGCGGGGAGAGAAACAGGGGGAGTTCTTCGCGCGCCATCTCGCCCTATCGCACCAGGACGCGAATGGCCGGACCGACGGGCTTGAGGGGATCACCCATGTTGTCTGGCCGGAAGCGTCGATGCCGTTCGGCCCGCTGCACAACCAAGAGGCGCTCGACGCGATCGCTGAGATGCTGCCCGACGGTGTCCACTTGATCGCGGGCGTACTGCGCCGCGGTGATGAACGCATCTCGCCTGCGCCGGTCCACAATAGCCTCGCTGCGATCGATACTACCGGAAAGCTCGTGGCGCTTTACGACAAGGTTCATCTCGTGCCGTTCGGCGAATACTTGCCGTTCCCGCATGTCTTGGAGGCGATCGGGTTACAAAACCTTGTGCGGCAACGCGGCGGTTTCGCACCCGGCCCATTGCCCAAACGCGCAATGTCGGTGCCAGGTCTCCCACCGTTCGCGCCTGTTATCTGTTATGAAGCCATCTTTCCGAGCGAAATCGTGGGTGTCGTTGGACCCGATGGCGTACGCCCGCGCTTCATTGTCATCGCCACCAACGATGGCTGGTTTGGTCGCAGCATCGGGCCAGAACAACATTTCCATCAAGCAAGGGTCAGGGCGGTGGAACTGGGGCTACCCGTCGTTCGGGCAGCCAACAATGGTATTTCGGCATTGATTGGTCCAGATGGCCGGGTCCGCAAAAAACTTGAACTCGACGTGGTCGGAACATTCGACACATCACTGCCGTCGGCGTATCGTGGTACGGTCGCATCGGCGCTGGGTGCCTACGCATTTATTTTGGTGAACGCTCTGATACTGCTATTGTTTGTCGCGTATCGTTTTTTCGTTTATGTTGGTACTGCCCGTTTAAAACTCTAGGTTGACGCTAGCGGGACGACTTTTGGAAGCGCCCCATCTCGGGCCCGACATGGATTGAGATAATGGCAGAAAGCACCGGTGCGAGCGATATTGGGGGTGAACGCAACGCCAGACGCGCCAACTTGATCGATACCCATGTCGGCCAGAGACTAAGACTGCGTCGCATGCTGCTTGGTATGAGCCAGGAAAAGCTCGGCGAACAGCTTGGCCTTACGTTCCAACAGGTTCAGAAGTACGAGAAGGGCGTCAGCCGAGTAGGCGCCAGTCGGCTATTTGACCTCGCCCATGTGCTGAGCGTGCCTATCCAGTATTTCTTCGATGAAATCGATCCCAATTCGGTTAATGCCAACGGGCAGGCTCGCGGTTTCGGCGAACGGCCAAGCGAGCCTTTCATTGTCGAGTTTCACAGTACCCGCGAACGGCTCGAGCTGAACAAGGCGTTCTCGCGCGTGTCCGAACCTAAAGTTCGCCGCGCCATCATCGACCTCGTCCGCTCACTTGCCGAGCCGGAGCCTGAGACAAACGACGCCGAAGACTGAGTAGTGACGAAAAACGGCTGACCGGACTGAGTTGCCGCCGCTCAGCTCGCGTTTTTGGCGGGACAGCGTGCCTCGCCGGAGTGCGGCTCAGCGTTCTGGCGGATGCGCTGTTTCGTCCGAATGCCGTGATACCCCTCACCTTGACCCCTCCTTTAAAGACTGACACATACCGACCGTTCTCCAATATCCTGTCGCAAATTCCTTCGACTGTCAGAGGGCCCCGTGGCGCGCAAATCCTATCTCTTCACCAGCGAATCCGTCTCCGAGGGCCACCCCGACAAGGTCTGCGACCGCATCTCCGACGAGATCGTCGATCTGTTTTTTCGCGAGGGCCCCAGAGCCGGTCTCGATCCGTGGGATATCCGCGCGGCCTGCGAGACGCTGGCGACCACGAACCGCGTTGTCATCGCGGGTGAGACACGCGGCCCCAACACCGTGACGAAGGATTTGATCGCCCACACCGCACGAATGGCCATCAAAGATATCGGCTACGAACAGGACGGCTTCCATTGGGACACCGCCCAAATTGAAGTTCTGCTGCATCCTCAGTCGGTCGATATCGCGGCTGGCGTCGATGCCAAGCAGCCGACCAACAAGGAAGAGGGTGCCGGCGATCAGGGCATCATGTTCGGTTACGCTTGCCGCGAAACGCCCGAGTTGATGCCGGCGCCGATCTATTACAGCCACAAAATTCTCGAGGATTTGGCACGCGCGCGTAAAGCCAAGATCGGCGAAGTCGCCAAGCTCGGCCCCGACAGCAAGAGCCAAGTCACGGTGCGTTACGAAGACGGTAAACCGGTCGGCGTGACGCAGATCGTCGTGTCGCACCAACACGTTGTCGAAGACCTGACGTCGAACGATGTTCGCGCCATCATCGAGCCATACGTGCGCGCTGCGCTTCCTGAGGGCTGGATCGGCAAAGATTGCGTCTGGCACATCAATCCAACCGGTAAATTCTTCATCGGCGGACCAGACGGTGACTCCGGGTTGACTGGCCGCAAGATCATTGTCGACACGTACGGCGGGGCAGCGCCCCACGGTGGTGGCGCGTTCTCTGGCAAGGACCCGACGAAGGTGGACCGCTCGGCAGCTTACGCCGCGCGGTACCTCGCAAAGAACGTCGTGGCTGCCGGTATCGCCGACCGTTGCACAATCCAGCTGGCGTACGCCATCGGCGTTGCCAAGCCGTTGTCGATCTACGTTGACACGCACGGGACCGGCAAGGTCGACGAAGCCAAGATCGAGGCCGCGCTCGACACGTGCATGGACCTGTCGCCAACCGGCATCCGGCGGCATCTCGACCTCAACAAGCCGATTTATGCGCGCACGTCGGCCTACGGCCACTTCGGTCGCCCTGCCGACGCGGATGGTGGCTTCTCGTGGGAAAAAACCGACCTCGCCGATGCCATCTTGAAGGCGGTCTGAGCGTCGGGTTTTTGCGTGAGCATGGCTTTATCGCCAAAGCCGCAGGATCATGATGATCCTGCAGTGATGATCCCGGAGCGCGTTCGGGCTCAATGTGACGAACTCCGGTCGTTTGGCCGTCGCCGGGGCCGGGCAACGCGGGCTCGCCAGATCCGGCTGTATGACGAACTGCTGCCTCAGTTCGATCTAGACTTGGGGCGTCCGGCTGCCGAACAGCTCGATCTCTCCCGTGAGATCTGGCTCGAAATTGGTTTTGGCGGCGCTGAACATCTGTTGTGGCAGGCGGGCGCCAACCGCGACGTCACTATGATTGGTTGCGAGCCGTTTCAAGACGGCGTCATCAAAGCCTTGGACGGCATCGAAGCCGGCGGACTTGGCAACATTCGCTTGTATCCAGACGATGCCCGTGCGCTGCTCCGCTGGTTGCCGCCAGCGTCTCTGTCACGCGCGTTTGTACTGTTCCCCGATCCGTGGCCGAAAAAGAAGCAGGCCAAGCGGCGCCTCATCAACCCGCATACGCTCGACCTGCTTGCAGCGGCGCTGAAGCCCGGCGCGGAGTTGCGCGTGGCGACCGACATCAGCGATTATGCGCGCACGATTTTGCGAGCTGTCCATGGGCATCCCGACATCGAATGGCCGGCCTCCGGCCCCGAGGATTGGCGCGTGCGTAGCGCCGACTGGCCGGAGACGCGTTACGAGCAGAAAGCGCACCGCGAAGGCCGCCGCTGCGCCTATTTCAGGTTTCGCCGTCGCGCGTGACCGGCTTCGCGCCTTGGCTTTACCAGGAACCCGGCCACGGCTGCTGGTAGACCCGCCAGCGGCAAAAAGGCGAATGCGAACACGGCAAACCGTAGCCCCCGCGCGATGAGCCATCCCACACGACTGGCATATTCACCTGGCTTTTCAAGCGGCCACACCCGTCGCCACCAAACGCGCGCCGTACGCCATCCGGCGAGCCCGACGATCATCATGGCGGCATAGACCCACTGCACGTGTGACGGCACGCCGGG